>JANRKT010000139.1:0-35053 GCA_033763355.1 Chitinophagaceae bacterium | reverse complement strand
ACTGATGCCGACTGCACATTTTATCCCGGCTGGTTGCATACTATCGCATCGTTTTATCAGCAATACAAACCTTCTTTCATAGCAGCGCCTGTTGCATTTACCAATGAAAATTCTTTTTTAAAGATCTTTCAGTCGCTTGACTTTCTTTCGCTGCAGGGCATTACAGGTGCATCTGTATATAAAAAATTCCACAGCATGTGCAACGGCGCTAACCTGGCCTATGAAAAAAAGGCTTTCGAAAAAGCGGATGGGTTTTCAGGCATTGACCATATTGCCTCCGGCGATGACATGTTATTGATGCACAAAATTTATAAAGAAGACCCTTCACGTGTCTTGTACCTTAAATCCGGCGAAGCGGTTGTTTGTACGCAGCCTGCAGAAACAACTGCTGAATTTTTTCAGCAACGCATCCGCTGGGCAAGCAAGGCTGGAATGTATGAAGACAAAAGAATATTTTTTGTTTTATTGCTGGTTTATCTTTTTAATTTTTCACTGTTTGTTCTTTTAGTGTACAGCTTCTTCAATGTTGATTACTTTTACTGGTTTACGGGCATCATGTTGTTCAAAACATTTGTTGAGCTGGTCTTTCTTTATCCTGTTGCAGGTTTTTTTAACAAAAAAAAGCTGTTGTGGTTTTTTCTTCCATCCCAGCCTTTTCACATTCTTTATACTGTTATAGCCGGTTTTCTCGGTCAAATCACAACTTATGAGTGGAAAGGAAGGAAAGTAAAATGATAACGTCTTGTGCTACTCTAAACCCGATGTGTTTGCCTATGTGCCTGTGATCCTATGTGGTGTAATTTTACCACATAGGCATTTTAGAAACATAGGAATCACATAGAACTGACCGTACAACTGTTGAGTTACAATATATTTCAATAGCACAAGACGTTAAAATGATAAGTATATTACATTAATGCAGCGGGAAACTACATTTTCATTTGGCTCTGCAGCATGGAAAAGGCTGAAGAAAAACAAAGGAGCTATGATGGGTTTATTCATCATTACCCTTGCATTTATAGTTGCATTGTTTGCTTACCCGATAGCGCCGGATCATTCACCTGATGCCAACCGTATGATTGTGGAAATCGGCGGGCAAAAACCCGGCTTTACCATGCTGTTCCTGAAACTCAAAAAAGAAAGAAATATAAATACCGCAGGTGTATTGCAAAGAACAATAAACGGCGCTGAAGATATTTTTACTTATATCCCCATCAATAAATATGAAATTAAACCCGATAGCCTGATTGTGCAGAAATTTGTTGATGAAAGTGTGGAAGAAAGAATGGCTGTTCCGCTAGATCAGCTGAATGATGATGTAAAAGAAAGCATTATTAAAAAAACCTTCCTGCTTGGAACAGACAAATATGGCCGTGATATTCTCAGCCGCCTCATTATTGGTACAAGGGTAAGCCTCGGCGTTGGTTTAATAGCAGTTATTATTTCATTAACCATTGGCGTAGTACTTGGCGCCTGTGCCGGCTATTTTCGCGGTTGGACAGATGATGTGGTAATGTGGCTGATTAATGTAGTATGGAGCATCCCCACATTATTACTTGTTTTTGCCATTACACTCGTATTGGGAAAAGGCTTCTGGCAGGTGTTTATTGCGGTTGGGTTAACGCTATGGGTAAATGTGGCGAGAATTATCCGCGGCCAGGTTTTAAGCATACGTGAGCTGGAATATGTTGAAGCTGCAAAAGCATTAGGCTACTCCAATACAAGAACCATTTTCCGCCACATCCTCCCCAATGTACTTGGCCCCGTAATGGTAATTGCTGCATCCAATTTTGCAACCGCCATTGTTATTGAAGCAGGGTTGAGTTTTTTGGGTGTGGGGGTACAGCCTCCGCAACCCAGCTGGGGGCTGATGATAAAAGAGAATTACAATTTCATCATCACCCACAACCCCATGCTTGCCATTGTGCCGGGCATAGCCATTATGCTGCTGGTGCTTGCTTTTAATTTATTGGGTAACGGGCTAAGGGATGCGCTGGATGTGAGAGGAAAATTGTAGCCGGCTCAATAAAATTTATTGAGCTGCTGGTGCTTGTCCGTCTGGCAGTCGGGCGTCGCTCACTTGTACTTTCTGGTTTCTATTCATCAAATCCATTGTTATCAGCAATCCCAAACACAAAAAAAACAAACTACCGATCTTATCTGTCTCTATCAAATCGCTTAAAGAAATTAAAACGGTAATCATTCCCAGCACTGATGCAATAACCAGGCATACTGATTTATAAAATTTATCTGTAATTGCATGGTACAGTTGCTGCGCTTTGGTAAACATTGCCGTAAGCAACACAACAAAAATTAAAACACCCGGCAAACCCTGTTCTGTCATTAAAAGCAAAAAATAATTGTGTACGGTTGATTTCTCCCTGTTATCGCTTACATAAGTACGGAATACCGTTACCGTATGGGGTTTATAATAATGATAAAAATTATTGGGCCCGTAGCCGGTAAACCAATGCCCCTCCATCATGCGGAAAGCGGCAATCCACCTGTAAAACCTTTCTGCGGTTGAAAGGTCCTGCATTTTATAAGTGGCCTGTATATGCTGGCTGAACTCTTCGTGATAAATGGTTTTATAAAAATCAGGCCGGTAATCAAGGTAACGGTTGTTGCGGGCAAGATTATAAAATACAACTACAGTTATTATCGCTACAATAATACCAAGCCATTTCAATACTTTCCATTTAACTGCAGCTGCCGTAAGCAACCCGGCCAGTAAAGCTATCCATGCCCCGCGTGAATAGGAAAAAAATAATGCCGTCAGCATAAAAACTACCAGCAGTATTAGAAATCCTTTATGCTTTTTTGAATACACCAATGCCATTACAGCAACAGGTACAAGGCATACCAGCATAGCAGCATAGTTAACATGGTTGCGGAAAAAAGGCAGGGTGGCTTCACTTACTTTATCAAAAGAAAAACCGGCAACAGCATGTTTAATAAAAACAATAACCGTTACCATTGTTATGCCTGCAAGCAAAAGCAGCCCTGTTGCAATGATGGTTTTCTTATTTTTCAATAACAGAAAACTGCCCAATACAAAAGGAAGGACATACCATGTTTTGGCAGCAAAATATTTTAATGATAACAAAGGCTGATAAGAAAAAATGCAGCAAACAACCATCCAAAGCATGTGAACCGCCAGCACTCCCGTTAAACCATGCTGAAAAAAAAGGCCTGAGACAAATGGCGGCCTGAATAACATCATCAGCAAAACAATTAATGAAACCAGCCACATCAATGCTTCATCCGGGATATCTGTACCCAATAAAGCCGTTACCTGTATTTCTGCGGAAAAAGGAATTGAAAAAATAAGCAGGAAAAATAACAATTGCGGATAATAGATACCTGCCACCAGCAAAAGCAAAAGCAGCGGCGCCAAAAGAAAAAGCAGCTTTCCCGTAAGTATTGCAGTTGCAACCGACCCCATCAAAACCAGCATAACCATCCACAGTAACTGCTTATGCCATGTTATGCGTAAGGGGAAATGCACAAAAAATATTTTATTTCCTTGAAAAAAATGAAACAACTGTTACGGCTGCCAAAGCGCTGATGATAAACACCGCTGCTGTGTTCAGCAACACATCGGGTTTATCAGGCTTCAATGAAGGATGGGCTTTTTCCAATACCATCAAAGCCGGCGGCGGAGTCATTTCTGCAACAGTAAATTCACCTACCAGTTTTTGATACCGGTCGGCTTCTTCCTGTAATAATTTTACAGATGAAGAACTGTTTCCTGTATTTTTTTCGCCGGCAGTTTTTGCCTTTTCCAGGGCCATGCTTTTTTCTTCAACAACTTTTTTTAATTTATCCAATGCAGCACTATAAAATTCGCGGAACAAATCTTGGTTAACTTCCTGTATTTTTCTAACCATTGCATTTGCTATATTTGCCGCCAGTTGCGGGTCTTTATCCCACACGCCGATTTTTAATTCGCCGTATTCTGTTTTCAGGATATAAGAATTGCTCCTTAATCTTTTTAAAGCAGTGTTTCTTGCTGCAAGCCCCTTATCCTGCAGGTTATAATGTTGTATCAACTGAAAGCTGTCCGCTATTGCATTATATACTACGCCTGATTTTGCAACAGCGTACAACCGGTCAAGGTCGTCGGCTGTACCAAACCCGGAATAGAGCTGCTGAAGGTTTTCATTAAACAACCGCCCTTTATCAGTAAGTAATGAGTTAACCGGCAACACACTTGCCTCAGACAAATATTTTTTGGGCATCAGCAAGCTCAGTGCAAAGGCTAAAACGGTAGCAGGCAATACAATACCCAAAACCACCCACCTTCGCTTTTTTATTTCGCCAACAACGTACAGTAAATCCATACAAACATGGTTGATCTCTTTTAAAAATACCTCATTTTTCAGTTATCATCTGCAAAACTTCTTTCAACCCTAATCTCCGTGAAACCAGTGCATACACAATAACTGCACCTGCCATAATAAAAACAGCCGCAGCCTCATTCCAATGATAATATTGAACGATTTTCATAATACCCCAGCACAACAAACCAATAAAGCAGCAGGCCAGTAATAATTTCAGTTCTGCTTTTATCCTTGTTTTACCTGTTGCAGCGTACATCAGCACAAGACCGTAAATCAGTTGCATAACAGCGGCAATACTGCTGCAGGCAGCAGCGCCCCATTGCCTGATGAATAAAATATTAAACAACAAACTAAGGCCAGTGAACACAAGAGTGATATTTAAAAACTGCCTGATATTACCTGTTGCCGTGAGTACTGTGCCATAAACGTGCGCCAAAGCAAGCCCGGGCAATGCAAGTATGGTTAATGCAATTATACTGGCTGAATAACTATCTGTTTGCTGATACAATAACCTGTTTACCGATCCGGGAATAGCAAAACACAAGGCGGCAATTGTTATAAACCCAAGGCAAAGCATGTGCCTGCATGCAAGGATGGTTGATTGTATCCTTTCTTTTTCCAGCTGGTGATGTGCAATATAAGGGAGCAGGAAACCGGCAAATAAAAAGCCCACCATATTTACAGCGTCCAGCAGCCGGTACGCCGCCGCATATATACCTGCTTCACGGGCGCCATCAGTATGCATTCTTTCCAGTAAAAAACTGTCACCCCTCATCAGTACGGTCATAAAAAAAACATTCAGGGCGAATGGAAGCGAGGCTTTGAATACCTGCCGTAAACTTTCTTTCAGTTTTATTTTTCTCCGGGCGTTAACAGATCTTGTTCTTAAGAGAAAGAATACAGATAAAAGCAATGCTATCGCAACACCCACTATCTGAACATAAACAAATGAGTAAATACTAATCGGTCCTGCAAACCCGGGAAAATAAATCATCAGCCCTGCTGCTATAATCACAAACAGTTTATCGGTAACCGAAACAAAAGCATCAAAATGAAAAAGCTGGTTTGCTGTAAGCTTTGCCCTCAATAACAAAAGAAAAGAAACAGCAAGCTGGAGTATTGCAAGCAAACCAAGCAGGCGCATGTCGCTCACTTTACTTATCAGCGCTGCTGTAAAAACCACTCCTGTATATACAAGCGATAAGAAGAATTTAACCGCAAGCGATTGCAAAAAAAGAACCGGCGCTTTATTTATTTCTGCAGCGGCTTTCTGGTTAAAATAAAATGTAATGCCCAGGTCGGCCAGGAAACTGAACACCATGCTCAGATTCAGCAGTGCAAAATATTTTCCATACACTTCATATCCTGTAATAACCTGCACCTGCCGGTCAATGGCAAAAATCCAAAGCGGTTTTACCAGCAGGTTAAGTGCAAGCAGTAAAAAAAGCGACCTGAAAAAAAATTTCTGCAAACAAAGTAGTTTAAACTATGCCATCAATTGCCCTGGGCCACCTGTACATTGCGGTTAAAACTTTCATCGAGTGAAATAAAAGTTTCTGTTCTTTCAATGCCTTTTATTTTCTGCAGTTCATCGTGCAAAACAAACCGCAACTGGTTAATGTCTTTACAAACCACTTCAAGGAACATGCTGTAATTGCCCGTGGTATAATTCAGGCGGATGATTTGGGGTATCTTCTTCAGGTCTTCCGCCACCACATCGTACAGCGAACTTTTTTCAAGGTAAATCCCCACAAAAGCAGTTATATCATAACCCAATTGCTTTAAATCTACATTGAGTTTTGTACCTTTAACAATGTGCATGTCCTGGAGTTTTTTAATGCGCACATGAATAGTGCCGCCGGAAACAAATAGTTTCTTACCCAGGTCAGCATAAGAAACACCCGCATCCTCCATCATAGCGTGGATGATCTGGAGGTCTAATTTGTCAAGATTCAATTTACCTGCCATTTTTATTTTCTCCTTTAGAATTAATTGAATGATAATAGCAAATATTTGAATAAATTCAATATTTTCAAAATTTTTATTGAAAAATTTGTAACAAATAGGCAAGTTCCTTTAATATTGCACCTGAAAGTTCTTTATACACATACTGTGGGGTGATGAAACCTTAGGCAGACATGCCCCCTTGTCTCGGGGGTGGGGATAACAGGACAAACACTGCATAGAGCCGGCTCCGTTCCGATTATATCGGGACGGGGCCGACCGGGGTTGACCACCGGAGTTTTGTACAGTAGCTAACTGCCCCGTGGAGGTTCGAATCCTCCCCCTACAGCTTTTTCTCATGTCTGGTTTTATAGTGCCCCTTCGCCCAAGCAATTGACGAAGGGTTTTTTATTTATACACGGTTCCGCAGGCCGGGGTTTTCAGGTACATACCTGAAAAATAAAATTTGATCTTCACTCCCTTTCTTTCTAATTTCAGAAAAGTCGGATATATTTCTTTTGAGCACGGATAATGCACCGGCAAAATTTTACTGTAAACAATTCACAAAAAAATCTGTGTATGGCAAATTACCCGGGCTTTTTGTTAGCAGCGCAAATCCCTTCAAGGTCAAAAGTCATCCAGTTTACCGAGGGGCTCATCAATTACCTGTTTCCCGTAGTAGATGATGCCCGGCAATTTCACCAGCAGCATTTGTCTGTGCAATCATCTTTAAAAAAACAATTGATAGAAATTTTATCGCCCATTGCACGTGAGCAGGAAATAGACATTATGCAGACAACAGACGAATATTTTGACGGGCTGGAAAACATTAAAGACAAACTGCTGAAGGATGCACAACTGATACTTGAATTTGACCCCGCCGCTTTTTCACTGGAAGAAGTCATTCTTTCTTATCCCGGTTTCAGGGCTATTATTGTTCACCGCCTTGCAAATGGTTTATACCGTTTAAACATTCCGCTCATACCACGCATGATGAGCGAATGGGCGCACAGCAATACGGGCATTGATATCAATCCCGGCGCAACAATCGGCTGTCCTTTTTTTATTGATCATGGAACCGGTGTGGTCATCGGCGAGACAGCAATTATCGGTAATGGCGTAAAAATTTACCAGGGCGTAACCCTCGGTGCCCATGCTGCCCGCAAAGGTGAATCTGATGCAAAACGGCACCCCACCATTGGAGACAATGTGGTGATATATGCTGGAAGCACCATCCTGGGCGGCGATACTGTTATAGGCCATGACAGTATTATTGGCGGCAATGCATGGTTAACTGAAAGCATACCGCCATTCAGCATCGTATATCAGCAGCAGCAAACTGTTATTACCAACCGGAAAGATTTAAAAGAGCCGCTGAATTTTATTACTTAAACAAATTTGTTTAATCCACATATTTATTGCCGCAAATATCTTTTTCGGGTAGTTATTATCTGACAATGTTATGTTATCATAAAACTTCGTCTTATCAGCACCGTTGTTAAAAAAAACTGCTGTTTAAATTTGGGCGTTGTATCCTGATTGGGTATTTTCGCTTTGCATTCAATCCCAACATTTGAGTATTTTGCTCAACAGCTTGCTCTCACTAAACCACACTATACCTTTGAGAGTATTCATTCGTAAGCCTGCCAGAGTATAATCAACTACCCGCTTGCATTAATAGCTACCTGTTTGCAACAGGGCTGGAAAGGTTTATGTACCCAAAGCAAAACCACGCAAGATGCTTGCCACAGCATTTGTTTTATTTAACACATTAGTATTTACACCAAAACCAGGCAATATGAAAATCAAAAATCCGGAAAAGACCATATACAAGAGAAATCCTGCTGTTAACCGCCCTAAGATAATGGGCAAGTTTATCACGCTGGGTGATGAAAAGTTTTACATCAAAGGGGTTACTTATGGCACTTTTGCCCCGGATGAAAACGGAGATCAGTTTCCACCAGAACATGTTATCTGGAAAGATTTCTCCCTGATGGCATTCAATGAAATCAATTCGGTAAGAACCTACACTGTGCCTCCCCGTTATTTACTGGATATAGCTGCTGTTAACAGTTTAAAAGTAATGGTGGGCCTTCCATGGGAGCAACATATCAATTTCCTTGACTCGGAAGAACGGAGAAATGCCATCATCAATAAAATAAAGGAAGGCGTACAAAAATGCAAAGGGCACCACGCCGTGTTGTGTTACGCCATTGGCAATGAAATTCCCGGCCCCATTGTAAGATGGTATGGCAAACGCCGCATTGAAAAATTTCTTCACCGGCTTTATAAGGCAGTTAAAGAAGTTGATCCTGAAGCGCTGGTTACTTATGTTAATTATCCAACAACGGAATACCTGTCTCTCCCTTTTCTTGACTTTGATTGTTTCAATGTTTACCTGGAAACAAAAGAGAAGCTGAACAAATACCTGCAACGTTTGCATAACCTTACAGGCGACCGTCCGCTTGTGCTTGCAGAAATTGGTTTGGACAGTATGAGAAACGGAAAAGAAAAGCAGGCGGAGGTGCTTGACTGGCAACTGAGGACCATCTTTTCAAAAGGCTGTGCGGGAACCTTTGTATTTGCATGGACGGATGAATGGTGGCGTGGCGGTTTTGGTATTGAAGACTGGGATTTTGGCTTGGTTGACAGGCAGAGAAACCCCAAACCGGCCCTGCATACAGTTTCAAAAGCTTTTGAAGAAATCCCTTTTTCAGAAGAAGGAAAACTCCCTTTAATATCAGTTGTGGTTTGCAGTTATAACGGCGCTTCAACCATACGTGATTGTATGAACGGTTTGCAAAAACTGGACTATCCCGATTATGAAGTGATAGTGGTAAATGACGGCTCAAAAGATGATACTGCAAAAATTGTAAGCGAATACCCTTTTCGTTTGATCACTACTGCTAACTGCGGACTGAGCAGTGCACGCAACACAGGTATGCTTGAGTCCAAAGGTGAAATTGTAGCTTACATCGATGACGACGCTTATCCTGATCCGCAATGGTTAAGGTATCTTGCCTATGCATACAGCAGCACTTCTCATGCTGGTATAGGCGGGCCCAATATTGCACCCGATGATGACGGCGCTATTGCAACCTGTGTGGCCAACTCACCCGGAGGGCCTGTTCATGTTTTATTAACCGATGAAATTGCAGAACACATCCCCGGATGTAACATGTCTTTCAGAAGAGATGTATTACTGGAGATCGGCGGTTTTGACCCCATTTACCGGGCTGCGGGAGATGATGTTGATTTGTGCTGGAGGATCCAGCATACCGGCAGGACCATCGGCTTTCATCCATCAGCTTTTGTGTGGCACCACAGGAGAAACTCTTTTAAAGCTTACTGGAAACAGCAAAAAGGTTATGGAAAAGCAGAAGCCTTGCTGGAAGGCAAATGGCCTGAAAAATACAATGGATTTGGGCACCTCTCATGGGCAGGAAGAATTTATGGCAATGGCGTTACGCTTCCCATTAAACTGAAGAAAGATAAAATCTTTCATGGCATCTGGGGTTCTGCACCCTTTCAATCTGTTTATCAGCAGGCGCCCGGTTTTATCAGTTGCATACCATTGATGCCCGAATGGCATTTGCTCATTTTTATTTTGGGGTTCCTTTCATTATTGGGTATCAGCTGGGGCCCGTTATTGTGGCTATTACCTGTTTTTATACTTGCACAGCTTGTTGTAATTATACAGGCCGGGATAAGCGCTGCAAAAGCCCTTTCAGTAAAAAAATTCAAAAACAAAAAGCAATATTTCAAATACTGGTGCCTTACCACGCTGATGCACGTTGTTCAGCCTGTAGCCAGGTTGTATGGCCGCATTGCACATGGTTTGACCCCATGGCGTAAAAGGGGCTCTGAAGCTTTTGCAACAGATACATTATTCAAACACCGCATTGACCTTACCCATTGGTCTGAAAAATGGAAATCAGCAGAAGACTGGTTACAGGAAACAGAACACAACCTGATTGAATCAAGAACAAGGGTGCGCAGGGGCGGGCAGTATGATCAATGGGATCTGCAGGCCTCCTGCGGATTCTTTTCAAGCAGCAGGGGACTGCTTACTATTGAAGAACACGGCGGCGGCAAACAATTGCTGCGCTTTAAATGCTTTGCAAAATATTCCTCAGCCGGGATCGCTTTAATCACCTTATTTGGCGCACTTTCTTTTCTTGCTGCGGCTGATAAAGCATACGTTGTAAGCACCATGCTTGGCTTTTTTGCAGTAACACTGGTAACAAAATATTTCACGGATACGGCAAGGTCAATGCACGAATTAACGAGCGCCTTTACCCTGTTATCTGTTCCCCCTGACAGAACAGAACCTGTTAAAGAAACTATTGCAACAGGCGAACCGGCAATACCCGCTGAGCCTGTTTTTATTCCAAAAGTTTTCAACGGAACAAGGATTATCATGAACAATACATTTAATACAAACCTGGCTGGTAAAATTGCTGAAGAACCTCAGATGTCTGAAGAAAAGTAAAGCAAAAAGAGGTGGTTGGGGTTACCGGAAAACAAATGCAATGAAAAACATACACATATTAAAGCGGTTGTTCAGTTACGTTTCCCGCTATAAAGCCAAACTTGCAATACTGGTTATAATTGCATTAACAGGTGTGGTATTTGAAGTGGCCAAACCCCTGCCCATAAAAATTGTAATTGATAATGTGTTTGGCGGGCAGCCGCTTCCCGCTTTTCTCCAGGGCCTCACAGGTTTATCGTCTCCTGCCGATAAAAAACAACTTTTGATCATCTGTATTCTTTCAATCGTCGTTATTACAACCGGAGGAGTATTTGTTTCGCTGATAGTAACCCGCCTCACCATCGGTTTATCGCAACGGCTGGTATATGATTTGTCTATTGACCTGTTCGGCAAACTGCAAAAGCTTTCCCTTTCATTTTATTCCCGTAATAAAATCGGCGATTTGCTGCAGCGTGTAACCGGTGATGCTTTTGTGGTTTATTTTCTTGTTGCGCAGATTGCCGTTCCCGCTGTTACTTCTCTCATCTGCCTTGGCGCTATGTTTTACATCATGGCTAAAATTGATGTTATGCTTGCAGTAATCGCTTTATCGGTGGTTCCGCTGCTGGGCATAACACTTGCTTATTTCGCCAAACCCATGAATGATACCACGATGGACCAGTATAAAAAACAGGGTGAGTTGTCAGCTTTTCTCCAGCAAAGCCTTTCTTCTATGAAGATCATACAGGCATTTGCAAGAGAATCGTTCATGTATAATAAACTGGAAAGGCACGCCTGGGATTTTGGCAAAGCATTTCAGACTGCCACACTGGTATCAACGAGGTATAACCAGCTTACAGTTCTTATCACTGGCCTTTCTTCAGCGCTTTTAATATGGCTTGGTGCATCAAGAGGTTTGAATGGCAATTTATCTGCCGGCGACCTTTATATTTTTCTGGGTTACATCACAGCATTATATGGCCCTGTAAATTCTCTCTCTACTGCTATTGGCGCTGCTATTGCAGTAAGCTCAAGGGGAAAAAGGATTTTTGATATACTTGATTCAGAAGAAACGCTGCGGGAAAAACCGCATGCTAAAACAGCCAGTCATCTCAACGGCGATGTTGTTTTTGAAAACGTTTCCTTTGGTTATGAAAAAGAACCCGGCTTAAAAAAACCTGTTTTGCAAAATATCAGTTTCCATGCACGGGCTGGTCAAATCACCGCCATTGTGGGCCCGACCGGTGCAGGCAAAACTTCGCTCATATCAATGATTGCCCGCTTTTATGATCCCCTGCAGGGAAAAATATCAATTGACGGGCATGACCTGCGTGACCTGAAGCTGCATTCCTTAAGAGAGAACATTTCTCTTGTTTTACAGGAGCCTTTTCTTTTTCCAATGACCATTGGTGAAAACATTGCTTTTGGTAACCCCCAGGCTTCTTTTGAGGAAATTACCGAAGCTGCAAAAGCAGCGCAGGCACATGATTTTATTGCAAAGCTGCCGCAGCAGTATGATACGCCGGTAAGCGAAATGGGGGCTTCTCTTTCAGGCGGGGAAAAACAACGCATTGCACTGGCAAGGGCTTTTTTAAAAAAGGCTTCAATTCTTATTCTTGATGAACCCACTTCAGCGCTTGACGCTTTAACCGAAGCAAAGATTTTTAAAAAACTGGCAGAAACCTCAAAAGATAAAACCGTATTTCTTATTTCACACCGCCTGTCAACCATTAAACACGCCGACCAGATCATTACTTTAAAAGACGGGCATGTTGCAGAAAGCGGCACGCATGAAAACCTGCTCCGTGAAGGAAAATTATACGCAGACCTTTATAAATACCAGCATATAACCTGAAACTTTAAATGCTGATAAATGCATGTTGCACAACTCACATATCGCCTTTATGAAGACAAAGATCTTCCGGGAGTTCTCTCACTCTGGGAAAATTTTTCCGGCTGGGGGGCTATAAGCGAACAGCAATTCAGGGACTGGTATCTTAATACCCCCGACGGCCCCTGCCTTATTATTATTGCAGCCAATGAAGAAGATGAAGTGATGGGGCAACTGGTGCTGATACCGGCAAAAATTTTTTTAACCGGTATAGAAACAAAAGCAGTGCGCATCTCTGCACCCATCCTGCATGAAGACTTCCGGCAGGCTGACCTCAGAAACAATGAACATCCTGCATTTATGATGATAAAAGCAGGCCTTGATATTGCAGCAAAGCAGGGATATGTAATGCTTTATGGTTTGCCTGCACATGGATGGATTGGCTTGCTGAAATTGTTTCCCCGTTTTGGATTACCTGATATTCAAATGGCCACATGGGATTGCGCTTCCGTTTCGCTGAAAGATGAAACGGTATGGGAAAAAACCATTCATGAAACTTTACATACCACCACTTTAACTTCTTTTGACGAATCTTATAATAAGCTGTGGAAAGATGCTGCCGGATTGTTTCCTGTTCATTGCGGCATTGTACGCCATGCGGCACGGCTGCAATGGAAAATCAGCCCCCATCTTGTTATTGAAGTAAGGGAAAACAACAAACTGCTGGGTTATGCTGCTTATAAAAAAGCCGACGGGTTGCTGGCGGATATCCTTGCAAAAGATAAACATGATTTAAAAAAAGTATTCCGGTCATCGGTAAAAGCCATGCACCATAAGAATGAAAACAGGGTACCTGCACCATTCGGGGAAATTAAGCTGATGCTCAGCCCCCACATAACACCCTTACTTGATGAAATCACTCACCACAAAATAAACTTTCAGTTTGCTTTTGGATATTATCCATTGCAGCCTTCAGTTAAAAAAGCCAATATACTTCCTGAAAACTGGTACATCATGCCGGACGATTAAAACTGTAAACTATGAGCATTTCTTACCGGATGGCGGCAAAGAATGATATTGATGAACTGGCTCAATTCTGGAGTGAAAACTCAGGGTGGGATATAATTGACCGTGCTGAATGGGAGCGCCGGTTTACCAATACACCTTCAGGCGATGCTGCTGTTGCAATAGCTGTTGACGATGATACGGGAAAGATCATAGGACAATTTGTTTTTATTCCGCTCCGCATTGCAGTAAAAGGAAAGGAAGTAAAAGCATACAGGCCTTTTGCGCCGGTTTTAGAGCAAAGCCTGCAGACAAAATTTGGAATTGCCTCTTTATTAACCGGGCAGCACCCCATATTAAGGATGTATAAAAAAGTTGCTGACGACCTCACCCGGCAGGGTGTTTCGCTCATATACATTTTGCCTGATCCGCGGTGGTCAAGAGTGTTGCAGGCTTTCCCCTTTGTTATGACGCATAAATTCCCTTTGTGGAGTTATTCATTAACATCACCGGGTGCATTTGAATTAACTGAAGGTGTTTCTGCAGAAAAAATAAACCCGTCTGACCCCGCAGTTGATTTATTATGGCAAAAAGCAGCGGCAGTTTATAATCCTGCAATTGTAAGAAACAGCCATACTTTACCCTGGAAAACAAGTCACGGTGATTTTAAAGTATATACCGTTAACCACTGTAATGAAACAATCGGGATGTTTGCTGCGGTATATAAAATAAAAGATCATCAATGGCTGATCTGCGATGTGGTAACAAAAGATAAAAAAGAAAGCCTTGCACTTACATTAAAAACAGCCTGCCATATTATACAGCAGGAAAATAAAAACCCGGCTGATTCAGAAACCTCTAAAAACAAAATAGCCATCCTTGCCACCCCGCCAATTGAAGACATTGTAAAAGAAATGGGGTTTGCAAAAGAAAACTATCATTTCACGCTGGCGGTTCAAATGCTGGCCAAAAATGGTATTGATAAAAAAGACGTATTACCCGCAAACTGGTATGTAAGCGCAAATGATTAAGAAATGGGAAAACTGAGAATTGTTGTGGGAGGTTTCCTCGGCATTATGCCTGCAGGAGGGGTTACGTGGGATTACATACAGTATCCCTTGGGCTTTTCGCTTCTGGGCCATGATGTGTTTTATATTGAAGATACAAGGCTTTATCCCATTTACCAGAAGCCCGGAAGCAACTGGGATGACTGCAGCGCCTCTGTTGAACACCTCAAAAAAGTAATGGATTATTTTGGACTGGGTAAACGCTGGGCTTACCGTGATGAAGCTTCGGGAAAATGTTTTGGTTTAAGTGAAGAAGAAGTAAAAGAAATCTGCAACACAGCAGATGTGTTTGTAAATATATCCTGTTCCACATTTATGCGGGAAGAATACATGCGGATACCTGTACGCATCCTCATTGATTCAGACCCCATGTTTACCCAAATACAGTATGTCTCTCAGCAAATGTTTACACCCGGTGAACCCGGATTAAAGCAAATGCTCCATGCACATACACATCTTTTTACATTCGGTGAAAATATCGGGGCAGATGATTGCCTCATCCCTTCAGGCAACCTGCAATGGCATACAACAAGGCAACCTGTTTGTATTGATTTCTGGAAAGCAACACCGGTTCCTGTTAATAATGGTTCTGCTTTTACTACACTTATGAACTGGACTGCCGGAAAAAAACTTGTTTATAATAATGAAGAGTGGGGCCAGAAAGATGTGGAATTTTATAAAGTCATGCAGCTTCCTTCAAAAATAAACGGCATTAAACTTTCTATGGTGATAAGCCAGACCGGGGGAACAGCGCAAACCCTGCAGCAGGAAACCATAAAAAATTGCGGATGGCAAATATTGAATGCAGAAACACTGGCGCCGGACTGGATCAGGTACCAGGGCTTTATTGAACATTCGGCCGGTGAATTTTCTGTTGCCAAACAAACCTATGTAAAAGCCAATACAGGCTGGTTCTCCTGCCGCTCTGCCTGTTATCTTGCTTCAGGAAGGCCGGTTATCACACAGGATACCGGCTGGTCAAAATTTATTCCGGCAGGCAACGGGTTATTTGCATTTCACAATATGGATGAAGCTGCTGATGCGCTTAAGGTGGTAACAAAAAACCTGCAGCAGCACGCAACCGCAGCAAGAAAAATAGCCGAAGATTATTTTGACAGCGACAAAGTACTCGTTGATTTATTGAAAAAAATTTCATAGCATCGTTCTTATGCTGACAGAAGAAACAAAAAACTTTCATTTGCTGCAGCCGGGAATAAGTATCCCCGGCGACTGGTATCATGGAAAAATACCTTTAAATATCGTAGCGGGGGAGAATACTGTTATTGACTCATCTTTTTGTTTCAAACATTATTTCAGCAGTTTGCCTGTTGGTTTCAAAGCGGGCAATCATGTTACTTTCTGGAGAACATCTCTTGCAGCAGAAGAAAACGCCTTCATTGAAATTGGCGATTATTGTTATATCGCCAATGCCGCTTTGGTATGTTCTGAAAGGATCAGCATCGGCAATTATGTTTTTATTGCCGGCGGGGTTACCATAGCTGATTCAGATTTCCATCCCATTGCGCCTGCAGAACGCCTCGCAGACACCATTGCCTTATCCCCTTTGGGCAACAGGAAAAAAAGGCCGGCTATAAAAACAATTCCGGTAGTAATTGAAGATGATGTATGGATCGGTTTTAATGCTACCATCCTGAAAGGTGTTCATATCGGGGCAGGGGCTGTTATACAACCCGGCTCACTTGTTATTGAAGATGTGGAAGCCGGAACTGTTGTTGCAGGAAATCCTGCGAAAAAAATTACCAGCATATAATGAGGGAAAATATCATACAAAGCGGTAACAGGTCAGGCGATGGCAGGACCTATATTGAATACGATTGGTTCGGGCATGGCATTCCGGGAAACGTTAACCTTGCGGAACATGTTTACATAGATACATCTTATGGCTTTGCTGCATTTCATTCTGAGTTGCCTGATGCCATGACAATGGGCAGGGGCAGCGGTTGTTACGACAGAGCTTCTTTTGTTGTAGGTGAAAAAGGAAAAATTCAGATAGGCGAATTCAATATCCTCAATGGCTCCGTTTTTATTTGCCGGAAAAAAATTGTGGTGGGCAGCCATTGTATGTTTGCATGGGGTTCAGTAATTACAGACTGCTGGATAAATGAAAATAATTTTTCTGCTGAACAAAGAAGAAGGGTGCTGAAGGAAACAGCACAACACGGGTACCGCATTCTTCCGCATAACGGCGAACCCAAAGAAATAATCATTGAAGACAATGTATGGGTGGGTTTTGATACGGTTGTATTACCCGGCGTAAAACTGGGAAGGGGTTGTGTTATTGGCAGCAAATCGGTTGTGGCAACTGATGTGCCGCCATATGCTGTTGTGGTGGGAAACCCATCCCGGATCATCCGTTATCTTGAGCCCGGTGATACAGAAGAAGCCAGGGCTATGGCCATGAATGAATATTTGTTGAACAGCCACACCTCAAAATAACCTGTTTTGAAATCCCCCTCTTCCAAACTCCGCATTGTTGTATTGGGTTATATTGTAAGAGGCCCTTTGGGCGGACTGGTCTGGCACCATTTGCAATACCTCATAGGCCTGCAAAAAATGGGGCATGAAGTTTTTTTTCTTGAAGACAGCGATGATTACCCTTCCTGTTATCGGCCCGGCTTGTTTGAATTGACCACTGATGCTTCTTACGGGTTGAAGTTTATCAGCGATATATCCGGGCAATACTTACCGGGTATAAAATGGGCTTATTATGATGCACATCGTTTGCAGTGGCATGGCTCAACCCGTGAAGACACAGTATCATTTTGCCGGTCTGCCGATATATTACTGAACCTTTCAGGTTCTAATCCTTTACGTGACTGGGTGCTGAAAATTCCGCAGCGGGTTTTTATTGATACTGATCCTGTATTTACACAAATACGCCATCTTACTGATGCTGGTGCAGCAACGCTGGCAAACCAGCACAATTGCTTTTTTTCTTTTGGTGAAAATTTTGGCAGGCAAAATTGCAGCATGCCCGATGATAATTTGAAATGGAAACCCACAAGGCAGCCCGTTGTAACAGAAATATGGCAGGCACCTCCCGGCAACCCCAAAGCAAAATGGACTACTGTAATGCAATGGGACAGTTATCAGAAAAGAGAATACAAAGGAAAAATTTATGGAATGAAATCATCTTCATTTGATCCCTTTTTTGAACTTCCCCTTCTTATAAATGAATCTTTTGAAATTGCAATGGGCAGCGCAACTGCTCCTAAGGATAAAATCAGCAGCAGGGGATGGATAATTAAAGATCCTTTAGCTGTTACCAAAACCCCTGAAACTTATAAAGATTACATACGTTCATCAAAAGGAGAATGGAGCGTTGCCAAGCAGGGGTATGTTGCTGCGTGCAGCGGATGGTTCAGCGAAAGAAGCTGTTGCTATCTTGCAAGCGGCAGGCCTGTTGTAATACAGGATACGGGGTTTTCAGCTTTTCTTGAAACAGGAAGAGGTTTGCTTTGTTTTACCAATACAGAAGAGGCGGTTGCCGCCATCAATGAAATAAACAGTAATTACCCGGCGCATTGCAATAGTGCAAGGCATATTGCAGAAGAATATTTTGATTACCGGAAAGTTCTTAACAACCTTATTGAAAAAACTTTCACCGCCGCTTTATGATTGATGTTGCCGCACATGTTAAATCCATCAGGGACAAAAAAAGTAACAGTTACCGGCAGGGAAACTGTTATATAGAACTGGCGGAAACGGGGCATATTGCTGTTGAAGAAAACAGGCAATTGCTCCTGCATTGTTCCTGACTGAAAGAAGACCCGTTTACAACTGTCCTCGCAATAAAAGAACAGGCCTCTTTAAGAGTAAAAAACAATTTTAAAATTTATTCCGGCGCTGAAATTTATATTAATCAAAATGCCACGCTCATACTTGGTAGCGGCTACATCAACAATCACGTAAAACTGCATTGTTTCGGGAAGATAGAGATAGGCGAAGATGTTGCTATCGCCGAGCATGTTACCATACGCGACAGCGACAGCCATTTGTTTAACGGAAAGCTTTTGCATGAAATGACAAAGCCGGTGATTATCGGGGATCATGTATGGATTGGAACAGGGGCCATTATTTTAAAAGGGGTTCATATCGGTAACGGGTCTGTAATAACCGCAGGCGCCGTGGTTACCAAAGATGTGCCGCCGGGTTGTCTTGCAGGCGGGGTGCCCGCAAAAGTTTTGCAGAAGGATATTACCTGGGAATAATTGATAGTGGGTCAGTTTGTTTGTCATGCCGGGGAACGAGGCATCTAAATTAACTAATAGAGAATGCGTGTTAGATTATGCTTCAGATTCCTCTCTTGTCGGAATGACAAACTGGCCACTCCAATTATTTTTATGCAGGCACTGCTGACGTCACTTTATTATCTTTGCCCGCTTGCATGGGCCAGAAAAAACTTAAACGCTTTGCAGAAATAGCAACATTTCCCAATGTGCTGCAATATCCCGCAGGCATGAAAGGGAAGTGGAAAGACCATTTTAAAAACAACAACCCCATCACCCTTGAACTGGCCTGCGGCAAAGGTGAATATGCGGTTGGCCTGGCTGAAATGTACCCGAAAAGAAATTTTATTGGCATTGACCTGAAGGGCAACCGGATATGGGTAGGCGCAAAAAAAAGTATTGAAAAAGGGTTGAATAATGTGGCTTTCCTCCGTACCCAGATAGATAAAATAACCGATTACTTTGCACCTGAAGAAGTTGCTGAAATATGGCTCACCTTTCCTGATCCGCAGTTGCGCATTTCAAGGGCCAAAAAAAGGTTAACACATCCGCGGTTCCTGAGATTATATCAACAAATTCTTGTTCCCGGTGGTTATATACATTTAAAGACCGATTCACCCAACCTGTACCTCTTTACCAAAACAGTGATTGATATGTATGGAATTACATTACAACAGGACACACCTGATATTTCAGCAATCGGGGAAAGAAACCCGGAGCTTAACATAAGGACGCATTATGAAAGCCTCGATATTGCCAAAAGCAGCAGGGTGCATTATTTAAAATTTTCTTTGCCTGAAATGCTGCCCGGGCATGATAAAGAGTTACAGGAGAAATTAAAATCTGAAGCAACTGAAACAGCTGAAAAAAAGTAATTCATGAAACAATACGCTATATTATCCGTCCTTTAAAAATTCCCGGAGCATGAAAAAAAACCTGGTTGAAGGAGAAGATTTTTATTACAACAATGAAGGCTATATGGTGCTCACTGCAAAATACCACCTTGAAAAAGGGTTTTGTTGTGGCAATGGTTGCTTAAATTGCCCCTACAATTATGAGCGGGTTCCCCAACCCCGCCGGTCTGAATTATTAGCGCAACGCCAGTATGAAAAAAAAGAAAGACATTAGAATAGCCGTTAAAAAAACTGCAAAGAAAAAATCAATTGCGCCAAAAAAAACTGCTGACTCTTTTTTTGAACTGGTACACGATGTGGCCCGGCTTGTACCCAAAGGTCGGGTTACTTCTTACGGCGCCATTGCAGAATACCTCGGGGCACGTTTATCGGCCCGAATGGTAGGCTGGGCAATGAATGCTGCAGGCAGTGCATATCCACCCGTTCCTGCACACCGCGTGGTAAACCGCAATGGCATGCTAAGCGGGAAACATCATTTTTCCACACCCACTTTAATGGAAGATTTATTAAAAAGCGAAGGCGTGAAAGTAAAGAATGATACCGTGGTGGATTTTAAAAAATTGTTTTGGAACCCGGCAGAGGAACTAGAGATATGAGGCAAGTAGTTTTATACTTTTTATTCAAAATAATCCTCTGTCAGCCCGGGGTCTTCATTGCGATGGATGTGCTGCGCAGGATGAGACCCCGGATTTAAATTGACGGATAAAAAATATACCGGTATACAAAACCTTTGCGATGAAACCCCCGGTGCAGACGAGACGCCGGCATATCCGGAAATCCGGACATATTATGGTAGAAAGTTCATAGAGGTCGCAGTGCAATACCCCAGCCCCTAAAGGGGAGTTTTAAAATCTTTATATACCCGGTAATACCACTACTATCATCGTCTGTTGTGTCACTCACTTGTGCGGCTGGTAATGCTATGCGGCAGGTATAGAACTTCTTTTATGAGCTTACAAATCAAATAAAAATTGACTGCTTTATAAAAACAAAAGCGTCCGGATTTCCCGACGCCTTTGTGCAGAAGGTTTGTTGAGTTGCAGGATTTAAAAAACCAGGAAATGAAATTTTGTATGATAAAAAAGAACAAGGGCCCGAAATAAGCCCTTGTTAACGATTTATTTTTTTGTTATGGTTTGTCGCCAACTAATTTGAAACACTACCACTTCTTTTATGAGCTTACACTTACAGATAAAATAAAAACTGCCTTTTTCATAAAAACGAAGGCATCCGGAAATCCGGACGCCTTATTGTAGAAAGTTTGTAGAGGTGCAGGGCTTTTTAGTTATTAAGGTTACAGCGATAAAAAGTTTTTCTCTCTTGAATAGACTAACTTTTTGTCCTTAAAACTACTTTCCAGAACATTCATTTTTGGATACCATGCTAACACCTCAAAATGTTTGACTTTAGATTTTACAACTACTATTGTTTTCTCTTTGCTGCTTTTCTCAATTAAGTAAACTCTGATGGAAGGTTGATTAAAGTAGTCTTCATTACTCATTTGATATCCGTCAGAGTACGTAAAAGCAAAGATTCCCCAAAACTTATTTTCTATACAGTATTTAATCTTGCTAAGAACTGGTTCATTGTACAATGTATCCTTAATAGAATATATCTTCTCGAAATCATTATTCACAATGTCTGTAACAGGTTTAAATATTTCTGTTAAGCCTTTCCAATAATCTTCTTTCCCTAAAAAATCTCTTTGATAGTTATACCCATCATCTTTTTTAAAAGAAAAATCGAACAGCAAAAGCAATCGAAAAATTATATCTATAAAGAAATTTAAAATCTTTTTCATTGATGAGTTGTTATAAGAACTTATTTAGCTAATCCTTCAAGCCATTTACCAAATGTTCTTCTATAAATCCAATACCCAGGATTGAACGGTGTATCCATATCATCTTTTAATTTCTCTAACGGAGGATTGTCTCTTATGATTGTATAATAAACATATCCTTGTGTTGCTAACGTTAAAGCGGGTCCACCCATTTTTCCAACTCTTGCCTCCTACCTCCGCAGAGTTTCTCCACCGGAAAAGTGCGATGGAGAACTCTGCGGTTCATCAGTAAAAATTACTAAGTTTGGCTGAGAAAAACTTAACAATGAGTGTACATTCAAAAATTATGGAAAGAGGCTCTGCCGGGGTTGAATAAATTGTTTTGGGAACCCGAGATCTGATTTATTTAATCCCCTTTCTGTTAAACTTCAATAATACGGGCTGATCATCAGATACACCAGCACGCCTGTAACACTCACATACAGCCACACGGGCCAGGTAATTTTTGCGAGCTTTCTGTGTAAAGGCCATTCAGCAACAAGCCCCCGGTAAGCGGTAAATAAAATAAAAGGCAGGATGATGGCTGCAAGAAAAATATGGGTGATGAGAATAAAGAAATAGATATAACGGGTGGCGCCTTCCCCGCCAAACTTTGTATCCCCCGCCAGCAGGTGATGGCATATGTACGAAACAAGGAACAGCACCGAAAGGAACATGGCGGTAAGCATGATCTTCTTATGTGTTTCATATTGTTTTCGCTTAACTGCAACCAATGCCGCCACAAGCAAAATTGAAACTATTGAATTGATGATGGCATTGATTTGGGCAAAAAGGTGCACATCAAAACCCAGGCTTGCATTGAGCTTTACTTTTGATAATACCACCACGGCGGCAAATACCACAAACGAAACCGTAAGTATCAGCAGCCTTGCCGTTTTATCATTCTTTTTTATGGATGGCGACAGCATAATACGGTGTTATAAAAATTGGTTTTATGCCATTTAGATTAAAATAAATCAAAGCGTTACTGTCTCCATCAACGCTGACAGGTTGTAGAAATTCAGTCAGAAACATTTACCCCCTTTAGAGGACGGGGACTACTTCCTGAACAAATTTCTTTTCTTCTTCTTGTCTTTTTCCATCATCAAAAAAACCACATCCCTCATCAGCTTGTCAAGGTTGGCGCTGTCCAAACCATTGTACCATCCCCTTACTACCCGGTCTTTGTCCAAAAGAAAAAATTTATCTGTATGGATAAAGTTGGTATCTACCCCTTCTTCCTGCGCAACGGATGCTTTAAATTCCTTAAGCGCTATGTCATACACTTCCTGTTTCTCACCTGTGAGGAACCACCACGTATCATGGTTCACATTGTATTTGTCCGCATAAGCCTTTAACCTTGTTGCTGAATCCCTTTCGGGGTCAACCGTAAAGGAAACAAAACGTACAATGGTATCAGTTTTTGCAAAGGCGTCCTGCAGTTTTTTCATGTTGCGGGTTAATGTAGGGCAGATGGAGGGGCATGAAGTAAAGAAAAAATCAGCAATGATGATCTTGTTTCCCCAGTCGCCCAAAGAAACCTCTTTGCCCAGCTGGTTGGTGAGTGTAAATGGTTTAACCTTATGCCACACGGTATCATTAACCTTTTTGCCATTGCGCAGCGCTGTAACCACCGTATCAAAAAAATAACGGCGGGGCATTGTAACGGCATCTTTGCTGTAATAACTTACCACCAGGTAACTGAGCACAGGCAGTACCACCGCTACACCCAATGCCGCTAACGTTCTTTTCTTCATCGCATGCAAATTATTTCACTTCAAACAAAAAACCACCGTACCGGTAACTGCAGGACGATGGTTTTCTGTAAAAACAATGTAAAATATTATTCTTTACTGCCCGGCTTCTTTGCATCAGGAACAGCAGCGGGCTGCTCTGTTTCAGGCCTGTGGCCTGCATCGGTATTTTTCAGGGTTTTCCACGAACCGCCATCCCACAAAAAAGCAATGATGAACCAGATGAACAGCAGCAATGGCACCACAATGGTCATGATCATGTTGCGTATCTCATCGCCGAGGTGCATAAAAATAGAAACAATATATGCCGCCTTGGCGAGGGAAAGGATAACAATAACCCCTTTAACCAAAAGTCTCAGGCCGCCGCTCATATCTACTGCATACATTAAAAGGCCAAGCCCAAGTTCAATAATTGTAATTACAGAAAGGATAATTGTTGTACGGATAATCCGCTTTACATTATCCGGCCTCGGCTCATGGTGAAAAGTAATTTCTGACGCTGTATGTTGCTGCTCCATAATCTTAATCTTCTTTTGCTGGTAATAATATTTAATTAAATAAGATAGAAACAAAGGAATACAAATACCCATACCAAATCCACAAAGTGCCAGTACAGGCCCGCCTTTTCAATCATCATGTAGTGGCCACGCTGGTCAAATGCGCCCCGGTAAGCCATAATAAGCATCACCACATTTATTACCACCCCGCTGAATACGTGGAAACCGTGAAAACCTGTAATGCCAAAAAAGTATCCGCCAAATGCAATAGGCCCTGCGGTGCGTACATGCACTTTGCCCATATCAAGCATGCCCGCCAGCTTTTCGTGAGACATGGCATGCAGTTGTTCATGTGTCATGGCGTGTTGCTGTTCATGCACCAGTTTAACCAATGTATCGTGTGAGGTATTTTTTAATGCGTCTGCAATGGCCGGCCCTTCAACAAGGGCGCCCCATGGGTTTTTTGTTACTGTTTGCGGCCACAGTTCAATTTTTCCGTTAACCAGGGTAGCATGTTCCCCTGTTAAAAGGTGCGTCCATTCCCATGCCTGGCAAAGCAAAAACGCCAGGCCGCCCAGTATGGTAAGCCACATGTATTTGATTACGCCTTTGCGGTTCATGTGGTGGCCGTGGTGAACTGCCAGCACCATGGTAACAGAACTGATAATAAGGATAAAGGTCATCAAACTCACAAAAGCAAGAGGAAGATTGGCATGGCCTGCTCCGGGAAAAGCATTGAACACCACATTGGGGTCGGGCCAGAAATTCTGGCTGAACCGTATGGTGCCATAAGAAATGAGGAATGCCCCGAAAGTAAAAGTATCACTCATCAGGAAATACCACATCATCAGTTTGCCGTACTCAAGGTTGAAGGGGCTTTTACCCCCGCTCCACCACTTTTGTTCTGCCTGTACCGCATTTGCCATGTCAGTAATCTTGTTTTAAGGTTTTATAATGAATCCGCCTGCTGTATTCACCTCATCCAGTTAAAAAATACAAACAGGTAAATCCAGAGTATATCTACAAAGTGCCAGTATGTGCCGGCCACTTCAATGGGTACGCTGTTATATGTTCTTGTTCTTCTGTTAAACGCCTTTACAAAAATAACCAGAAGGGCAATTACACCCCCCAATACATGCAGGCCGTGTAAACCTGCAATGGCAAGAAGGAACGAATAAGAAGCGTTGGACCCCATGCCCACCAGTTTAATATCTTTCTGCTCAAAACTCAGAAAGCCATACACCTGCATGGCAAGGAAAACAACACCAAGTATTGCGGTAATGGTAACAAGCCATTTGTAACGCATCATTTCCCTTTCCTTAAATGCCTTTATGGCCATTTGAACAGTAAGGCTGCTGAGCAAAATAACAATGGTTGAATACCAGAACACCTGCGGCAGTTCCAGTAACTGCCAGTTGCCCTGGCCTCTTTTTACAATGTATGCGCTGGTAAGGCCTGCAAACATCATAACAAGGCTGCCAATAGCTACCCAAAGGGTAAACTTATGCGGGTGGATCTTTTTTCGCTGTACACTCATCACTTCAGCCATTGGAAGAATAAATTATTTATAATGTTTCGATATAAATCTTTTTAAAAAGCTCCGGTACTTTGTTACCTGTTACCGGTATCCAGTAACAGGTAACATTTATTTGCTCCCCTTCAGGGGATGGGGGTTTTATCTGCCAGCATGGCCAGCAATACAACCGGCAAATAAATATATGAACTGAACATTACCCTTCTTGCCGCTTTTACATCCATCTCCTTGTATAACCTCACACATTGCCAAACCATAAAAAGATTTGCAAGTGTTACAATGATGAGGCTTGCAATACCACTGATAGCCAAAAAATAGGGCAATACCCCAACAGGTATCAGTACCAGCGAGTAAGTAATGGCCTGAATGGCCGAATACTTTGTTGGCCCCGCATCAGATGGCATCAGCTTAAAACCCGCTTTGCTGTAATCGTTATGCGAGACCCATGCAATGGCCCAGAAATGCGGGAACTGCCAGAAAAACTGCAATGCAAACAATGCCCATCCGCCCCTGCTCATTTCAGCTGTACCGGCCACCCACCCGATTAAACAGGGTAAGGCCCCGGGAACTGCACCTATCAGCACTGCAACAGAATTGATCTTCTTCAGCGGTGTATAAACAAACGCATACACAAACAAACTAAAGGCAGATAACCCCGCTGCAAGCCAGTTGAACCACCACCCGATGATGAAAACACCAAGAACCCCGGTAATGATGGCAAAAGTCCATCCTTCATCAGCGCCCATCCTGCCGGATGCTACGGGTCGTTTGGCCGTACGCTTCATCATGGCATCGGTATCTTTTTCAACCACCTGGTTAATGGCATTGGCCGAACCGGTTACCAGTAAGCCGCCCAAAAAAAGTAAAAGAACTGATATTAAATCAAACTCAATACCCGGAACAAGAAGATAGCACACCACACATGAAAACACCACAGTAAAACTGAGTGAAAATTTCATGAGCAGGTAATAGTCTTTAAGTTTTGCAGCAAATGCTGAAGGCAACTGCTGCGCCGCTTCCTCCTGCTTCACCATCTCTTTTTCAAACAACTGCTGTATGGTTTAATGCTTACCGCCGTTGCCGGCGATAATGCCTGTTTAATGCTTTGATTCATGTTCACTCACCGGTTCCGTTTGGGGAATAAACTCACGTCCGTCTTTTCCGTAGTCGTAAGCCCAGCGGTGCACTTCCGGAATTTCACCGGGCCAGTTTCCATGCCCCGGGCGAATGGGCGTTGTCCACTCTAATGTATTTGCGCCCCATGGATTGGGGTTGGTTACTTTTCTTCCCTTGAAAATAGAATAGAAGAAATTAAACACAAACAACAATTGTACGGCAAATACAATCATTGCCACGGTGCTTATAAACCTGTTTAATTCTGCAAATTGTTTAAATGATTCCCAGTTGGAATAATCAGGATATCGGCGGGGCATACCGGCAAAGCCTTCGTAGTGCATGGGCCAGAAAATTAAATAGGCGCCGATCAGTGTTACCCAAAAATGGATGTATGCCATCGTATTGTTGAGATAACGGCCATACATTTTGGGGTACCAGTGATAAATACCTGCAAACATACCAAAGAAAGAAGCCACTCCCATTACAATATGAAAGTGCGCCACTACAAAATAAGTATCATGCAGGTGAATATCCAGCGCTGAATTACCGAGCCAGATACCTGTTAAACCACCGGAAATAAACAGGCTTACAAACCCGATTGCAAACAGCATTCCGGGTGTTAACCTGATATTGCCCCTCCATAGCGTAGTGAGCCAGTTGAATACTTTAATGGCTGACGGCACAGCAATTAACAGCGTAAGCAACACAAAGAAAGCGCCGAGGAAGGGGTTGAGTCCCGTTACAAACATGTGGTGCGCCCATACCAAAAATGCGAGTATGCAAATTGCAAACAGAGAACCCACCATGGCCATATAACCAAATATAGGCTTGCGTGAATTAACACTGAGTATTTCTGATGCCATACCCATTGCAGGCAAAAGAATGATATAAACTTCAGGGTGGCCAAGGAACCAGAAGAGGTGCTGGTAAAGAATAGAACTGCCGCCTTCATTTGGCAATATTTCGCCTTTTACAACAATTTCGCTCAGGTAAAAACTTGTTCCAAGGTTCCTGTCAAAAAGCAGGAGGATAAACCCTGATAATAAAACGGGGAACGACAATACGCCCAGTACTGCAGTAAAGAACAAGGCCCAGATGGTAAGGGGCAGCCTTGTCATGCTCATACCTTTGGTACGCATGTTCAATACGGTAGAAATATAATTTAACCCGCCGAGTAATGATGATACAACAAACAATGCCATACTCACCAGCCACAGGTCCATACCCAGTTTGGAGCCTTCAGATGCCTGGCCAAGTGCACTGAGTGGTGTGTAAGAGGTCCACCCGCCGCTTGCAGCTCCTGTCTGCACAAACAAAGAAGAAAACATTACCACGCTGGAAAGAAAGAAGAACCAGTAAGAAAGCATATTAAGAAATGGCGAAGCCATATCCCTTGCGCCGGCCTGGAGCGGAATTAAGAAGTTGGCAAAGGTTCCGCTTAGGCCTGCCGTCAACACAAAAAACACAAGTACGGTTCCGTGCATGGTAACAAGCGCATAATAAAACTCATCGGCAATTCTTCCGCCTTTTGCCCAATGGCCAAGTATATCTTCAAGCCAGGGAAGCGTCAGCTCAGGATAACCCAGTTGCAAACGGAACAATACGGAGAACATACCGCCTATAAATGCCCAAACCATACCTGTAACCAGGAATTGTTTGCCAATCATTTTATGGTCCTGGCTGAACACATATTTGGTGATAAAGGACTCATGATGGTGATGGTGGCCATCATGCTCCCCGTGATGTTCATGCACCGCCGGTATCGCTACCGCCCCGCCATGTCCGTGCATTGTGCTTTCGTTACTCATGATTGTAATATTTTTATACAGTACGTGTTGTAAAAATTATTTTATGCGTTGGGCTACTGGTTTGCCCTCTGCGCTGGTTTCAGTTGCCTGTTTTGTGTTATCCGCTGCTGCCGTTGCTGACGGGGAAGAAACAGTGCTGTACTGCGGCTTTTTATCAGCCATCCATTTATTGTATTCTTCCTGTGTTTCCACCACTACAATACCCTTCATTGAATAATGTCCCTGGCCGCACATCTGGTCGCATGAAATTTCATAAACAAAATTCTTGTTGCCTGTTATTTCTTTCATTTGCTCGGTAGTGTATTTTGGCGTAAACCACATGGTGGTGGGGATACCAGGCACCGCATCCATCTTCATACGGAAATGTGAAAGGCCTACGTCGTGAATCACATCCTGTGCGCCGATAACCAATTTAACAGGTTTGTTAACCACCAGATGTAATTCTGTTGCCTCAACATCATCATGGCTTGCAGCATCTTTCCAGTCCACACCCAGCGCATTGCCATTTGAAGCATCAACCAGCCGGTAATTCTTTCTGCCCAGCACGCCATCCTTGCCGGGGTAGCGGAAGAGCCAGTTAAATTGTTTACCTGTTACTTCTACGGCTACAGCTTCTTTTGGGGGGTCTCCTGTTATTTTAAACCAGTAATACAAACCAAAGCCCACCAGCACAGTTAAAAAGATGGAAGGAACCACCGTCCACAGCAATTCCAGTTTATTGTTATGCGGATAGTAAAATGCCTTTTGCTCTGTTTTATACTGGTACTTATACGGGAACCAGAACAGCAATATTTGTGTAATAAAAAATACCAGGCCGGTGATGGCAAGGGTGATCCACATCATGGAATCAATTTTCTCACCATGGTCTGAAGCGGCAGGCTGTACCAGCAATGTTTTATGATAAAGCAGCTCATTGCACCACCATGCAGCAGCAAGGCCCAATACAAGAAATGCCACCAGCATAAATGCATTTACACGGTTATTCTGCTGAAAAGTTTTTTCCTCGCCTTTCAGCACTGCTACATATTCACTTGCCTTTGCTATCTGGAATGTAACCAGGAAAGCCAGCGCAAGTATTGCAAGGATAAAGTAACCCGTCATATACAAAATAATTTTACAAGTACGATTTAAGAATTACTGTTTTCATTTCTTCTTCACCTCTCTGTTTCATATCTGCCGGTTATTAAAACCTTTTTAAGTTCATCTTCTATGTATGATGAATTATACTTTCTTTCAGGAACGGATGGTATTCTGGCACCAGCGGCCTGCTGGCCAGGCTCCTGCCCGCAAAATACATGATGAGCCCTGCGTACAGGGCCAGTATCCCTATTTCAAACCAGCCCATGCTGTAATGTTCCCCCAATGTGCCGGGCATTACCATCTGGTAAAAATCAATCCAGTGGCCCAGTATAATTAACACTGCAAGAAAAGTCACTGTTGCATAATTTCTTTTCGATCCCCTGCGCATCAAAAGAAGCAATGGGACCAGAAAGTTAATGATCAGGTTCAGGAAGAAAATACCCCTGTATGCACCCTGTTGCCTTACTTTAAAATAAACTGTTTCCTCGGGTATGTTGGCATACCATATCAGCATGTATTGCGAAAACCACAGGTAAGTCCAGAACACTGAAAAAGCAAACATGAACTTACCAAGGTCATGCAGGTGCTCATCATTTACATACTCCAGGTAATTCTGGTTTTTGAGAAAAATGACAAACAATGCTATCAGCGACATACCCGCTACAAAAGTGCTGGCAAATGTGTACCAGCTGTACATGGTAGAATACCAGTGTGCATCAATACTCATTAACCACAACCAGGGAATGGTTGAAGCTACTGTTAATGCAAAAAACACGATGAATCCGGCAGCCCATACGGTATTGTCCCATATAAATTTTCTTGCCTGGCCTTCATCCATTGCGCCTTCATCTGTTTTGCGGGAAAGCTGGCGCATTTTCCGGCCAATGAAAGACCACAATACAAGTGTTATTATCGTCCATACAAAAAAGAAAACAGGATTGAGAAAGCCGCTTTTGCCTTTCAGTATAGGGTCATGTTCCACATGTTCTTTGTCCAGCCAGTGATAGATGTGGTGTTTATGACCGAAAATAATACCGCAGAAAACAAGAAAAGCAAGAATTGAAAACACAGGCACAAGGCTTGATATGGCTTCTGGCACCCTTCTGAATGCTACCTGCCATCCGCCCATTGCCAGTGTAGTAGCACAAATGAAAAACATACTTGCATTCACTACCAGCAAAAAGAATAAACTGTTTTGCAGCAGCACGGCCCAGAAACGGGTTTGCGAATGTTCATCCTTGCTCATGGCAAGGAAAATAAAACCCAGCACCAGCGCAAGCGCACCTGCCCCAAGTAAACCGAAAGTCCACTTTTTATATCCGCCCGGTACTTCAAATTGTTGTCTGATCATCAGGTATCATTTATTCGTTTACCAATTTTATTTTGCAGCGATGGTTTTGGTTGCGGCAGTATCTGCTGCGGGCTGTTGTGCCGGGGCAGGGTTTTGTTTTGACTTAATATATGCTATCACCATCCACCTTTGTTTGGTATCCAGCTGCGCTGCATAACTTCCCATTAAATTCTTTCCATAGGTTAATGAATAAAACATCTGTCCTTCGGGCATGGATTCATATTTGGCATCACCTATTAATGTGGCCGGTTTTGCAGGATAAGGCCCCTCTCCGCCTTTATACAGCGGCCCGTTGCCATCTAACTTTGCACCGTGACAAATACCACAGTTTACCAAATACAATCTTTCTGCTTCCAGCATTTGGTCTGCTGACAAAGCGGGCAGTGGATTTTTAACCTGCCTTGATGCAAAATAATTTGCAGTATCTCCTGCGGCATCTTTAGCCAGGTGAAAAGGCAGCACTTCGCCCCGTTTTACAGTTCCGGCAACCGGTGTCCGGTTGGTCTGACCATCTTTAAAAAGCGGGTTTTCTGAATAGGTCTCATATGCCCTGCTGTAGGCCATGTCCGGCATATATGTCCTGCCCGGTTTCCGCTTTACATCGCTGCAGCTGATGATGCCGGCAATGCCTGCGATGAGTAACCCTGTTATAACTGTTGTTCTTTTCATTGCAATAAGCCTGGTAAATGATATTTATCCTGCAACGGCAGGGGTTTCTTTATACAACTTGGTTTCTTTGTCATACCGGCCCAGCCACCAGCCATCTTCAGCCAGCTGCACATGCACTTCCTGTGCACCGTTTGCACCAAGGAAGCTTTTCAGTTCTTCTTCATTTGTTTTGGAAGTACATTCAATTACCATTACAAACAAATCATCGGTGGCGCGGGGATGAAAATGGTGTTTTTTTACAAACGGGGCCATCTGGCAGAGATAGCAAAAAGTGAGCACCATGCCCACTGCTGCACACAACACCGTTAATTCAAAAATAATAGGCACCCATGCAGGCAAAGCAAAATGCGGCTTACCGCCAATGTTCACCGGCCAGTCCCTGGTAAATACCCAACTTATAAATGTTACGGCAGTTGTAGTACCTGTAATGGCATAAATAAACCCGGCAGTATGCAGGCTGGTGTCACGAAGGCCCATTGCTTTATCAAGGCCATGTACGGCAAAGGGTGTATATACATCATGTATCTTATAGCCTGCCCTGCGCACCTTGCTTACTGCAGGAAAAAGCACTTTCTCGTCATCAAAACACCCAACAACAAATTTTTTTCGAGCCATATCTGCTTATTAAAATTTCAAACAACAAATATCATATAACAAAAAACAGCCGGGTGCATCAATGATGCGCCGGGTGCATTTCATGAGTGAATTTTTCCAGTTCCATTTTCTCAAGGGGTTCCATTTTCTCTTTATAGCTTTCGCCGGTTGTTTTCAATACATGTTTTATTTCAGCAATAGCAATAACCGGGAAATATTTCGAGAAAAGGAAATAACAGGTAAAGAACAAACCGAATGTTCCGATATAAAAACCTATTTCAAAAATTGAAGGACGGTAATACACCGACCATGATGACGGGAGATAATCACGGTACAATGATGAAACGATGATTACAAAACGCTCAAACCACATACCTATATTTACCACAATACTCATGATGAAAGTAAATGTAATGCTCCTCCTGAGTTTTTTAAACCAGAACAGTTGCGGCGATACTACATTACAGGTCATCATCAGCCAGTAACTCCATCCGTATGCACCCGCAATACGGTATTTAAAGAAGATGTCCTGCTCAAATTTTACCATGCTGTACCATGCCATAAACAATTCGGTAAGGTATGCGCAGCCTACAATTGACCCTGTAAGCACAATTACCTTATTCATGGCTTCAATATGGCCGAGGGTGATATAGGCTTCAAGGTTCATTACTTTTCTTGTAATTACCATGAGCGTCTGCACCATGGCAAAGCCTGAAAAGATAGCACCGGCAACAAAGTAGGGAGGGAAGATGGTAGTATGCCATCCCGGAACTACTGAAGTGGCAAAGTCAAATGATACGATGGTGTGAACAGACAATACGAGAGGGGTAGATAAACCCGCTAACACCAGCGATAAGCTTTCATGCCTTTGCCAGTGTTTGGTGCTTCCGTTCCACCCAAAAGAAGCAACACCATATAATAATTTGCGCAATTTGGTTTTTGCACGGTCACGTACAGTTGCCAGATCAGGCAATAAACCGGAATACCAGAATAAAAGCGAAACAGTGAAATAAGTTGAGATGGCAAATACGTCCCACATCAGCGGGGAGTTAAAGTTGGGCCATAGCGGTGCACGGGTATTGGGATAGGGCAGGGTAAAGAATGCGTTCCATACGCGGCCCATGTGAAATATGGGAAACTGGCCGGCACACATTACAGCAAAAATCGTCATCGCTTCTGCGGCACGGTTCACACCTGTTCTCCATCCCTGGCGGAACAGCAAAAGAATTGCAGAGATCAAAGTACCGGCGTGACCAATACCCACCCACCATACGAAGTTGGTAATGTCCCAACCCCATCCAATCGTTCTGTTTACATTCCACTGCCCGATACCATAGGTGACCTCCCTGTAAACGGAATAAACGCCGAAAAGCAAACAGGCTACAGACAACCAGAAACCGATGTACCACAAGCGGGTTGGTTTGGCTTCAATGGTATGACAGATGTCAACAGTAACATCGTGATAGGTCTTATGCCCATCTACCAATGGTTCCCTTAACGGCGACTCGTATTTGGTTACACTCATTTGATCTGTTTGTATTTTGAAATTTCGTCAACAGACGATTTTTCTTTATGCTCTAACCCAATAGTTTTATTGCGTACAACTTCATAAAATCAATGCGCCGCTTCAGCTTCTTTCTTCTCTTCAGCAGGCTTTGCTTCAGCATGATGTTCCTCTGATGACACACCCACATGCCTGTCGGTATTCCTCACTTTGGCCAGGTAACTTACACTTGGCAAAACATGCAATTGCTCCAGTGCATAAAACACCCTGTTGGTCTGCTCTTCGTTCCTGATTTTTGAAACGGGGCTTTCTTTATCATTTACATTGCCAAAAACAATCGCTTCTGTGGGGCAGGCCTGCTGGCAGGCGGTTTTAATATCCCACTCGTTGTTGGCGCCTGTTTTCAGCGGACGGTTCTCTTTTTTGGCTTTGAGTTTTCCTTCCTGCAGGCGCTGTACACAGAATGAGCATTTTTCAATTACACCACGTGAACGGACAGTTACATCGGGGTTCAGCACCATCCTTGTCAGGTCATCATTCATCATCATAACTGCACTGCTGAGTGAACCTTCCCTTGCAAGCGGTTCCTGGTTATCAGGGAAACTGTCTGCCCCCAGGTAATCGGCCCAGTTGAACCGGCGAACTTTATAAGGACAGTTGTTGGCGCAATACCTTGTGCCAATGCAACGGTTGTAAGCCATCTGGTTCAGCCCTTCAGTGCTATGGTTGGTGGCATTTACAGGACAAACGTTTTCACACGGGGCGTTATCGCAATGCTGGCAAAGCATGGGCATAAACACCACATTCAGGTCATCAAGGTTATCGTTTCCTGAATTGTCCCTGTAAGTGGCAAAATAGCGGTCAATGCGCATCCAGTGCATTTCATGTGCCCGCATGATTTCCGGTTTGCCCACAACGGCAACATTGTTTTCAGCAGTACATGCAACTGAACATGCGCCACAACCGATACAGGAGTTCAGGTCAATACTCATTCCCCACTTGGCGCCGGGATAAGGGTAATTGGGATACATTGTTCCTTCAGCCCTGTAATCACCGGTAGCTTTTGCATAATCTTCAGTGAGTTTATGTCTTTCGTCAGCCAGCACTTTGGGGTGCTTTTTTATATCATCAAGAGAAAACTCCCTTACTACTTCAGTGCGGCCTTCGTACTGGTTATGTGTTTGCGTGTAAGCTATCTTATATGTTGTTCTTTCCTTCTCATACGAAACATCTGATACGCTGTATTCAAATGTGGAACCATTTAAAGATGCAAGCGGAAATACATTCTGGCCTACGTTAGCTGCAGCCTTACCTGTTTTTTCACTTCTTCCATAACCTACCGCTACCGCCATTACATTGGGGTGCATACCGGGTATGGCAAGAACAGGCAGCGACATTTCTTTGCCATTGGCTTTTATTTTAATTACCGGTTTGGTTACTTCCACCTCGTAATTGTCATCCAGCTTTATGCCCAGTTCTTTTGCCATTGCATAAGAAATGAT
>JANRKT010000138.1:0-9046 GCA_033763355.1 Chitinophagaceae bacterium | reverse complement strand
GAGTAATGTGTATGGTTATCTATAAATCCCTGCACAATCATTTTACCCTTTACATCTTCCATCCGGGTATTACTGCCTTTATAGCTTTTATAGTCATCTCCCGCATAAATAATCATATTCCCTTTTACAGCAATGGCATGGACATGTGGCATGGCGCTGTCACCCGTCCACAATTCAGCATTATAATAAATAACATCAGCAGGTTCCTCTTGTTTGCAGGACGATAGCAATACAACGCTTACGAACAGGCTAAGCAGTAAAAATTTCATAAAATATCTTTTGACAGGAAAAGTAACAACACTCCTGTTTTCAAATATAAAACAATAGCTGAAGAAGATAAGGGGTATTGGGAAATGTAAAGACGTGTGAGGGCAGCGGTATTATTTTTGTTCCTACGTGGAAATGAGCGAAGTGATATCAAATTGTTTGTTTAGACTAATCAATTCCGTGGTCTCATGCCTCCCAAAAAGCCAGCGCTATGAAGACCTCAGGTGAGACGCAAAGCCTGGTTTTTTATTTTAACCGATGCACAGGATTCAGTATTTTTATTTCAACAGACCTGCGGGCAGGCAGGTGTGAATAGTTTTTTCACAGACTGCAGATATGGGCAATTAAACAGCGGTTCATTTTTTCACGGTTAATGAAAAAAAATGACTATGAAAAAAATAAAACGTACTTATTTTATTCCAGACAAAACTTATGAAACTCATTTTCCGTGGGAAGATGTTAAAGCATGTTTTAAAAAGAAATTAGAAAGCAGCGACTTTAATGATCATAACAGATGTCCAAAATGTGGCCTTGACTCGAAAAATTTATTTTGGATTAACTTCTCAAGTCCGAGTTGGACATGGGAGAATCTTTGTGGAAGAAGTGGGCCTTTATCAATTTGTCCAAACTGCAAAATACAAGTAGAATTCATACTGACTGAAATGAATTAACTGCCATAACAAAAAGCTTACCTGCAATACGGGCTGACAACTCCAGGCACAAAACTGTCTGACACATCGCCTTGGAAGATGGGGGAAAACCCGGAGGGGAAGTAAATTATTTGTTCTTGTATTTATTAACAGGCTTTGGACTCCCGGCCAGGTAAAAATCAATCTCGTCCTGAATATCCAGAATTGTTTGAGAAACACTTTTTATGTCGCCAGAAAATGGGAAGTTCATTTCCTTAATCTTCCATTGCCCTTTGTGTTTCAGCAAAAGCTTTTCCATTATCATTGACTTCTTCCCTGCAAATACACGGCAACGGATCACTTGTCCGGAACGGTAAAATATTTCTACCTGTATCCTGTATTTTTTCTTACCCCCGCCGTACCGGGTTAGTATTATTTCAAAGGCTTCGTTATCCATGGCAGGTTTAAATCTTCAGGGTAATCATAATAAGATGCAGGGTCTGGTTTTTTTAAAAAGTCTTTTGCAATGGTCCATGCTTTCATTTTATCTGCGGGCAACTGGTAAGAAGCTATTTCCATAATTCTTTTTTCACTCAGGCCATCCTGTATCCATTCAAACGCCAGCTCTTCCGGCAAAATCGTGGGCATCCTATGCTGTGCATTGTGTATCTCATGCATCATTTCATTTGCAGGGGCTGTTACAATGGCAAAAGTATCTGCAGACTGCCCCCTCAAATGATTTGTCCACACCCTTGAAACCCCGGCCATGTAAAAATATTCCGGTTCTTTTTCCAGGGTGATGTGGTAAGGGATGGCTTCTGTTTTTTTTAGCAGCTTACCGCTTTTGCCCGTCTTTTTTATGTGGTGCCATTCATAAAATCCGGAAGACAAAACCAGGCAACGGCCATTCAAAGCGCCTTCCCTGTACATTGACAGCTTTCCCTTATCATTTACAAACAGGTTTTCTGACCTGGCATTCAGCCACACATAGTATTCCCTGCTGCGCTTCAGGTCAAATTCATCTTCAACCGATGCGGGGATATATTCCCAGTGCGCCATTTTTATTTCAAAATCCTTACCTCCAGCCAGCGGTTTAATGATGGGCCAGTCCCGGTAATCAAAACCATTACGAGCAGGAAAATTCAATTGAAGGTTTTTGATTTCCTTTTCAATTGCCATCAGGCGGATGTATTGTGCCCGGCTTACCCTGCAGCCATTGTAGGTACACATGATTTAAATTATACTCCTTCAAAAGATAAACGAAAATTAATAGAATTCAACAATAGTATCTTTTCTGCCGCCACGGGGTCCGCTCTGCATTAGCAATGTGTGAAGTGAGACCCAGTGGTTTGTTTAGACTAATTAATGCCGGGGTCTCATGCCAAGGCACAAAGGCAGCGATATGAAGACCCGGGGTGGAACACAACTTGTTCATTTGTTGAATTCAGTTTCGGAGATTTTTTTGGAATCAAAGGAATTAGAGATGTCACTTGCAATTATATCCAAATGCAATCTAAAACTTGGAATCTTATGACCATTTTTAGTGTATTCGAGATTGAAGTCCAAAATGTCCTCTCCCTTTTCATAAATCGGATTGCGAATAAATTTTCCTATACATTGCCTTTCTACTACTCTTGAAAACCAATTTTTCCCGTATGCAATTTTTAGATAGTATCTCCCCTCAGGGATATTTTTAATACGATAAGTTGAGACGCTATTTATGAAGACATAACGGACGCAGTTATTAGTTTCTAAATTCATAACTTTTATAGAAACATCTGTTCCACTCCCAACAACCACCTCCAAATAATTATTAATATTACTTGTCTTAGGTTTAAAGTTGTAACAAGCTGGCAGTTGGCCATTTTGAATATCTTCTTCAACCCAACCGTCTGCTATTAAGCTGTCTTTCTTCTTCTGAAATTTCTGCTCATCGGTTAATGCTGGCTTAACTCCTTTATCAACGAAAGTGCTATTCAAATCACCATTTTTAGGAGCGTTATCTGACGAAAGGGATGACGGATTTAGTGCATTTACCGTAAAGACAATAATCAAGAATGCAGCAATAGCTATTCCTACGACCCTCTCTTTGTTCCAAAACTCAAAAAGTTTTCTTTTCTTGTTGTATAAATAAATTTTACGAATGCTATCATTATCTGTGCCAGCAAGTTTAGCAAGCTTAACTGATAGTCGGTCAACATATGGATAAGCAAGATATTTACAGCAAATAAAAACTTCATGAATAATTTGACGGTTTATTTTTTCGTCATTTCGGCTAAGAAGAAATTTGATACTACTTTCATCAAGTAATTTATCTAAAGATTGATAAAGCCCTTGCTGATGTACTTGCTTTCTTCCAAGTTCAACAGCTTGTCGTCGTATCTTACTAAAAGTTTCTAAATATAGGGTGGGTGTTAAAGGACGCTCTTCACCTTTTTCTTCAGTCTTTTTTTGATGACATTTGTTTGAATGTACTTGTCTTTCGGTATTATAATCATCGTCGTATTTTTTTCGCTTAATATTGTTGGTAAGAATTTCATAGGCTTCATTAATTTCTTTGAATTTGCCTTCACTAACCTTATCCCCTGGATTACGGTCAGGATGATATATCAACGCAAGCCGTCTGAAGGACTTCTTTATTTCATCAAGTGTTGCCGACTGTGTAATTTCAAGTATTTTATAGTAATCTTTCATTGGACCCTGTCATTCATTAACCCAAAAAGGCATTTCATCCCGGAATGTGCTGAAAGCAATATCCATTTGCAATGCGTGTCATATGTTTGCAACGTGTTCCTTTTTTTGTGATTCCTTTACATTGCACAGTTTGGTTTTGGCCATGCGCTTTATTAACTGACGAAGAATTTATTGAATAAATATTTTGTGGCTGACATATTTTGCATGGCTGCAAGTTTAATTCTCTTGCCTGATTTAAGGTTATTTGCTCAGATACATTTTTAACCATGCGACAGGATGCTAAATGATATTTGGTGCCAGACGGTGTCTTATAAACCGCCTGGGATTTTACAGAGAAAGATAGTAATAAGAGTATAAGAACCTTTAACATATATGTCTCTATTAAGCATAAACAAGATAGAAACAATTAGCGTGTATTGCAAGAGAGGCAGAATTTAAATTTTCTAAAGCATGATTTTCCCATCGCCACGGACCTTCACCCCATATGGCTTTGCTTGTGCTTTGCGGGAAGGGAGACCCAGTGGTTTTATTTGTTCATTCATAATCCGGGGGTCTCATGCCTGGAGCAAGCCAACGCAATTATGATGCTTGACAAATTAAATGGTTGAGTCAGGTCTCGTATATTTGAAAATTCATTATACTTGGGTAAAAAAAGAAATTATGAGCAAAAAATTCAAATATGAAATTGCATTTTCTTTTTTAGCTAAAGACGAAACTATAGCTCATAACCTTAATGATCTTATAGTCGACAGGGTATCATCATTTATTTATTCAAAACGCCAAGAGGAATTAGGCGGAACTGATGGTGAATTGGCATTTAATAATGTATTTGAACAGGAAGCAAGAATTGTAGCTGTATTATATCGTGCGGGTTGGGGAGAAACATCTTGGACAAGAATTGAAGAAACAGCGATAAGAAACCGGGCTTATAAAGAAGGTTGGGAATTCGTGATATTTATTTTACTCGATAAAAAATCTAAAGTCCCAGCTTATTTGCCTAAAGCACAACTCTGGGTTGATTATGAAAGATGGGGTCTAAATGGTGCAGCAGCAATAATAGAACAAAGAATTAAAGATAATGGAGGGGAAGTACGGGAAGAAACAGTTCAAGATAGAGTTGATAGGCTAAAAAGATTGAAAATAGCGGAAGGAAAGCGGAATGAATACCTTCGTTCTAATGCTGCGTTAGAAGATTCGTATAAAGAATTTCAGTTTATTTTTAATGAATTAAAAGCAATTAAGCCTTCTTTAGAGGATAGCGCTGCAAAGCTTCACTTCAGTACTGAAATACGTCCGGAATACTTATATGAACTTAGTTACGAAGGGTTCAGCCTTTTATTCAGATTGGAAGATATTTTCAATAGGGCTGCAGACGCTATAAGAAAACTAAAAATTTCAATTTTTCAAAAGGAAGGTCGTAAAAATTTTGATTATAACGAGATTACGTACTTTGAAACAGAATTTACCTTCGATAAATCATTATCCGAAACTATAGGCTGGTCGGACAGTCAAAATAAATTCTGGACATCCAAAGAACTTATCCATCATTGGATTAAAAAGTATCTTGATGAACTTGAAAAAACAAAAATCAAGAGGCAAGATAACAGCAATTTTTTTGCATTCTAACATTTTGCATTATTAACTTAGCGTGAATCAGAGGTCTTACCGATTAGAAGTTGAAAATACTTTTGAGATGGGCATAGACAGAAATTGAGATCCCCTTCTTGTCATAACATTTATGCGAATGGAGACCTCGACGAATGGGAAAATGTACAGAATTACAGAACGATGATGTGATTGCGACGCAACAGGCGATGCCATATGTACAACTGCTGGTATCATAATATACTTCCTTCACTTCGTTAAGCCCAATGCTCACCATCCTATCCCATAATCCTCCCCCCCTAAATCCCCCTTCAGGGGACTTAAGTTCTTCATTTATTTTATCACCAGCCTATGCCATAGTCTTCTCCGTGGTTACTTGAACCTCCCCAAAACGTTCCGTGTTTCCAGTCAAACCATATAGCATTAATGGGGCCGCTGGTGCGGTCGTCGAAGGTTAAGCTGTAACCCATTTTGCGGAGTTGTTCACGTACGGTTTCGGGGGTTTTATCGTGCAGCAATATGTTACCCGGCCGTGGCTGGCGGTCGGAGGTTTTGGTTCCGCCGAGGGATAACCACAACTGGTTGCTGTTGATGTTGGCGGCTTCGGTGGCCTGCTGCACCGTCATACCAAACTCAACAATGTTTAAAAAGAATTGCAAGAGGTTCTGGTCCTGTGTGTCGCCGCCCTGCACGGCAAAACTTAAAAAAGGTTTACCATCTTTCATGGCAAGTGTTGGTGTTAATGTTACACGTGGCCTTTTGCCCGGTTGTATAACATTAAAGGGATTCAGCGATGCATCTAAAACAAAACTCTGCAGGCGCTGGCTCATGCCTACACCAGTGCGGCCTGCAATGGTTGCGGGCAGCCATCCGCCGCTGGGAGTAATACTTACCACCCATCCTTCTTTGTCGGCAGCTTCAACGGAAGTGGTGCCACGGAGTAAACGATCTAAATAAGCAGAATCGGACTCAAACCCCCTCCCGTCCCCCTGAAGGGGGAAGCTGCCATCGCACAAAGCCAGCTTTTGCGAATGGCTGGTTAATTCATTGCTGGTTCCGAGAAAAAGTTTTTCTGAATGGTTTTCATAATTGGTTCGTGAAGGCACAAACCCCGGCGATGAAGCCGCCATCCCGATCCCGCCTGATGCGGGACTACCATTGCACAAAGCCGGCTTTTGCAGACCGTTGAGTAATTGCATGCCGGTTAATGACGATAAGTTTTGGTAAGCTGAGAGATTATAACCTGTTCTTGTATCATGTGCAGGTGTAAAGCTGCGCTTGCTGCTGTCGAGGGTGTAACCTCTTTGTTTGAGCAATTCAACAAACGGATTGCTTTTGCCTTCGTAAGGATAAGGGTCGCCGGGGCCTGCATTGGCATCGTTCTTATCAAATGTTATCAGCTTTGCCCTTTGCATGGCATATTGCTTGCTCAGCAAACCGGTCATGGGTTCTTTGGGTTCAAAGTAAGGGTCGCCGTAATAAAAATCCCTGTCTGCAAATGCCAGGTTCATGGTCTGGTAAATGGTATGGATATACTTTGCACTGTTATAACCCATGCTTTTTAAATCAAAGTTTTCAAGTATGTTAAGCGCCTGCAGCAATACGGGGCCCTGTGTCCACTGCTGCAGTTTATATACTTCAATGCCTTTGTAATTTACTTGCATGGGTTCTTCTTCAATGGGTTTCCATTTGGCAAGGTCTTCCATTGTAATCAGCCCGCCCTGTTCCTGGCATCCCCTTACAAATTCTTTTGCAATGTCGCCTTTGTAAAACCTTTCAAATGCCGCCATAATAGCTTCTTTGCGGCTTTTCTTTTTCATCAATGCATCCTGCTCCGCTTCCACCATTTTGGTTAATGTTTCCAGCAAATCTTTCTGCACAAAAATTTCTCCTGCTTCAGGCGCTTCACGCTTTTCTCCCAGGTGCGGTAAGAAAACTGCTTTGCTGTAAGGCCATTCTTTAATCATTCTTTTGCCGCGTTCCATGGCATTGGCTGTTTGCGCTTCAATAGGATAACCCTCTGCTAATTGCATAGCGGGTGCAAGCACTTGTTTTAAACTCATGGTGCCGTATTCGGCAAGCATATAACATAAACCGCCGGGAGTGCCCGGGGTAACAGCAGCAAGCGGGCCATATTCAGGAGGAAAATTGAAACCTTTGCTTTTATAGAATTCAGCAGTTGCGCCGGTTGGCGCAACACCCAATGCATTAATGCCAATAACTTTTTTTGTTTTGGGATTAAAGATGAGCGTTTGTGTTTCGCCGCCCCAGCTCAATACATCCCACATGGTGCATGTTGCGGCAAGCATGGCGCAGGCGGCATCAACGGCATTACCGCCCTGTTGAAATATTATAGACCCTGCTGTTGCTGCAAGCGGCTTACCGGTAATAGCCATCCAGTTTTTGCCGTGCAGTGGTGGCTTTTGAGTAGGCTGGGCAATGGTGGGCAATGAATAGTTAATGATGAACAGGAAAATAAAGAAGTGTTTCATGTCTGGTGATTTGTTGCTTAAAGGTAAGGAAACCTCACCCTTAATTCCTCCTGACCTCACCCCTCAGTCTCCTCTCCTAAAGGAAAGGAGAAGCCCGGCAATAAAGTTTATTTCAGCAGAAGTAATTGAGCATTTCAACAATTGGAACACTGCCTGGCAATATGCAATTGACAATGTGGAAGAACTTAAAGATTAGAATTATTGTAATGCAGTGCCGATCCTTCTCTTTCGGAGAAGCCCGCCTGCCGGACGGGCAGGGAAACGGAGGTTGAGGTTCCATTAGCATTGCGGCAACAGGTTCATTGCCGAACGGTATTCAATTGCTGATATGGAAGAACCAAATGTTTGAATATGTTTTTCAGCACCGCTCTTTCTCCCCATGCGGGGAGAAAGAGAAGGAGAATGAGGGGTTTACTTACCTTTATCTTTATGAAACCCCGGCTCATCATTCTCTCTTTAATCATTCTCAGTGCCTGCGCCTCTCCTGCTGATAAAAAAAATGTTGTCGTTAAAAATGGCGAACTAAATATTGCTTACCGTTCTGCCGGCAACAGCGATACTGCTATTGTATTTGTTCACGGCTGGTGCATCAATAAAGAATACTGGACGGCACAGGAAGATTATTTCAGTAAAAGGTTCAATACTGTAACACTTGATTTGGGGGGCCATGGACAAAGCGGTAAAAACAGGAACAACTGGACGATTGATGAATACGGTAATGATGTGGCTGCGGTAATCAATACACTGGATTTAAAAAAAGTAATACTGGTTGGGCACTCCATGGGCGGGGATATTATTTTAAACGTAGCGAATAAAGTGCCGGAAAAGATCATCGGGTTTATTGGTGTTGATAACTTTAAAAGTATCACTACGAATTTCAGCCCCGAAGAACAAAAGCAGGTTGATACTTTTTTTATAATGATGAAATCTGGTTACAAGGCTATAGCAGAACAGTACACCCGCAGTTCCTTGTTTCCGGCAAATTATGCGGATACGGTTTCAGTAAAACGGGTGATAAATGATATTAAGAATTCAGACTCTTCTATCGCCATTCAAACACTGGAATCGCTGATGCAGGTTTTTCTGAAAGAAGGCGAACTGCTCTCACAGTTAAAAGTTCCGGTTCATCTCATTTCAAGCGATTTGGAACCAATGAATGAAGAATCGGTAAAAAAATACTGCAAAGCCGGTTTATTTGTTCACTCCATTAAAGGTGTGGGCCACTACCCCATGATAGAAAAACCGGAGGAATTTAATAAGTTGATGGATGAAGCTATTGGACAGATTGCGAAAAAGTAGCCGACCACATAATATACACGTATTACAGAGAGGGTTAGCCACGAACCTGACTGCCGTCAG
>JANRKT010000137.1:0-11591 GCA_033763355.1 Chitinophagaceae bacterium | reverse complement strand
CTTTGTTTTGCCGCCTGCCTGTCCGGCAGGCAGGTTCTCAGTTAAACGTAAATGAACAGCGGCGCTGCCGATGATGTGGCCCGCATCGGTGTACATCAGTTCAATGCCCGGCTCAATGGTAAACCATTTGCCATAGTCAACAGCATGAAACATACCAAAACTGTTTTTGGCATCTTCAACAGTGTACAAAGGCCGCAGGTAAGGCTGCCCTTCCGCCGCTCTTTTTTTATTGATGTACTTCACATCATCTTCCTGTATTTCTGCCGAATCTTCAAGCAATACAGCTGTTAGTTCTTTGGTGGCCGGTGTGCAGAATATCTTTCCTTTAAAACCATCTTTTACAAGTTTTGGTATTAACCCGCTATGGTCAATATGTGCATGCGAAAGCACCAGGTGGTCCACTTCTGAAGGGTCAAATCCCCAATGGCGGTTTAATGCATCGGTTTCACGGCCCATGCCCTGGAACATGCCGCAATCAAGTAAAATTTTTTTCCTGTTCTGCAGTGTAAGCAGGTGCTTTGAACCTGTTACGCAACGTGCCGCCCCGTGAAATGCTATTTTCATACCTTTTATCCGCCGGTGGCGGAGAATTTAATTTATAAACTAATGCTAATCTAATTGCAACCCGACATATATCCCGCAAAGAAACAAACCTTACTCCCCTTTAGGGGATGGGGGTTTTTGCCTTAAATGACCATGTAATATAAAACTCTGCAACCACTTCTCCTTTTTCGTTTGTTCCAACAGATTTTGCCCTGTAAGTTTTGGATTCGCCGGTTGCCGCAGCTTCTTCAACAGTTCGTTTAATCTCTTCTCCTTCGCTGCAAACAAATGTTGTCAGGCCGGTTGCTTTTTTAAAATAAGATGCTTCAAGATGAACCACCAGCATGGATACAGGCGGCTTGCGGCCGCTTGTATTGGCCATGGCAAGAATACCGGTGCTCATTTCCGCTGCCATACTTAAACAGGCAAAATAAGTGGAACGAAAAGGGTTTTGGGAAAACCATTTGTAGGGAACCGTTACCACACATTTCTTTTCATCAGCCTCTTTAACCCTTACACCGGAAAAATAAGCGCTGGGTAACTTGCTGAAAAGAAAAAGCCTGAATTTAAACGGGCTCCTGATGAGTTTCAAAAAAACATTTTCTTCTGCCATTACTTATTTCTTTTATAAAGTGCGGGGTTTAAAGCCTCTTTATTCCATGCCTGCAGGAACCCCATTACTTTTCTTTTGTTATAGCTTCTGCCCTGCTCAAGGTATTCTGAGCTTTGTGTATGCAGCCGGTTGCCGTTTCCGTCCAGTATAATAAACAAGGGAAAACCGAGGCGCTGCGGGTAACCATACTGTGCAAAAATTTCATCATTGTAATTTTCTTCGCTGTAATTGAGGTAACAAACTATATAATCCGCTTTGATCAGTGAATCAACCTGCATCTCATTCCTGCAAAACTTATCAAACTCAATACACAAGGAGCACCAGTTGCCGCCGGCTTTTACCAGCACATGTTTGTTTTGCTGTTTTGCTTTTGCAATGGCTTCCTGTATTTCTTTTTTTGCATTGGATGAAGGGTTGTATAACTTATTTTCCGCAATGGCAGGTGCAACATTGCTTTGTGAATTAGCTGCAGTTATTATAAAATAAAAAAATATTGTGAACAAAGTTTTCTTCATCAGGCATAGCTTACATAAAAACTTAACACTCTAATCCTAATTCTTACTGATCTCCACCACACAAGCCACCACCTGGTTGTTTCCTGCAGGCACATCAAATCTTAATGTGCCTTTGCCCGTATTCTGAAAACGCACATTACTCACCAGCTGGCTTCCGAATGCGGCGTTCAGTCTTGCTGCATAATCCGACTGCGGGTTTTTGCTGATCACCTGGTTGATATTGTACCAGTCAATGGATTGTTTGCTCACCACTACCGCCATCATATCCCTTGTACCGATGCTGTCGGGCATCATGCTTTTGTCTTTGGGAAACAAGCGGTAGCCCGTTATTCCGCAAAAGGGAGAATACTTTGTTTTAGTGGGGTCATCTGCATTGGGGTAAGGGAACAAAGTATAACTGGTACCATCTGTTTCTTTTCCGAATACATAGATGTAACACTCGGTTGAATTCTTTACTTCCATTTTAAACCTTGTTCCTTTTCTTACGGGGCTTGTGTTTTCAAAACGGTTACCGTTCATTACACGCATGGGTATATAACCTTTGGGCGCCGTTTTTTTACCGTCGTACTGCACTTCTACCAAACCGATTTCGCAGGAAAAAGCTGCATTGGCTGCAGCACCCACTTTTTGCATAGGTTCTAACCCATATGCTTCCCTTACATAATATTTAAATTCGGGGTAGCGCACCCATGCAAAACCATTAGTACCCCATTCCTGTCCCCAACTGTTCATGATAAGAAATGAACCACCGTATTTCCTGTCATCATATCCTACCACACACATGGCATGTCCCCCAAAACCCATCTGGCTTTCATCGCCGGGTGCAGGCTCCCATACATCTTTGCCCATCATGTCCTGCATAAAGCTTTGGCCCACCATCATACCAATAACCACAGGTGCACCCTGTGCAAGGTTTTCTTTTATGGCCCTTATATCAAGTACATCATTTTTGTCACCGAGGCTGAGGCGGTTAAAGCCACGCATCTTATACTGGCTGGCCTGTTGTATCAAACCCATATCTGGCTGCCGCTCACAATCTGTTTCATCATAAGGAAACTCATTGTACTGAACAGAGCCCTGCTTCGTCATGTATTCCATTGCACGGATAATGTAACTTCCCTGGCATCCCTGCAAGCCAATCTGGTTGTATAAAAATGCGGGACTAAAAACCGTTCCGCCCTCTCCTGTTCTTGCGCTTTCAAGTATTGACCTTGCCGCATAGGCGCTGCTCCATGCCACACATGAACCCTGTTTACCCTGTTGCCCCACCTGCGGTGCAAAACGCTGCAGGTTTGCACTTTCCGGTAAAGGATTTTTTGTATTGTCTTCCGCAAGAGGTTCATAGATGGATGCCTTTTCAAACTGCTTTGGGTCAAGGAAACCTCCGGTTGCCAGTTGTGCTATGTTCTGAAGTATCCCCCCACCTTCACAACCACCCTTGCCCAAAAAGAAATAAGCGGCAACGGCAAGTACCAACAATAATATCAATCCTTTCCCTTTGAACAATCCTAATAAAAGCGGGAGCAGGTTAAACAATCCGCCGCCTCCTCCCCCACCGGGAAAATTTCTTCGTCCGCCACCGCCCTGGTCATCATCACGGTTTTGTTCCTGGTCTTGTGGATCGTCTGTCATCCTGATAGGCATAGCAAAAGATTTTAGTTATGCTTTAAAAGTAAAGAGTTTTTTGATACAACAAAGGCGCTGTTGTAAAAGGCGGAGAAAATACCCGTTTACAGATACAACATAAACCTGATTTAATGTGCCGGTTTAAATATTCTAAGGTTAATGCCCCGCTGTTTCTTTACCCAGTATTTCAAAAACCCTTGTTATTGATTCTCCGCTTTCATCAACAAGCGTAAGAATATGTTTACCGGGGGAGGGGCTTAATGCAACCTGGTGAAAATGTGATGTGGTGGTGAAATAATTTTCATCGAGGTGCCAGAAGATCTTAGCATTGCTGTTGCGGTGCGCTGCGGTAAAAACAGTTTTTCCTTTTTCGCCGCTTAATTCATAAGGTACATAAATCTTTGCATCCATTTGCGGGTAGATCAGTTCTATTTGCTTGCTGTTTGAGTTTTCACCGCATCCATCTTTGTAAGGGGGTAAAGGTTTATAATCATGATGGTTTTGTTTGTAATACCATTCCATGGCTGTTGGTAAAACAAACCAGTTGCTGTGCAGCATCCGCGAAGGGGCAAAACAATTTTCGGTTACACGGTAAGTGCCGGAAGGGTCAAGGTGTATTTTTTTGTGATAGGCACATTGCGGCGCCCTTGTTCCATTCCGGGGAACCATTAGTGTATCCGGATGATCGCAGTCTGCACCGGCCCTGTAACCGCTTTCCCTGCAAACGGGAAGAAAGCTGTAATCAAACCCTGGTTCTGCAAACCATTTTGATGAAGGCAGCAAACGAAAAATATCAAACAATACAGGCGCTGCCGTTTCAATGCCAATCAAACCCGGCCTTCCTTCTCCATCTGCATTACCCACCCATACTGCAACAACATGTTCAGGTGTTACGCCAATGGCCCACCCGTCACGAAAACCAAAACTGGTTCCTGTTTTCCATGCAATTTTTTGTGATGAAGTAAACTGTTGCCACAATCCTTCCTCACCCGGCCGCATTACTTCCTGCATGGCCTGGAAGGTGAACCAGATGGATGTGAGGTCAAAGTTGGGAGCCTGTCTTTTTTTATTCACAACTGGCGATTGACGATTCACATACGCCGGTTCATGAAAATCTTCTGCAACAACCTTTCCTTTATTTTTAAACTGGTGGTTCATTGCCCTTGCCATGTTTGCATAAGCGCCTGCAAGATCCCACATGGTAACCTCACATCCGCCAAGCACCAATGATAAACCATAAGTACCCGCCGGCCGGTTTAATGTAGTAATGCCTGATTGCTTCAGCACTTCATAAAACCTTGCATACTTGTATTGCTGCAGCATTTTTATTGCGGGAATATTTAATGACCTGGCAAGGGCTTTTGATGCAGGCACTGCGCCATCGTAATGCTGATCAAAATTCTGGGGCATGTATCCGCCAATCTGCATCGGTATGTCCGGTATCAGCGAATGCGGCAATATCAAACCATCACTGAGCATTGATGTATAAAGGAACGGTTTTAAGGCGCTGCCGGGACTGCGGGGTGAACGGATGATGTCAACATGGCTTTCGAGTTCTGCATTTTCCGGATGGTAAATATTACCGGCATATGCAAGGGCATTACCGGTTTCCACATCCAGTACAAGAGTTGCTGCATTATTGATGCCATTGCCTTTTAAGAAATGATGGTGCTGTTCAATAACCTGCGAAACGCTTCTCTGCAGGTTTGCATCAATGGTGGTTTTTATTCTTGTCAGCCCATTGTTTTTATTTTTTACAAATTCTTCTTTGAAACGTTGCAGAAGATGAGGCGCCAGTTGCGGAAGGGGCTTGGGTTCCCCCGGTAAAGGTTCAAGCTTAGCCAGCTCACATGTTATCCCGTCAATTTGTTTTTCTGCATATAAATTATCCAGCAAACGGTTCCGTTTCTTCAAAAGCAGTTCCCGGTTTTTTGCAACATTAACAAGCGATGGCGAATTGGGCAACACTGCAAGCGCCGCCATTTCACCCCACGACAATTGCTGAGGGCTTCTGCCGTAATAACGCCATGCCGCTGCATCCAGCCCTACTACATTGCCGCCAAACGGCGCATTGGAACAGTATAAAGCGAGGATTTCTTTTTTGGAATAAGTCAGTTCCATTCTTAACGCAAGGATGCTTTCAATTGCTTTTTGCCAGATGTTACGCGGTTGTTTTCTTGACAGGCGAATGACCTGCATCGTCAACGTACTTCCCCCGCTTACTACCTTTCCCCTGCTGATGTTCTGTTGAATAGCCCTTGCCATAGCAAGCATATCTGCGCCATTATGAAACAAAAACCTTTTGTCTTCAAAATTGATGATGCACTGCGCAAACTTGTATGGCACCCTTTCATTGTAAGGGAAACGCCACTGCCCGTCATCTGCAATGGAAGCGTTTAAGAGTTTGCCGTCTTTGTCTTCAATTACATAAGATGTGCCTGCTGTAAACAAAGTTGGCGGAAGAGAAAACCAGAACCATGCAAATAAAACAATTATCAATACCATGATTGACGCTGTTCTTTTTTTGTGAACAATGGAAAATGGTTTGTATGTATGGCTTTGTTTCATTTTATTACTGCGGACCGCTGACAGGATTTGTCTTTCGAAAATCCGCCGACAGGGCTTGCAGCCGCTGCCGGGGATTTTTAATTTCCTGTTTTCACTTCCACCCATTTACCGCTTACGCCTGCGTTAATGGTATTGTCATACATCGCCTCGCAATACGTGCCTGGCAAAAAATATTTTCCCGGATATGCTGCATTCAGCATTACATAATATGTCAGTGTTTCATTTTCCCTGATGTTGAAATAGGTGTACACCCTGTCATCACGTATATCCTGGTAAGATGATGGCGATGATTTAAATGAACCCTCATTATTAAGCAGCCGCGTATTTAAAATTTCCCAGCCGCTGGGGAATATTTGTGAAAGCGCCATCTCCGAATAATACCCTCTCCCGCCGGGATTTCTTACCGTAACCTTTGCAACGAAATCTGTTCCCTGCGTAAGTTGTGCGGCATCAACCGGCAGGCCATTCTGCGAATGATAACTTACATTCATTACCAGAACATTGGGATTGTTGTTTACGGGCATGCTCTCCCCGCTTAACGGCTGTCCTTCTGTAATTAAACGTACATACAATGTATTGCTGCCTTTGTTGGTAATGTTAACGGGCACATTGCCATTTTTAAAACTTACAGGAACCTGTGCGATATAAGAATTTGAATTCAGGTTAACCTGCGACCCGTTTACATTACCCGTTGCTATAATTTTTGCGCCGGAAGGGTTTTTTCCGCAGAATTCAGCAATCGCTATCATGCAGTATGCTGTGGTTTGTGTGCTGTACCAGTTGTTCTGCGATAATTTTGCAGCAATGGTTTTTACCAGTTCATTCGCTTCATTTCGCCTGTTGAGCAACGTGAGTGTTTCCAGCACCATGCCCTGGTCACGCAGGTCAGAGCCATAAGTATAACCGGGTGACGTTCTTGCGGGGAAACCCACAGGCAAACCGCTGATTAAACCCAAAGCAATATTGGTTTGCCCCGCCAGCTGATACGCTGCCGCCAGCTTCCATTTTGCTTCCGGCGAAATGTATTTGAATTCTTTGAGCCTGTTCATTGCGCCCAGCTCAGGGGATTTGGCAAGGGCCAATAAATATAAACGGTAGGATTGGGTTAAATCGCCGCCGTAAAAATTGGACGAAGAAGGAACCCAGTTATTGGCTTTGCTGCGCTGGTATGTTTTCCACGACTGCAGCATATCATTAGAAACAAAATACCCTTTTTCCTGCGCCTTTATTAAAAAGTGGCCGGCATAATTGGTGCCCCATTCATCACTTACGGGTTCTCCGGGCCAATAACTGAAGCCGCCATCAGGCCGCTGAAAGTTTTTCAATTTCTCCAATGCTGCACGTATGTTGCGGTCAATCTCGGCTTTTCTTCTTTCATCCAAATCCATAAGCTGGTTCAATACCAGTTGAGGAAATACAGATGATGTTGTTTGCTCAATACATCCATGCGGGTATTGAATAAGATAACTCAGCCTTTTGGCAAGGTTCATGGGCGGTATGCTTGAAACTTCCAATGTGGCTTTGCTTGTTGAAGCAATACCGATTGGAACGGCCTGTGTTTTCCATTGCTGCCCTGCAGCAAGGCTTGTTTCAATAACATTGGTAACAGTGGGATTGGGGTTACGTATATCCAGTTCCACATCATAATCCGCTTTTTCACCACCGCTTGCTGCCGTTAGTTTTACTTTACCAATACCTGTATTGGGTTTTACATTCACATCAAAATAAATCATCTGTTCACCCGGAGAAGAAAAACTTACCTGTTGTGTGGCCGGGCCCGCCACTTCAAGAAAAGGATTGCTCTGCAATGAAACATTTACATTCTTAATATCGTTTTCCATTGCAAAAACTGTAACGGGCAGGCGGATGTTTTCCGACGGTCCCAATACACGTGGCAATGTGGCCAGCAGCATCAGCGGTTTCTTTACCGTAACAGGTTTTTCTGCAAAACCATACTGGCCTTTATAGCCCGCCACCACCATCGTTCTTACTGAACCAATGTATGCAGGCAAAGTAAACTGGTGTGTTTTTTTATCGCCGCTGCCCAATTTAAATGGCCCGAGATATTTTACAACGGGCTTAAACCGGTTGGCGCTTTTTTGTTTTGATGAACCGTCGCCCTCTGCATCGCCGCCAATTGTAAGTATGCGTTCCAGTTCACCACCCCATGCGCCGATGACATAATCAAACATATCCCAGCTTTTTACACCCAATGCTTCACGGGTATAAAATGTTTCATGGGGGTTGGGTGTTTTAAAACGGGTAAGGTCAAGCAGGCCTTCATCTACAATTGCAATAGAATAAACCATTTCTTTGCCTGACTTTTCAGAAACTGTAACCGATGTGGTTTGTTCAGGCCTGATGGAAGCAGGCATGTTTATTAGGGGTTCAAGCACCGTATTCTTATCTTCTACAAATACCGGTATTACCCCATACATGCGTATGGGAAGGTCGTTGATGGTTTGCGAATGGGGCTGCAGTAAACTTACATTCACATAAATGTTTGGCGCCATTTCTTTTTCAGCCTTAAACTGAAATTTGGTCTGCCCCTGTTCAGTTTCTATCCAATGGGTTTTGATGATTTTGCTCCCGCTTTCAATGCTTATCAATGCACGGCCGCCTTTGCTGCTGGGTATATTCAATGCAATGTTATCACCCACATTATATTTTTCTTTATCAGCAGTAAAAGATAACATGGCTGCTGCAGATGGTTCATTGGTTTCCCTCGTCTGCCACCAGGGATCATCAAAGTAAACAGTCTGCCCAGCTACATGCCCGCTTTTTAAATCCCTTACAAGAAGGAGATATCTTCCCCATTCGCCACCCGGCGCTGAAAAATTCCATTTACCCACGCCATTGCTCAGGCGAACTGTTTCTTTCTTTAAAATTTTATTATAACTGTCTTCGGTAAAATTGCTCAGGTCACCCCCTGAATCATCCCACCACCAGCGCCATTGCACACGGTACAGTTCCACCTGCACTTCGGTACTGCCCTGTAATGCCATTCCTTTGGGGTCAACATTTACAAGGGGCAACTGGTATTGTTTATCTGTCATTAAAAACTTCCATGGCTTTGGCCCTTCGGGGACCTGAAGGCCCACATAACTTTTATAAGGACTGTATGGCAACACCATGTTATCAATACTGAATGCGCCGCCCGGTTCAAAAACTTTTACCAGCATATTTGCGCTCAGCATTCCGGGCGGATTGTTCTCAAGTGTAAATTTTGCTGTAACCGGCGCATTGCCTTCCTCATTCAGTGTGCCATCAAATAAAGTTGCGGTTTCTGTACTGTATTTACTTGCAGGGTTATCAAAATTGTAGCGCTCAAATTTTTTGAAGATTGTTTTTCTTGCATACAACGATGCGTCTATTTTGGCTTTGAGGTTTTTCGCTGTTGCCCCAAACAACCATTTAGCTGATAAAGTTCCAGATGCCACTGCATCTTTGCCCAGCACTGCATTTTGTCCAAAATCAAGGTTGATCTTTAAACGGTTGGGCATAATGGTTTCCACTCTCAGTCTTTTCTCAAAAACAGCGCCGCCAACTTTTACTTTGGCCAGCCAGTTACCCGTAGGCGAAGACGGATCGGTTGCTGTTTTAAAAACATAAAAGCCATCCATGCCTTTTGTTTCCACTATCCTTTTGTACAATTGCCCCTGCGGGGTAAACAATTCTAACTGCACCGGATGGTCCGCAGGAAGTTTCTCTTCCCGGTCCTCAACCATAAAACTCAGGAACATGGTATCACCCGGCCTCCACACACCTCTTTCACCAAATACAAACCCCTTTATCCCTTCTTTTACTTCAGCCCCGGCCACATCAAACCGGCTTAATGGCAAAGCATTTCCATCATCTAATTTCAGGTAACCTCTTTCCGTTCCTTTTTTTGCAAGCAAAAGAAATGGCTTGCGTTTCATTTCAAACATCACCATGCCATCGCTGCTGCTCTTTGTCTGATAAATAACCTGCTGCTGGTAATCGAGCAGTTCAAGCTCAACGTCAGCCATAGGCGAAGTGCTGAGGATATCTGTTACTGCTACCAGCATCGTGTTGTTATTGCCCCTTTTTGCAGTAAGCCCGATATTGGATGCAATTACATTTCTTGTGGCCCACCTTTCTTTATTGTAATAAGAACGGCTGCAGGGATTGTTGCGCTGCTCCCAGTTGTAACCATAAGGATAATAACTGTCGTAACGGTTCCAGAAATCATCATCGTCATCAAAACTGCCTGAACTGTATTCATCATCATAATAAGATACTTCACGAATATCCCCTTCCCCGTCATCTTCATTCTCTTTATTACCTGGCGCTGCTGTGCACGTATATAAAGAATATTCGGGCCGGAAGCCAATAACTACCCGGTAGATTGCGCCGGGATCGGTCTTTAATAATTTATCTATGTCTATAGAAAAGCGTTGTTTCCTTTTCAGGTCAAGAGATTTGTCATTATCGAGGCGGATGGTTGTACGCACCACCGGTTTGGCTACACGCCTCAGTTCATCCGATCCGTCAAGGCTGTTGCTTTGTAAAAACTGGGGGATATTATTTTCATAAATGCGGAGCACACTAACATCAACCGCATTCAGGTTAATGGCTTCAAAGGGCAACACCAGTTTGCCGCTGTTGGGAAGTATAACCCCTTTGCCCTGAATTTTTACATATGGCAAACGGTTTTCAAAAAATACACTGGCAACCGAAGGTTTGGTAAGCTTATTGCCCCAGAGGTTTTGAATGCCTTCGTTGATATTGACCGTCTGGTTACCATCCAACTGGTCGCTCACAAAAACTTTCACTTCGCTGCCAGAAACTGAAAAAGCAGGTTCAGCTTTACCGCTTACTGTTATCAAACCTGCAAAATCCTGGTTGGTGGCTAAAGGGTCGGAGAACTGAACGCTGATATAATTTCCGCCTTCCTGTATGGCCCTTACCTGCAATACTTTAAAATCACCCGTTGCCGGCACTTCCAGCTTCCTGTTACCAGAAAGTTTGATATTCATCGGCTCCCCGTTCCAGTTCAATACCAGTTCACCAGGATTGGCGCTACGGGTTATGTCTTCAATGGTAAACTTATGTAAACGGTTGCTTTCATTATGCGCCCAGTTTATTTTAAGCGGTGAATTGTTCAATCCAACCGCCAGTACTTTTTCAACCTGTTTGCTTTCCTCTACATCGGCGGTTTCCACTTCGCCTTCCAGTGTCATTTTATCTTTTGAATTACCCGCGGCTTTTAAACCGTACTCATTTACTGCAAAAGAAGGTTTGATAGTTTGTATGCTGAAGCGGAAAGTTTTATATTCATCCGGCACTGCTGTTATTTTTCCCAGCCTGAATGTTACTTCATACAACTGGTCAGGTTTCAAATCACCATCCGGTTTAAACTCTATGGTCCTTGCATCAACCCAATAAGCTTTGCCGTTAACAGCGGGTGATAAGCTGAACAATTCTTCTTTTACAGGTTCATTTACAGAATGTGTTACAGTAGTTTGTTGTGCAAGTTGCACACGTATATTGCCTGTACGGGAAATCATGCCTGATGAATAGCCTTCAATATACTGGCTGTATGCAGGGCTGGCGGCAATGATTTTTTTCCTGCTGCAGGAATGAAAAAACAGCAATGATATGAAAAGGGACAAAATAAAAACAATACGGCCCGGCCGGTGCAGGCAGTCAATTGAAGAAGCTTCCATACTGATTGAGTGATTTTGAGTGTGCGGTAACGAAAT
>JANRKT010000136.1:0-2546 GCA_033763355.1 Chitinophagaceae bacterium | reverse complement strand
TATTGCTCGCCTTAAGCATTTACCGGTTTGACAAACGAAACCAATGGCTCGAAACAGAGTTTGAGGTGCAGATACAAAACATAGAATTGAATAGCGGAATTGCAAAACTGAACCTTTACTTAAAAAAAGCGGAGTCGGCTGACCGGGGTTACATAATATCTGGGAACCCGGAATTTTTAGAAACTTTTGATGCAGACATTGACTCTATATATGCCATCTATTTATCAATTCAGCAGCTTCAAAACCGGAAAGATCATGAGCAGGATGGCCTGTTATTTATGAAATCCGACAAATTGATAAAGCAAAAAATTGCCTTCATGCAACGGATAAAATTGCTTTGTGATCAGCATAACAACAAAGCTGCTGCTGCATTACTTGCTACCAATGAGGGGTTGCACCTGGCTGATTCTATTCTTAAAATCAACAAACAAATAAGCGACAATATCCAGGGGCGGCTCAAAAAGTCTCAATCCGGCTTTCTAACACTAAATAAAACCAACAGAAGCCTGGCCTTTTCAGCTATGGCTTCTTCCCTGGTTTTGATTGTACTGATATTTTATTTATTAATGCAGGAGGTCCGTGAAACAAAGAAAATTGCCGGGGAACTATTGATCAGGAAACAATTTTACCAGACAACCTTAAGCAGCTTAAACGAGGGTTTAATAACAACGGATAAGGAGGGCAACATCGAATATATTAATTCGGCGGCAGAGCGGCTTACGGGATGGCGGTGGCAGGAAGCAAAGAACCAGCCGTTACATACAGTATTTGATGTTGTAAATGAAAAAACCGGGAAACCTTTTGAAAATATAGTAAACCGTGTGCTGCAATACGGTACTGCAATAGGGCTGGAAAATAACACCCTTTTGAAAACAAAAGATGCCCGTACATACATTATCAGTAATAATGGTGCGCCCCTGTTTGATGTAAATGGGCAGATTGCAGGAGCTGTTTTGGTTTTCAATGATATTACAGAAAAATACAGGATTGAAAAGCAATTAAAAGACAGCGAGGAAAAATACCGTTCCCTTTTTGAGCAGGCCAGCGATGCCATACTTATATATTCTTTCGATGGTACCATTCATGAGTTTAATAAAGCCTGTTATTCCATGTTGGGTTATTCTAAAGAAGAGTATGCAAAGCTTAAACTTACAGATATTCTTGTGGAGGAGATCATTGTTGACCGGGATAATTATGCAGCAATACTGGACGGCGAAACCAGAACCGTTTACAGGAGCCTGAGGAGGAAAGACGGCTCGCTTTTAGAAACGGAAGTAACGGTTAAAATGCTGGCAGACGGTAAAGCCATTGCCTTTGCCCGTGATGTTACCGAACGCAAAAAAGCAGAACAGTCGCTTCGGGAAAGTGAGATTTTTAGCAGGAGTATTTTAACATCAATTAATTATCATATTGCAGTTGTGGAGGCCAATGGCAATATTATATCTGTCAATAAAGCATGGAACGACTTTTCGATAGCTAATGGGGAAACAGTTCTGGAGCGAACAGGGGTAGGCAGCAATTATATTGATGTTTGCAGAGTATCTGCAGGAACAGGAGACACATCAGCGGCAAAGGCTTTGAAGGGATTTCAGCAGGTAATAAAAAAGGAAATACCATTTTTCGAAATGGAATACCCCTGTCATTCAATGGATGAGCAGCGTTGGTTTCTGTTGAGAATTGTAAATTTTGCGGAAGATTCCCCCAAAGTGGTCATGATGCATATTGACATTACGGAACTTAAAAATGCAGGGGAAGTAGTGAGCAGGAACGAAAAAAGGTTCCGTGCAATGATTGAAAATAATAATGGCATTATTGCATTGGTTGATGAAAACTTCAAAACTATTTACCGTTCACCATCCGCCGTAAGAATAACCGGCTGGACGGTTGGTGAATTGGCAAGTATGGGAATAGAAAACTTAATCCACCCGGATGATAGAAATTTATTGAAAACAACATGGGCTGATTTGATAGCTAACCCCGGAAAATTACAAACACTTTCTATCAGGACGCTGCATAAGAACGGAAACTATATCTATCTTGAGGGTACAGCCATCAACCTGTTGGATGATAAGAGTGTGAAGGCAATTGTTACCAATATGCTGGATGTAACTGAACGAAAGACTGCTGAAATATTGATGAAGAAGGCTATTGAACGGTACGACATACTTTCCGAGGCCACCAGCGACACGATATGGGATTGGGATATAAAAAGTAATTGGATGCGGTATAATGAAGGTATTAGTAAAATGTTTGGTTATAGTGCAGGTGAGGTGGTAAATGTAGATGAATGGCGGAATGAGAAATTGCATGTTGACGATTACCAAAGTGTGGTTGAATCCTTAGAGGAGGCTTTTGAAAAGAAAACGGAAAGACTGCAATTGCAGTACCGGTTTCGCTGCGCTGACGGAACATATAAACATATTTTTGACAGGGCATTTGTGTTGTTTGATGATGATGGTAATCCCGCCAGGATGATCGGTGCTATGCAGGATATCACTTACCGGGTTGAAGAAGAAAAAAGGATTTCAAAAGCTATCATAGATGCA
>JANRKT010000135.1:0-4839 GCA_033763355.1 Chitinophagaceae bacterium | reverse complement strand
CTCTTTATGAGATGACTATCAGTACAGGCAAATTCAGTTATGTTTTTCACCGGTTTAATAAAATATGTGCATGTTTCAGTTGACGGATACACCTGTTATATCTATCAGGCAATTTAAACTGAGCTGTTGTTTTTCACGCTTCAGTATTTAGTTTTCACGCTTCAGCAAATACAACTGCGTTTTCGGGAGCACTTGAGTTAACACATCTGTCATACCATTTTAACAAATTACCAATCAGGAAAAATCATGCTATGAAAAAATTACTTTTGTCATTTTTAGTCAGCTTGTTCTTCAGCCAGTTGATCTATGCCCAGGAAAGGGTGGTTACCGGAAAAGTTACCAGTGCAAAAGAAGGGACCCCTGTTGAAGGGGCGACGGTAAGGATCAAGGGCACAAGCGGGGCCACGGTTACTACGTCAGACGGGACCTTCCGTATAACAATACAGGGTAACAATGCCGTGCTGATTGTTTCAGGTGTTGGCCTGGCAGAAAAAGAAGTTGCTGTGGGGAACAGCAGCAACATTGATGTGGTGCTGGAAGAAGCGCTGAAAACCCTGCAGGAAGTTTTTGTAACAGGTTATACCACGCAAAACAAAAGGCAGGTAGCCGGTTCCATTTCAAAATTAAGCGGCGATGAAATAAAGATGCAGCCGGTTGGCTCGTTTGACCAGGCGCTGCAGGGCAAAGTGCCGGGCCTGCTTTCACAATCACAGTCGGGACAGCCGGGAGCGGCTGCTGCAGTTTCCATAAGAGGAAAAGGTTCTATCAATGGAACCAATACACCATTGTATGTGGTGGATGGTGTTCAGGTAAATGCTGCAGATTTTGCAACCGTTAACCCTGGCGATATTGAATCTTATAATGTATTGAAAGATGCATCTGCAACTTCTATCTATGGTTCAAGGGGTGCAAACGGCGTAATTGTTATTACTACCAAAAAAGGCTCTGCAGGAAAAACACAGATCAATTACGATTTCCAGGTGGGTTATTCTGAATTGCCCAAAAACAGGCTTGAACTGATGAACTCAGCAGAAAAGCTGGATTATGAAGTGAATTATGACAGGCCGCTTTATGGTACAAACCCTTTTGGATGGACGCAGGCAGATATTGACAGCCTGGGCAAGATCAATAATAACCTCGATAAAGTATTATTCCGTAAAGGCCTTACCCATTCTCACCAATTGAGCGCTTCAGGCGGTAATGATAAAACAAAATTTTATCTCTCACTTTCCTATTTTGACCAGGAAGGTATTGTGTTAACCACGGGATTGAAAAGATATACCGGGCGTGTAAACATTGAAAACTCTTTCGGCGATTTTAAAGTGGGTTTGAATTCAGCTTTTGGTTATTCCCGTTTGATCAATACAAGGGAGAACGACGCATACATAGGTTCGCCTTTAAATGCCGTACGCTGGTTTAACCCCTATATTACATTATATGATGCAGATGGAAATTACCAGGATGATTTTCTGCAGGGCCAGCCCAACCCGTTGAGGGAATTGCTGGAGAACTTTGGCAATTCTGACCAGTTGAAAGGTATTGGTAATATTTACCTGGAATATAAAATACCATTGTTAAAAGGGTTAAAGTTCCGCACCAATCTGGGCGCTGATTACAGCGATAATGATGTATTCGCTTACTTTGACAGATCAACCGATCAGGGCGGGCAGGCAACAGGCAATTCAGGCGCTGTTAACCGGGCTTATTCCAAAAACTTCCGTTATACATCAACCACTTCATTTGCTTACCAGAATTCATGGGGCGACCACGACCTGAATGCAGCCATTTTTAATGAAGTAATTGAAAATAAATTTAAATCTTTCGGCTTCAGCGGTTTTGGTTTGCTTGGCCCGTTTAAGAACGAAGCAGGCATTACGCCGGGTTCTCCTACCAACAATTTTATTCCTACCGTAACCGGAAATGGAACAAGAAATGCGTTGCTGTCTTATTTTGCCGATGCCGTTTATGGGTTCAGAAAAAAATATTACCTCAATGCAGGTTTCAGGAGGGATGGTTCTTCCCGGCTGAGCCAGGATAAAAAATGGGCCAACTTTGCACAGGTAGGTTTTAGCTGGATCATTTCCGAAGAAAATTTCCTGAGCAAAACAGAGTGGCTGAACGAGCTGAAATGGAAAGTGAGTTATGGTTCTGTGGGCAGCCAGGGTGTTGGCAATTTTGCATCACGTGAACTGCTTAATTCAACTGTTTACAACGGAACGGCCGGCTTATTGCTTACCAGTCTTTCCAATCCCAACCTTACCTGGGAACGTAAACTGATGTTTAATTCAGGCGTGGAGTTTACCATGTTTCGTGGCAGGCTTGGCGGAACTGTTGAAGTATACAGCAACACCACCAATGATTTGTTTTTAGACAGGCAGTTGTCCCGCACATCTGGTTTCCCTTCCATTACCACCAATCTCGGTAAATTAAGAAACCAGGGTATTGAGGTTTCATTGAGGGGAGATGTATTCAAATCAAAAGATTTTACGTGGTCACTCGGCGGCAATTACACATATAATAAGAACAAAATAATCTCTCAGCCCGGTCAGCCGGAAAATGTGCAAGGGCTTGTTATTAACAAAGAAGGAGAGAGGGCCAATTCACTTTACCTGGTTCGTTACGCCGGTGTTGATCCCCAAACCGGCAACTCGCTTTATTATAAAACCGATGGCAAAACCACAACAGATGTATATGATCCCAGTGACAGGGTGATTGTGGGCACCATTGACCCGCCTCATTACGGTGGCTTGTTTACTGATTTTTCCTATAAAGGAATTGAGCTGAATGTATTGTTCAGCTATGCATTCGGCAATGTGATTTACAATAACGACCGCATCAATGTTGAATTCCCGGGTTATTGGTATTCAGGTCTGGCAAAATCAGTGCTCAGGGAGTGGCAGAACCCCGGTGATGTTACAGATATTCCCAGCTCATTTGACGATTTCCAGGGAAACACAACAAGGTTTGTTGAATCAGGCGATTACCTGCGCTTGCGCAATGTAACGCTCAGTTATAACCTGCCGCAATCATTATTATCCAGGTTAAAGATCAGGAGCATCAGGGTATTTGCCCAGGGGCAGAACCTTTATGTATGGCATAAGTTTCAGGGATATGACCCTGAAATTGTAACAGGCAGTCTGTCGGGGGCGCAATATCCGCAGTTAAAAACAATAACCTTCGGTTTAAATATCGGACTTTAATCCTTTTGAAAAAACTAAATCAATAAAAGATGAAATCAGGAAACATATATTTAGCAGCAGCAATGGTAATATTATTCAGCTCCTGTGAAAAGGTAATTAATATTGAACCGGATTACCAGCTGGATGGCAATGAACGTTTCGAAACGATAGACGATTATGAACTGGCGTTAACAGGGGCTTACCGTTTATTCAGGTCTAACAGTTATTATGGCGCCACCAACGGGTCAAATGCATTTGTGTGCCTTACGGATATGATAAGCGATAACGTAAATGAAACAGGCGAGTCATTGGGTAACTATACATCGCTTATCAACTGGACTTATGCAGAAGATGAACCCAACATTGATGATACATGGGAAGATGCGTATGGCATTATTGCACAGGCCAACCTTACTTTAAGGGACATTGATAAACTGTCAGCTACCAGTGCAGGCGCAGTAAACCGCATAAAAGCGCAGGCGCTGGCAATAAGGGCCATGGTTCATTTTGATATTCTGCGTTACTGGGCGGAGGAGTATGACCGCAACTCAGCAAAACCGGGCATACCTTATATAACTGTGTTTGATTACGAACAAAAACCTTCACGGGGTACAGTTAAAGCTGTTTATGACCAGTTGGAGAAAGACTTAAGGGATGCAGAAAACCTGATGGCCAGTATGGACAGGGCCATCAATGATGCTTCAAGGGCTTATATGGACGTGAATGCCATTAATGCGTTAAGGGCAAGAATGTTCTTGTATTCAAACCAGCTCGACAGCGCCATAAAATATTCTTCGCTGGTGATTAATGCTTTTCCCCTTGCCAGCAGAACACAATTCCCGCTTGTATGGCAAGATGCATCAGCTGCCGAAGTTATCTGGTCGGTGGTATTCAATTCAGGCGAAGGCGCCATTGGTGACAATGTTTATTTTGCCGTACGCAACCGCAGTTCCTTCAGGCCCAACCAAACACTGGTTGCTTCTTATGACCAGGCGAATGATATCCGCTTTACTTCTTATTACCGTACCATCAGCAACAGGCGGGTGTTATCAAAATATATAGCGAAGCAGGCCGCAAGCACAAAACCAGATGGTGTGGTTAATTTTAAAGTTTTCCGTACCGCTGAAATGTATTTGATACGTGCAGAAGCCTATGCAAGAAAAGGTGGCGCCGATGAAGTGCTGGGCCTGAATGACCTTAATACACTGAGGGCGGTACGCATCAGCGGTTATTTACCTGTGGTATTAAGCGGTTCTGCATTAACTACCGCCATTGCAACAGAGAGAAGAAAAGAACTGATTTGCGAAGGCCACCGCTGGTTCGATCTGAAGCGCACCACAAGAACTGTGAACAGGGCCAACTGTACTGATTTTTGTACACTGCCTTCTAACGACAGATCATGGGCATGGCCAATTCCTTTAACTGAGATAAATGCAAATGCCAATATTTTACCACAAAACCCCGGGTATTAAGCAATGGATGCTGTTTAGTCAGCATAACTGCATATCTTTTTGTAATATGGGGCTGACTAAAAAGGTCAGCCCTTACTTTTTAAAGTGAGGGCTGAATAGTAATTTTAATTACCACATTAAAAATACTATGGCTAAGGTAAAAACTTCTGTGTTATTTAAACAGTACAATCAGCAACAATCTTTTTTAC
>JANRKT010000134.1:0-40427 GCA_033763355.1 Chitinophagaceae bacterium | reverse complement strand
TATTTATGCTGCAAAACAACTCAACGGGCCTGCATTGCAGGAAGTGGAAGAAGGGTATGCCGACGTTATCATTGAACCACATGGACTGCAGGTTATTGAAACCTTCCTCTATCCGCAGGCGGATTACAGCAAATCAGAAGCTATACAAACCGAGATCAGGTACATGCAGCAAATTGTTCAAAACCTGCTGCAGGAACCTGATGCTGTTTATAAATTCAGCAACCAAAAAGTTTTTGAAGCAGTGCGGCAGGAAGTGTTCCGCATTACGGCTCTTGGTATTACCGGATATGATACACCACTTTCCTCACTGGGCATTGCTGACGCTGCTGCATCATTACAGGGCATTTATGACCTGTTACTTTTATACACACGGGAAATACCGGTAAAAGAAAAGCCTTTGCTGCTGTCCCTGTTCAATGAGATCAGGTCTGGTATTGGATACCTGAAAAAGAATCCTGATTTTAAAAATTTTAACAGGCTTTATTTTATCATAAACCACCTCAGCAAAATATCCTCTGTAGTTTCAGAACTAAGGGCACATTGCGGATTTATTCCTTCCGGAGTTAAAGTGTTGGTGAATCCGGAAGCAAAAACTTTATTTGAAGAGGGGGCGTTTAATCCCATGTTCTTCTCCCCTTCCAATCCAAATTACCAGCCCAATGCTGAGCGCATTGCACTTGGAAAAAAATTATTCTACAGTAACCTGTTGAGCAGCACCAGGCAAAGAAGTTGTGCAGGCTGCCATAAACCGGAACTTGCTTTTACCGATGGCTTGGCAACTGCCTTACCGCTTCACGAAAGTGAAAATATATCGCTGAGAAATACGCCCACACTTTATAACACGGTATTTCAAACCAAACAGTTTTACGACCTGAGGAGCTCTACCGTGGAACTGCAGATAAAAAATGTAGTGCACAACCGTGCCGAAATGAACAGCTCATTATATGATATTGCGGAAGAACTGAAAAAAGATTCGGACTACAGCAGTTTGTTTGCTTCTGCTTACAGCAAACTTAAAGAACCGCTTACCGATTACACCATTGCCAATGCCATTGCAGCTTATGTAAAATCATTAATAAGCCTCAGCTCCCCTTTTGATAAATACATTCGTGGAGAAACCAAATCATTATCAGCTGATGCAAGAGCAGGATTTAATCTTTTTGCAGGCAAAGCCAAATGCGCCACCTGCCATTTCATTCCTTTGTTTAACGGAATGATACCACCTGAATTTTCCAAAACCGAGGCGGAAGTATTGGGTGTTCCGGCCACACCAGAAAATAAAATAGTTGATGATGACGAAGGCCGTGCGGGCTTTACCAGGATACCACTTCATCGTTTTGCTTTTAAAACACCCACACTTCGCAATATTGCATTAACGGCGCCTTACATGCACAATGGCATTTACAAAACATTGGACGAAGTGATTGAATTTTATGATAAAGGCGGCGGGCAGGGATTAGGGTTGTCCGTGCCCAACCAGACATTACCGCCTGAAAAACTCAACCTGACGATAAAAGAAAAAAAGCGGCTTAAGGTTTTTCTTCAATCACTTACTGATACTTCTGCCCGATAATATCCGGGTTTTTGTTATGCCCCACATTATTCAAATGCTTTGTACCTTCTTATCTCACAGTAATTTTCCTGGTTTCACGTTCTCCTTTCTCATTCATTACATCCAGCAAATAAATACCCGGCCTGAGTGAAAGCTGATCAGAATAAATGGTTCCGGCTGCAATGGCGGTATTCCTGTTGTAATAGCTCCTGCCGGTTATATCCATTATCCGCAATTGTATCTTCTGGTTTTTATAGCTGTTGATCCTGAAGCGTATTTCGCCGAAAGTATTTGCCACCGTCAGTGCGTATGCTTTCCCGTATTTATAATCATTGCGCTCTGTTTCTGCAATACTATTGCCGGCAGGTGATGCTGCATTGCCGGCGCCGGTAATAACAGTAAAGGCGTCATCAAGGCAATTGAAGTTGTCCCTTGCATGATATATCACGGTTGAATTATCAGGCGGTTTTACAGAAATACTCCGTGTATTTCCTGATGCAGTTCCCCCGCTCCAGTTGTAATTACCAATATAGGAAGCAATGAGTGTTGCCGATGCCCCATTGCTGATATTGACTGTAGAAGATTTGTTTACATTTTTCATTATGGTAAACTGATCTGCTATGATACCATCTTTACGTATGAATTTTGCATCCAGCCGGTTGTCTTCTATTTCAATATAAAATGCACCCCCGTCATCCTGGGCAAAAGGCAGCGCCTGCATGGGCCATTCGCCTGAAACCACCGGGCCGTCAGAGCCTGCCGAACCTGCAACAACATAAACGGTTCCGTGTTCAACTTTGCCTGCAGGAAGTATATACGGACATGAATTACTGCTGTTATCATATTTTCCGCTGGAATTACTTGCCGCATGAGCGGAAGCGTTAAAAGTATTTGCTGCGCCGTAGTGGCCTTTGAGCAGGTATGACCTTTCGTAATTGTGACTGTGGCCGCAGAGTACCATATCCACCCCATACCTTTCGAGGATGCGGATAAAATTCTGTCTGATTGCAATAAGGTCAGCTTCGGTATCTGAATTGTGACTGCCCTTTGTATAAGGAGGATGGTGCCAGTAAGCGATGATCCATTTTTTTTCTGTAGCGGCAAGGTCTTGTTTTAACCATGTGGCCTGTACACCAAGCGTATCATAAAAATGCGTTGTCCCGCCATTTTCAGTTCCGTATGAATCCAGTGAAATAAAATGCACGGGGCCATAGTCAAATGAGTAATAAGATTTATTGCCAGATGCCACACCACCACACTCGGCATTTGCCGGCACATCAAATATAGAATAGTAAGGAATGTTTTTTGAAGCAGCGAGGCCCGTGTTATCCGCATATTCATGGTTACCCGGAGAGGGGAACAGCATGTGGTTGCGCAGGATAGAATTGCCATAAGGATTAAAGAAATTGGAACTGTACTCATTTTCCGTTCCGTTTTCGTATGCGTTATCGCCCAGCAAAAGCCACAGGTCTGTTTCATTATTACCTATATAATTCCGGTATGCAGTAAGAGCGCCTGACTGGAAACCATTTTCATTTTTACCGCAATCCCCAAAAGCGGCTATGCGTATTTTTTTAGTTGAACCCGGCAACGGAGCAGTTTTAAAATAATAATCATTTCCTGATGCAAGAAGGCCCGTGCCGGTGGCAATTCCATAATAGTATTTTGTTCCCGGATTTAGGTTACTGATGCGCATGGAATGTTCTGTAACCATTGAGGGATTATCGGCAAATGCACTAAAGCTTCCCGGAACAGTTCCGTAATATATCCTTGACCTGGAGGGAAGATCAGTTCTCCATTTAATAGTAACACCTGTCTGGTTGCCCATCTGAAGATAAGGGCCCCTGATTACATTCGGCTGTTCAGCCGTACCTGTTGAACCCGTTAACGACATATCGAAGGTAACATCGGAGCTTAGCGGGTCTGACTGGTGTATTTCGACAGCTATGATATTGCTTCCGTTCACAAAATCTGCTGTTGAAAGCGTTACCGATAAGGGGTTGCTTTCGTCGGGGCCTCCTGTTACCGAAGCAGCATAAGTGGCATTTGTAATTTCTCCTGCAGGCATATTACTCCTGTACACTTCTTTGCCGTTAACGTAAACCACAGCCCCGTCATCACGTTTAATCTGCATGGTAAATGAGCTGTATGCCGTTACATCAGCTATGTTAAGCTGCTTGCGGAAATAAGTTGTAATGTGCTTGTTATTCACATCTGCACCGTAACTGATAACAGTGGTTTCATCGCCATCTCCATAGCCAAGTTCTCCGTTGCCGGTAAGCCATGCTGCATCAGTAAAACCTGCATTGCGCCATGCAGTACCCTGGTTGCTGCCATCGTCAAGATATTTCCAGGATGAACCGAAGCCAAATAATGTGGAAGGCGGAACAACAGGAAGGGTAACATTTACATTTACTTCATCTGTAGCTGATATACCGGAATTATCTTTAACGGTCAGGCGAAACACATATTCACCCTGTATAAGTCCGGTAATATTGGTACTTGAAGTCAATGGGCTGGTTATAACAGCACCCTGTGGCCCGCTCACCTGCGCCCAGCTATAACTTGCAATGGCTCCGTCGGGGTCAGTTCCCGATCCATGCAGCGTTGCTGTATTAAACGGTAATGAAATAAACTGGTCAGGCCCTGCATCAGCAACGGGTACCATGCTTGTGGTTGCTGTTAGAGAGAGATCAAATGTAATATCAGGATCGGTTGAATTGCGCTGGTGGATCTCTGCGGCAATAATGTTATTACCATTCACAAATAAATTCACCGGCACTTCAAAATTCAGTAAAGCATATTCCGCCGAACCTATTATTGCAGAAACAGCCCTTGTTGTAAACGCAACATTACCAGCCGGCATATTATTCCGGTACACCTCAGTTCCGTTTACATAAATCACCACCCCGTCATCGCGTTTCACCTGCATTTTGAAAGATGTAAATGAAGAGGCATCCGGGATATTTACTGTTTTACGGAAATAAGTGGTAATGTATTTGGCGCCTGAATTTGAACCAAAACCCACAATTGTTGCTTCATCCCCGTCGCCGTAACCTAATTCAGCATTCCCGGATGTCCATGATGCATCATCAAAACCGGAACCTGTCCATTGCGTACCCTGGTTGCTGCCATTGTCAAGATATTTCCATGAAGAACCCAGCCCAAATATCACCACTGGGGGAATGACAGCAATATTTACATTAATCTGTACATCGTCTGCAGCGCTAACACCGGCATTATCTGTAACCGTCAGGCGAAAAATATAAACCCCCTGCATTAGGTTTGTAATTTCTGCTACTGGCTCCAATGGAGTAGATATTACCGCACCTGAAGGCCCGCTTACAAACGACCAGTTGTAGCTTGCTATGGTTCCGTCGGCATCGGTTCCGCTTCCGGTTAATGTTACTGTGTTCGCAGGCAATGTAATTACCTTATCAGGCCCGGCATCTGCAACCGGAGCCATACTGGCTATGCCGGTGAGTGAAAGGTCGAATGTAATGTCAGGATCAGAAGAACTGCGCTGGTGAATTTCGGCGGCAATGGTATTCTCACCATTAAAAAATAACCCCGCTGGAACTGAAAATGTCAGCACAGCAAATTCAGCCGAACCGCTGACAGCAGAAGTTGCCCTTGTAGTTGATGAAACAGCGCCTGCGGGCATGTTGTTCCTGTACACCTCAGTGCCGTTAACATAAACCACAACCCCATCATCACGCTTTAGTTTAAACGTAAATGAACTGAAAGATGAAGCATTGGATATGTTTACCGTTTTGCGAAAATAGGTGCTGATGAATTTGCTCAGGTCATTACCCCCATACCCTACAACCGTTGCTTCATCTCCATCTCCATAACCTAATTCAGCATTACCGGTTTGCCATGAGGCATCGTTAAAACCCGGGCTGATCCAATTAATTGAAGGGCTTCCTCCTGAGGCAGAATACTTCCAGGATGAACCAAAATTAAAAATAGAAACCTGTGATTGAAGAGAATCAACGCACAATATAAAAATGGAAAACAGAAAGAAGCGCTTAAAACGTTTCATCATGGTTTTGGCTTTGGGGCGGCCCAGAGAGTTTAAGCACTTGAAAGTATCAGGAGGTGTCTATGTAAATTTATGACTTTTCAGTTGAATAGGACCAAACCAAAAGCCCTAAAAACCAGAAAATTAATATCCCACTCAGCCTCTTTATAAAACCTGAATAATAAATTTAATACTTGCTCTTAAATAATTGGAATACAGAAGTTTGAAAATCACATCATTACTGTGTTTTATATGCCAAAAAAAGCAATCCCTGAAGATTGCTTTAATAAATTTCGCTGCAAACCTGTAAGCCGGATTTTGTATTCGCCGGTGGCGAATGGTTATCATTTATCTGTCCCGCAGGTTGCCCGTCGGGATCAATCTGCCTACCCTGTAACGTGTCCTGGAAGGAACTTGAACGGGCAGCTCTCAACGCTACTATATGTGGCATTTCAGCACGCAAGGTTTACCCGCAATACCGGTTTCCCGGTAAAGCTGTGAGCTCTTGCCTCACATTTTCACCCTTTCACCTTTAGCTCCCCTCTCCTTTTGGAGAGGGGCCGGGGGTGAGGTTATTTTCTGTGGCACTGTCTGTTACTGCAACATGCTTTTCAGCAGCGGTTGCAATACCCCGCTGTTCGCAAGGTACGTTGCCCTGTGCTGTCCGGACTTTCCTTGGCGCCAAAGGCGCCACGATAACCCGTTTTGCAGCGAACAGCAAATTTCGGGATTAATATTGAAAATAAATTTCGGTGGCCCCATAGCCAAAAGAAGGATGATATTGGTTCACAAAAGATTTTACTTCTTTTTTTAACCTGAGTATATCATGTATCTCATCCCTTAATTTTCCGGTACCTACCCCGTGTATTACAATAAGCTGTGGCTGGTGGTGCAGCACAGCCAGTTCGTAATACTTTTCGAAAGTCTTCAACTGCATGCTCAGCTTTTCATAATTACCCATACGCTGCCAGTCGTCTGTTAGTTTTTCAATGTGCAGGTCAATCAAACTGCGGGGCGGCTCTGTATGTTTCCTGAATTTTGAAGCATCATATACTTTATAACCTGCTTTTGAAAGGCTCCCGGCACCGGCATCTTCAACCAATGCCCTGTCAGGATAAGTATCGTACATCTGATAAGAAAAACTGGCTTCCTGTTTTTGTCTCAGTTCTGCTATCTTTTGAAAAAGCTGTTTGGGCTTGATTTTATAAGAAGCATTACAAATTTCCGCTTTTGTTTTATCGGGGGTTTTAAGTGAAAACTCAAAATCAAACCTCGGTGAATCGTTTAAATCTTCAAGGGGCACATCATGCAGGTAAAAGTCAGAAAAGGCAGGTATTTCATTACTAATATCAAAATCAGCTTTACCCATAAACCGCAGATGGTATGAGAACTTTACATCATCTGGTGTCTGGTTAACAAGATAAATTTTAAAATACTCCACAATGTCTTCATCAAATACATCTTTGTCAAAAACCGGAAGAAATGCAAGCCACATGCCTGATGTTACGTTGTATTGTGCATTTGCTTTTTCTTTTTTAACCTGGTCAACGTAGTGCCGGGGTTTATTAATATCTTTTTTACCTTTCGCTGAAAATCTTTTGAAATAAGGAAAATCAATCTGGTCCATAAATACAGGGAACTTAACTCCTTTTACTTCCACCATTACCATTTTATCATTGATAAAATCAATGATCTCCCCTTCTTCTTCGCTGTGCAGCAATATGATTTTATCCCCCCGCTGGTATTTCATTCTGCAAAAATAAAGCGCCGGCAAGTTTTATTACCGGCGCTTTGCATAATTCAGCAAAAATTTATCAGGTATTCATAATGCCGCCTTTCTTTTCAGGATGTTTTTTCATGTATTCATCTATAGAAATCGGACCGCTTCCTTCAATAAGAAAGAAAACAAGCAGCAGTAAAGTTAGGATAGCCATCCACAGTTCTGCATGTGGCTTAAAGATTCCGCCGCCTATGTTGACAAAAACGATAGCGCCAAGTAAAATTGGGATCTGTATAATACATGCCACACGTGTAAGCAGGCCGAATATAATAAGTATGCCGCCAACAATATGGGCAAATACCACATAATGTGCAAGGATGCCTGTGGAAATGGAACCCAGGAAGCCGCTTGTGCTGATGACCTCTGAGAGTTTCTCCATATTGTTGATAAACTCCACCCCTTTCAGAAAGAGGAAAATTCCCAAAACGATACGGATGGCATCAAGCCATTTGGGGTGATGATTGTCCCCCCATTTTTCGAGACGCTGGAAAAGGTTCATATGGCAATGTTTTAAGTGAAAGATCTGATCCTAATTTAAACAAAGTTTGCCGGAATGGCAAAAGTAAATTGACACAGGTGTTAACGGGCACATGAATACTCAGGATCAAAACAACATTTAAGCTGCCAATTACTTAACTCTTCGCCAGTTTACTCTTTCTGTAACCGTATAGAAAATACAAAGTAAGACCAATGGCCATCCAGCCAAAGAAGACGAGCCATGAATCTGCAGGGATTTCAATTAACAAATAAGCGCATGATAAAACGCCAAGAATAGGTATTACCGAATATTTTTTTACAAACGTAAGCACAGTCATTATGGTGGCCAGCAAAAGATATACAATAAATAAAACTTCCTGAAGGTTGTCTTTCCCAAAATTTTGAAATGCTGCGATGACACGCCCCCATGAAAAGTAAAGGAATACCGCAAACAAAACAGGAATAATAAACCTGCCATTAATGTAGGGCAGTTTAAAGCCCCTGCCTGTATTATCGCTTAGCCTTGGCAGCAACAATACACCGCCTGCTACCAGTACAAATGCAAATAAAGTTCCTATGCTGGTAAGATCAGTCATTAAAGAACTTTGCATGAACAGTGAAGGGATTGCAACAAGGATACCTGAAACAATAGTTGAAAAATAGGGCGTATGAAATTTATGGTGAACCTTACCAAATGCACGGGGCAATAACCCGTCCCGGCTCATGCTCATCCATATACGCGGCTGGCCCAGCTGGAAAACCAGCAGCACACTTGTGGTAGCAACAACTGCGCTGATGGCTACAATATAGCTGATCCAGTCCTGCCCCACCCGTTCAAACACAAAAGCCAGCGGATCGTTTACATTCAGCTCGGAATAATGCACCATGCCTGTGAGTACCAGTGCAATCAGGATATAAAGCACAGTACAAATCACCAGTGAATAGATCATTCCTTTGGGCAAATCCCTTTGCGGGTTGCGGCATTCTTCTGCAGTAGTAGATATTGCATCAAAACCAATATAAGCGTAGAACACGGCGCTTACACCCTTCAGCACGCCTTCAAACCCGTTTGGCATAAAGGGGCTCCAGTGAGAAGGGGTTACATAAAAAAAGCCCAGTACTATTACAAAGATGATAACAGCAATTTTAAAGATGACCATAAAGTTTGCACTCTTTTTACTTTCCCTGATGCCGATATAGGTTAGTATAGAGATGAGACAAACAATAATAAATGCCGGAAAGTTTACAAATATTCTTTTTCCGGCAATAACCGGTGCGCTGTTCCATGCACTGATGATGGTTTGCATATCACCTGTTACAACTGCACCTCCGCTGATTGATTTTTGTGTTGCTTCATATGCTTTACCGGCTGTAGTGGGGTCAACAGTGAGCCAGCCGGGCAGATGAATGCCAATTGCTTCGAGAAGGTTGTTGAAATAACTGCTCCATGAAATGGCCACCACAATATTGCCGATGGCATATTCCAGGATCAGCGCCCAGCCAATGATCCACGCCACCAGTTCGCCAAATGAAACATACGCATAAGTGTAGGCGCTGCCGGCGATTGGTACCCTGCTTGCAAACTCTGCATAACATAAAGCTGAAAAGCCACAGGTAACAGCCGTAATAACAAAAAGGAGTGAAATGCCGGGACCGCCATTGGATGCAGCAGTGCCGATGGTTGAAAAAATACCGGCCCCTACTACTGCTGCAATACCCATGAAGGTAAGGTCACGCACATTGAGCACCTTATTTAAACCCCCGCCTCCATGACCGTCGGATTCACCAGCTTTTGCTTCCTGCAGGATTTTATCTATTGATTTTTTACGGAATAATGAGCTGGACATGCGGTTGGTTTTGGTTGATTACTGAAGATAGGGAAAAAATAACTTAATAAATGACATGGTCTGACGGGGACCGTCAGACCATGTCATTTATCCCGCTGCACAAGGTATTGGGCCAGCTTTTTTAAAGGCTCTTTTCTTGATGAGATGACGGCTACTTCTTCTAAGTGGTGCAAAGCAAGGTCAAGGTATTTGTCCTTTAATTGTTTTGCCCAGTCATCAATTTTACATTCCCTGAAAATGGCCAGCACTTTTTGCACTTTATCAGGAGCGTTTTCTTTCATCAGCTTTTTCAGTTCTTTTTTCTGCGATGAAGAGGCGGCTTCTAAAGTATGAATAAGCAGAAAAGTCTTTTTATTGGCAAGAATATCGCCGCCAGTTTGCTTGCCGAATTTCTCCGGGTCGCCAAATGCATCAAGGTAATCATCCTGTACCTGGAAGGCAATACCGAGGTTTTTGCCAAACTCATACATGTGGCCCAGGTTGCCTTCACTTGCACCGCCCAGTATGGCCCCCATCCGCAAACTTGCTGCAAGCAATACCGAAGTTTTTAATGTAATCATGTGAATGTATTCATCAAGGCCCGCGGCTTCACGTTTTTCAAAATCCATATCCAGTTGCTGGCCTTCACATACTTCTTTGGCCGTTTGGTTAAACAGGCATATAATTTTATGAATGTGCCTGTTATCAATCTTATTCAGGTAATCATAAGCCACCACCAGCATCACATCCCCGCCCAGCAATGCGGTAGGTTCGCCGTATTTTGAATGAACAGTTTCTTTGCCCCGGCGCAAAGGGGCCTTATCCATAATGTCATCATGCATTAAAGTAAAGTTGTGAAACAGTTCAATGGCATTGGCTACATGCCATGTGTCGGGATTGATGGTATCAAACAGTTCATTTCCCATCAGGCACATTACCGGTCTTACCCTTTTGCCCCCAAGGCCAAGAAAATATTCAGCCGGGTCGTATAAGGAAGAAGGCTGAACAGGGAAGTGGCGTTTGCTGAATTTTTCTTCAAACTGCTTTAATAATTCGTCAAATGAAAACATAGAAAAAATGATGTAGGATGAAAGAAGTAAGAAAATCAGGTTTCACTTATTAAAATCCTGCCAATTATCATGTAACTTCCATAGTTTGCCGCCTAACATTTCACATTCATTAATTAATTCTGCATATTCTTCAACGGTTACACAATTACGGTCCTTTGAAAATAACAACCATGATTTTGTTTCTTCAAGTGAACCAATTGAATCTACAAGATGCCTCTTAAAGCTGTTAGCATAAATTCTTTTGCCCCATCCTTCGGCAACATTATTGGCTATTGATCTTGAAGAACGCCTGATCTGATCTGTAAGAGAATATTTTTCTTCAGCCGGAAATTTTTTTGTTAAGTGAAAGATCTTCATAGCTAATTTGTGTGCTATTTGATATACTTCCAGGTCCAGGAAAGTTTTGATGGGCATATGACTAAAAAATATTAAAGAGAAATATTACCTGTAGCGTGTTTCCTACTTCATACATCCTACTTCATCCTTCCCTTCTTCCTCTTTTTATCATCATCACTCTCACCCTGCAGTATCCACTGGTAATCCAGTTGCCTCTTGGTCTGGTTGGCCGCAATTACCTTAATCCTGACTTTATCTCCCATGCGGAAAGTCCTTCCGCTCCGCCTGCCCACCAGGCAATAATCAGTTTCCACCAGGCGGAAATCGTCGTAGTCAGTTAAACTGGTTATGCTGATCAACCCCTCACATTTGTGGTCAACCGTTTCTGCCCAAAAACCAAAACCTGCCACACCGCTTACCACTGCATCAAATTCCTCACCCAAAAACTGCTTCATGTATTCCACCTGTTTATACTTTGCTGCAGCCCTTTCAGCTTCCATTGCCGATCTTTCCCTTTCGCTGCTATGACGGCATTTTTCTTCCATCTTTTTATCTGCCCTGGGTTTATCTTCAATACACTGCTCCATGATGCGGTGCACCATCACATCGGGATAACGGCGTATAGGGGAAGTAAAATGGCAATAGAATTCAAAGCCGAGGCCATAGTGACCGATATTTTCTGAAGTGTAAACCGCTTTTGCCATGGTGCGTATGCCCAATTGCTCCAGTACATGCTGCTCGGGTTTGCCTTGTACTTCAGCCAGCATTTTATTGAATGATTCCGCAATGCCTTCGGGTGTTTTGGTATCGAACTTATGCCCGAATTTCTTTGCAAAATCAATAAAAGGTAAAAGTTTTTCCTGGTCGGGCTGGTCATGCACACGGTAGGGAAACGGCAATGGTTTTTTATTGAGTTTTATTTTAGCCACATTTTCTGCAACTGTCCGGTTGGCCAGCAGCATAAATTCCTCAATCAGCTGGTGTGCTTCTTTGCTTTCTTTTATCACAATACCAACCGGCCTGCCATCTTCATCTAATCTAAACCTCACTTCCTGCGATGAAAAATTAATGGCCCCGTTTTTGAAACGTTGTTTCCTGAATCGCTGTGCAAGGTTATTCAGTTCAAGTACCTCATCCCTGTACAGCCCCTCTTTCTTTTCAATAATTTCCTGTACATCTTCATATGTAAACCGGTGATTGGAATGTATCACCGTTTTACCAATCCAGTATTGCTTAATGGCAGCCTTAGGCGAAATTTGAAAGATAACAGAAAACGTAAGTTTGTCTTCATGCGGCCGCAGTGAACAAAGTTCGTTTGAAATGCGTTCGGGCAACATGGGCAAAACCCTGTCGGGCAGATACACTGATGTGGCCCTTTGATAAGCTTCCTTATCCAAAGCAGTTTCCGGTTCCAGGTAATGGCTTACATCTGCAATGTGCACGCCAATTTCATAATTGCCATTCGGGAGTTTCCTGAAACTGATGGCATCATCAAAATCTTTTGCATCAAGAGGGTCAATGGTAAATGTGAGTATGCCCCTCATGTCTTTTCTTTTTTTTATTTCATCCTGTGCAATGATATCCGGCAAACGTTCTGCTTCCTCCATTACATCTTCAGGAAATAAAAGAGGGAAACCTGCTTCTACCAGTATTTCCTTCATGGCAAGGTCATTCTCATTAATGGCATCCATCACACTCACAACAATCCCGTGGGGATTTTTTTCTTTCCAGTCCAGCATCTTCACCACCACCCTGTCATTGTCCTTTGCATTGTTTAGCCCGTTCAGCGGAACATATACATCAGGCATGGGTTTATCGGTATCCGGAATAAAAAAAGCAAAATCCTTATTTACTTCAATGTGGCCGATGAATTCTGTTTGCCTCCTCTCCATCACTTCGGTAACTTCTCCCTCATTGCGGCCGTTCCTGAAATTTTCTTTGATGATTTTTACTTTTACCAGGTCGCCGTGCAATGCCCTGTTGAAATCGTTGGGGCGTACAAGAATGTCCCGTTCAAGTCCTTCAACCACAACATAACCAATACCCGAACGGGTTATGTCCAATGTGCCGGTAAATGTTTTATGGTGGGGTTTGCTGCTGTGTTCTTTCTCTCTTTTCTTTTTATGATTTTTTCTTCCCATTTTAAATTTATTTCACAGGTCACGCAGTTCCTGCAGTTTGTTTGTTATTCTGTTTAAAATTCCTGATGAAATTAATGATTAAATCATTAAACCGGTTGGTATCGCCGAAAAGGAAACTCACCCCTATCGGCAATACATAAAAAGGAAAATCGGCCAGTTCATTTTCAAATTTCACCAGCCTCACTGCATCTTTTTCTGTGGTGAGGATTATTTTATCATGTGTGCTGATCTTTTCAAAACGTTTCATCATATCATTCAGGTCATCAATGGTAAAAATATGATGGTCGTCGTAAAACAATGCATCATAGGTTTTGCTTTCAATCAAAAGCTGTCTGGTCAGCGGCTCAGGATTGGCAATTCCGCAAACCAGTAACACTTCGGTATTCTTGCTCAAACTTCGCCTGTGCCCGGTGGTAATATGGTAAGGCTGCCCATAAATGATGGAGGAAAAAAATAAGTGCTGGCGGGGCAAAGGTTCAATTTCCTTTATAATCTTTTTCCGGTATGCTTCTGATAATTCAGGACGGCATTTGGTTACAATAATAATATCCGCCCGTTTTGAACTTGCCCTTTCATCTCTCAGGTCGCCTGTGGGCAAATAAAAATCCCTTGTGTAAAGGTTGCTGTAATCTGTCAGCAAAATGTTTAAACCCGCTTCAATTGACCTGTGCTGGAAAGCATCATCAAGAACGATCACATCGGTTTGCGGCCTGTCGTACAAAAGCTGGGGTATGGCAACAATCCTTTCTTCGCCAACAGCAACCGGTATATCGGGGAATTTAAGATGAAACTGCATCGGTTCATCACCAATATCAAGCGCAGTGCTGTAATCATTGGCGAGTATATAGCCTTTTGTTCTCCGTTTATAACCGCGGCTGAGTGTTGCCACATTAAACCGTTCCTTCAATAAACTCACCAGGTATTCCACCATGGGCGATTTACCTGTGCCGCCTACTGCAAGGTTGCCTACACAAATAAGCGGGATATTAAATGATGTTGACCTGAGAATACCTTTATCGAACAGTCTGTTCCTCATCCAGACTACCATTCCATACAGCAATGCAAGCGGAAAAAGCAAAATGCGGAATGATTTTAAAAAAATGGTATTAAAATTCATAGAGGCTGTATGGTGTAATGCAATAATCTAAAGGCACATCAAAGTTATTGGTATCCGTGATGCGGTCAACAGGTTCAAAAAAAGAAAGGCCGACTTTTAAGGTATCCGGGCGGCATCCTGCAAGGAACCGGTCATAAAACCCTTTGCCATAACCTACGCGGTGCCCCTGTTTATCAAAAGCCAGCAAAGGTACAAATACAAGGTCAGGGAGATCAGCACTCACTTCTACACCGTTTATGGGCTCAAGTATGCCATATTGGTTTTTTTTAAGGATGCTGTGTTCATTATAAATGAAATGCTGCAGTGAAACCGTTTCAAAAACCGTCCTCGGCACAATCACCTTCAGCCCGGGATTATGAAATTCAAGAAACCTTACCATCGGACCGGGATGCACTTCTTTTTTTTCTTCAGCAGGCAGGTAAGTGTGTACGTATTCAAGAAATGGCAGATGCAGGTGCTGGAACTGAATAAGCACAAGGTCCTGCAGTTTTGCTGTTTCCGCTTCGCCTAAGGCTTCACGTTTTATCCTGTATAAAGATCTGATTTCTTTTTTAGTCATAATAAATTCAACAATGCCGGGCGGATGCGTTCCGCCTGCTTTGCTACAAAATTACGGTCAATGTTATCACTGTAAGGAATTTTACCAATAACAGGATAACCGCTCCATTCAGCAATCTCTTCTTCATAATTCATGTACTGGTCGTTGAATATCCACCCTGCTACATCAACCTGATTTGCTTTTAATACCCCTGCTGTAAGCAATGAGTGGTTGATGCTGCCCAGGTAATTCCTGCTTACAACAATAACTTTTGCGCTCAGTTTTTTTATGAGATGTAAAACCATTTCATCGTTATTAAGCGGAACCATTAAACCACCGGCTCCTTCAATAACAAGTTGACCTTTACCTGGCACTAGCAGCCGGTATTCCTCAACAATTTTATCTGAACTGATTCTTGCACCTTCTTCCCTTGCAGCTATATGCGGTGATGCAGGCAGCTTCAGCTTATACAATTCAGGATAAACAACGCTGATGTTATTGGAAAGATGCTGCCTTACCCATTCCGCATCAGTACCGTTTTCAAATCCTGCCTGTACGGGTTTCCAGTAACCGGCCTGCAAGGCTTCTGTAACAACAGCCGCAACAAGCGTTTTACCCACACCAGTACCTGTACCGGTAATAAAAACAGGGCTATTCATTTTCTTTTACAGGAAGGCGGTTAATGAAAAAAGAAAAAATCGTTGTACCATAATTTCTCTGTGTACGGTAAAAAGGAAATTTTTCATAATTATTTCGCGGTGTATGCTCCAGCACAAACCACCCTCCTTCTCTCAAAAGGTTTTTTTCAAAAATAAGTCTGGGCAAATCATCAATTGCATTCAATGCATAAGGCGGGCCGGCAAAAATAAAATCAAACTGTTCTTTGCACTGCTCAATAAATTTAAACACATCCATTTTTACCAGCTTTGTATTTTGTATATCAAGTACGGCAATGGTTTTTTTGATGAACTCATACATGGCATTGTCCTTTTCCACAATTACAAGCTCCCTGGCGCCACGTGATGCCAGTTCATAACTGATGCTCCCCGTTCCGCCAAAAAGGTCAAGCGTTTTTAACTGGTCAATCTCCAGGTTGTTTTCAAGAATATTAAACAAACCCTCTTTGGCAACATCGGTTGTGGGCCTGGTATAAGGCATTTGGGCAGGCGGATTGATGCGCCTTCCCCCGAGTGCCCCTGCTATGATTCGCATAATGCACAGGAAAAAATGGGAACAAAATAGTGCTGCGGGTAATTGTCAAAAGCAAAATCGTAATAAAACTTGCGTGACCTTGATTCCAGCTCAACACTGGAAAAATATTTGATCAGTTCCGTATAAACAGCCGATGAAGTATCCAGCATGCCTGAAACATACAGGTTCAGGTTTTCGGGGCTTAAACGGAATTGTTCTGCAATTCTGAGCAAATAAAAAGAAATATCTTCAGGCGTTTCATAAGCGCAACTTTGCAGCAGTTGCAGCATCTGCCTCTTGAACAAAACAACAACCGCTTTATCGGGATAAAACAGGATGTGCAAAGAATCACCCTCAGGTAAATCCCGGCAATTTTTCCTGGCCCTCAACCAGGCTGAATGATAATGCCAGTAACTCCCTTCCGGAAACATACGATACAGTTCTCCATGCCATGCTTTGGGCACACGGTAAAGGTTGTGAATATCCCATTCCGGCACAGATTCAGAAAGGATGAGGTCATCAGACAAATCGCCATGTATTAAATGCATGGCCGCTTCTGTAACCGAATTGTGAAAATGCGAACCGGGAATCAGCGTTGTGTCGGTAGTATTATAAAATAAATAAGTCTGCTGGTATTGCTTGCGGAAAAGCGGGTTGGCCAGTATTTCCTTTATTGCATCTTCCGTTCTCCGTTCTTTAAGCGAAAAATATTCCAGCGCCACAAATTCACGGGTATCATGTATCATAATGGTATAACAAAAATGCGCCGGGCCCACATCAATCAGCAGGTCGCTTCTTGACAGGTCAACCAGCCGGAAACCGGAAGATTGTATTTGAAAAGCCGGGTGCAAAAGATAATGTCTTAAGGCCGCAATAATAGCACATTTTTCAGCATTGGCTGGGGAAAATATTGGAAGAAGGTTTTGCCCACAGGCATGATAACTTTCGGGCAAACGGATTTACACAAAAGAGTTGGCCGCAAACCTGCCCTGCCTATCGGTCAGGCAGGCTGACGTCAGTCAGGTTTCACCAATAAACACAAATTCATCCCATATCAGCGCTATTCGTGTAATTAGTGCCGGCTAAAAATAAAAAGCAAAGTTGTAGGTTTGCGCCTCTTTTTATGAGCGCTGCTGCACAACATAACGACCTGAGGCTGGAAATTTCCTACCGGCAGATCATGAAGATGGCATGGCCCATTTCTTTTGCCATACTGGTGCCTCAGTTAAACTTTATTACCAATAATATTTTCCTGGGCCATTACAACAGCAATGCACTTGCCATTGCCGGCATTACAGGTGTATATTATTTAATTTTTGCTGCCATTGGATATGGTTTAAACAATGGCCTGCAGGCTTTGATTGCCCGGCGTGCAGGCGAAAACAGGCCCGAAGAAATTGGTAAACTGTTTACACAGGCAATTGGTATAGCATTGGGAATAGCTGCAGTTGGTATTTTGCTCACCTGGTTTGTCGCACCTGCTATACTGGAGTTCAGCTTACCTGATGAACAACTCAGGAAAGAGGCTACAACTTTTTTAAAGATCAGGATATGGGGCCTTCCATTTTTATACATCTACCAGATGAGGAACGCATTGCTGGTAGGCACCAACCAGAGCAGGTTCCTCGTTGCAGGCACATTGGCTGAAGCTGCATCTAATGTGGTTTTTGATTATGTTTTAATATTCGGTAAATGGGGCTTTCCTGAACTGGGTTTTAACGGCGCCGCCATTGCATCCATTATTGCAGAGTTCCTCGGCATGGCAGTGGTATTTATTGTTATTCACTTTAAAGGTATCGGGAAAAGGTTTTCCCTGTTCAGTAACATGCATTATGACGCGGAAAGGTCAAAACTCATACTTGTACAATCATCCCCGCTCATTTTTCAGCATGCCATCAGCATTATCAGCTGGGAGTTTTTTTATATCCTCATTGCCCGCAACAGCAGTGTAACCGGCATGGCCATATCCAATACTATGCGCAACATCTTTGGTTTGTTCGGCATTTTTTCATGGGCTTTTGCCGCCACTGCCAATGCCATGGTGAGCAACATCATCGGCCAGGGTTTGCAGGAAAGGGTTATTGAACTGATTAAAAAAATTGTAACCATCAGCACGGGCATTGCACTTTTTACTGCGCTGCTGCTGAATATATTTCCTGGTTTATTCCTCTCCATTTATGGCCAGTCAGAACTGTTTACTGCAGAAGCCATACCGGTAGTAAGGGTGGTTTCCGTTGCACTCGTCATGATGTCCTTCTCCACAGTATGGCTCAATTCCGTTACAGGAACCGGCAACACCCGTGTAAACCTGCTGATAGAATTCATCACCATTGTCATCTACAGCATTTACGTTTACCTGGTGCTTGAACGTTACAAGCTCTCCATTGTAGCCGGCTGGTTGAGCGAATGGCTTTATTGGACCTGCATGTTCAGCATGTCATATCTCTATATTAAAAGCGGAAGGTGGAAGGGGAAGGTGATATAGGTGAGATTAGGAAATAGCGAAATTGGAAAATGTGGTAAGTTTATAATATGCTCCTATAATTGAAACTGAATTTTCCATTAATCCTGAATTTTTTTCCCCTGTTCCATTGCCTCAGCACTAAAAAAAAGTTCCTCTGTTATGGGTTTGCCCCCGTAAGAGTTCGCATCATAATCAACCAGCACTTTCCATACGCCATTCTCTTTTCTCAGAACAACTTGAAAAGCCCCGTAGTAAAGATTCTTTTCCCCAGAAGCATTTGTTATTTCAAGCCTGAAGTAACCATTTTCATATGCATGTGTATCTGTAGCAAATCGCTGCACAAAGCGGAATTCCATATTGCGGGTAACTTTTTTTTCTGTCGCCCTTTTGTAGGAGTCAATCACCTGCTTTTCAAACTGAGCATAATTACGGATGGTTTTCCGGTCGTATGATATTTGCACAACATCCTTTGATAAAACCGAAACAAATGCTGCCGCATCAGCATCCTTCATGGCCTGCAACTGTACTTTCCATACCTGTTCGTTGATTTCCCGGCTGTAATCTTGCGCAGCACAAAACCCGGAGGGCATAACAGCAAGCAGCAGTAAGAAAATTTTTCCCGTTTTCATGATGCAATTGTTTCAGGCGTTAAAGGCTTACCCGTAAGACATTCTTTACCCCATCCGCTGCTTCATCGCTTCATATAAAATCATTCCCGTTGCTACGGACACGTTTAATGAATCAAAGCCACCGCTCATGGGTATGGTAAAATGTTCATCGGCTGCTTTGGTTAAATAGGGTTGTATGCCTTTGTCTTCGCTGCCCATGATGATGCAGCAGGGCGCTGTAAAATCAAGCTCTAAGACTTTTTTTACAGCCTTCATTTCACTGGCATATACTTTAATGCCGTTAAGGTGAAGCGTATCAATGGCCTTCAGCAAACTGTTTTCCCTGCAGATGTAAATCTTCTCTAACGCACCGGCAGAAGATTTCAATGCTTCTTCATTCAAGGCCCCCACCCCCTTATCAGGTATAACAATGGCCTGGGCCCCGCAGCAAACTGCTGTACGGGCAATGCCGCCGATGTTGCGAACATCGGTTACTCCGTCGAGCATTACAAACAACGGAACCATTCCGCTGCCCACCACATGGTCAGTTACCTGCTGCAGGTCCATATACTGCACCAATGCCGCCATGGCCACAACGCCCTGGTGGTTTATTTTCGTAAGGCTGCTGAGTTTTTCAACAGGCACATATTGAATGGGGATGTTATGCTCCCTTGCCAGCTCCCGTATGGTGTGGATCGTTTCACCCGATACATTTTTTTGCATCAGTATTTTATCAATGGCCCTGCCGGATTGAATGGCTTCAATTAAAGGCTGGCGGCCGGTAATAAGAGATGACTTCTTTGGGTTCACTTGTGCAGGACAATTTTAATTTCAGATCTTTCCTTCTGCTATCATCAATTTTATTTTAAGTATTGCTGCTACGGTTACAGCATCAGTTATCTCCCCTTTTTCAACCATTGCATACACATCGTTAAAAGGTATTTTTTTTACCTGCAATTGCTCTGTTTCTTCCGGCGATGCATGATGCTGCGAAAGTTCCCTTGCAAGGTAAACGATGGAGTACTCATCTGATATGCTGTTGGACAAATGCATCTCCAGTATCTTTTCCCATCTGGCAGCATGCAGTCCCGTTTCTTCTTCCAGCTCCCTTTGTGCCGCTTTTACAGGGTCTTCACCAAATGGCCCGCCGCCTTCCGGTATTTCCCAACTGTACTGGCTAAGGGTAAAGCGGTATTGGCCAACAAGCCATGTATTGTAATGCTCATCCAGCGGTACAATGCCCATGGCAACATTTTTATAATGCACTTTGCCATAAATGCCTTTACCACCATTGGGGTTTATTACATCATATTCCGTCACATTAATCCAGGGATTATCATAAACTGGTTTTGATGCGAGTACCTGCCAGGGGTTATGCGTAATATTCATTTTCCGAAAATAAAAAATCCCGTCACAAAGACGGGAATATTTTATAAGGGAAGGGGGTAAAGTGTTTATTTTAAACCAAATGCTTTTTTAATTTTCGTCACATAATCCAGCTTCTCCCAGGTAAACAATTCTACTTTCTTTTTTACCACTTTGCCTTCTGGTGAAACAAAGGTTTTTTCTACTGTTTCTGGTTTGCGGCCCATGTGCCCGTATGCAGCGGTTTCGCTGTAAATAGGGTTGCGAAGCTTAAGCCTTTGCTCGATAAAATAAGGGCGCATATCAAATACTTCAGATACTTTTTTTGCTATTTCGCCGTCTGTCATCTCTGTTTTGGCTGTGCCGTATGTGTTAACATATAAACCCATTGGCTCTGCAACGCCGATTGCATAAGAAACCTGCACAAGCACTTCCTCACAAACACCTGCAGCTACAAGGTTTTTTGCAATATGCCGGGTGGCATAAGCAGCAGAGCGGTCAACTTTGGAAGGGTCTTTACCGCTGAATGCGCCGCCGCCATGTGCCCCTTTGCCGCCATAAGTGTCAACAATAATCTTGCGGCCAGTTAAACCAGTATCGCCATGTGGCCCGCCAATAACAAACTTGCCTGTGGGGTTAATGTGATACTTGATATTGCTGTTAAAAAGGTGGGCGTATTTTTTATACTTTGCTTTTACCCTTGGAATGAGGATATTGATGATATCCTTTTTAATTTTCTCCTGCATTTTTGCTTCGGTATCAAAATCGTCATGCTGTGTTGACACCACGATGGCATCTATACGGATGGGTTTATTGTGATCATCATATTCAAGTGTAACCTGGCTTTTGGCATCGGGCCGCAGGTACCTGATCTGTTTATTTTCTCTTCTCAGCGCTGCCAGTTCAATCAAAAGTTTATGTGCAAGGTCAAGCGCCAAAGGCATGTAATCTTCTGTTTCATTCGTGGCATAGCCAAACATCATACCCTGGTCGCCGGCGCCCTGCTCTTCTTTCTTTTTGCGGTCAACACCCTGGTTGATATCAGATGATTGCTCATGAATGGCGGAGAGCACCCCGCAGGAATGGGCTTCAAACATGTATTCGCTCCTGGTGTAACCGATTTTGCCAATTACACCGCGGGCAATTTCCTGAACATCGAGATATGCTTTTGATTTTACTTCACCCGCCAGCACTACCTGTCCTGTTGTTACAAGGGTTTCACATGCCACTTTTGAATCGGGATCAAAGGCGAGGAAATTGTCAATAAGGGCGTCTGAAATCTGGTCAGCCACTTTATCAGGATGGCCTTCGGAAACACTTTCAGAAGTAAATAAATAAGGCATAAAGGTTTTGGTTTTGAAAAATAAGGCAGCAAAGATAATATCCCTGCTAAATTTTAGAATAAATAATTCTCAACTTCATTTTAACAGCGGAGTGGTTACCACCGCCCAGTTTTACACGGCCACGTGCCAGGCTATTGGCTGACAGACCAAGGAAGAACTGAGGGTATGTAACGGTAAAAGGTGCATATAATTGCAGGGGGTAATTATTTTCATTGCGGGTAATGATGCCCTGTATATGGCGGTTTAATGTAAACCTGTATTCAGCTACTGTTTTACCCGATGAGTTGACCACATATTTTCTTGCTCCGCCAAGGAAAAATGAAGAATAAGTATTGTCAGGAAAGCCATCGGCTAGCAAAGGGGTTTGCCTTGAATTGGCGCTGTCATAGTAATCCACATAAAGCAAATCAGGCGCCGCAAACAATTCATCAGATTCACCCGTTGAAGGCACCTGCTGCATGAATAATTCAGCACGGTGCACAATCACATTTCCTTTTGCAGTTTTAAACCCGTTCAGGGATGGCATTCTTACAACAGCATGAGAGCCGGGGGCAGTTTGAATATAAACAAGGCTGTCTGACGCCGTATTATTAAGGTAATCGCTGATTTGAGAACCGGTATATGTTCTTGTAATGTTATTTGCAAAAGCGCCGGGAATACCATTGTTAAATACAAAGCTCCTTGTAGTGGTATCTTGTTTACCGGCTTTCGTGAAACGGTAATAAATCCTGAGGTAGGTATTGGTATCGCTCAATGCCATATTCATAAGTGCGTTGCCTGATGAGCCGCCTCCTGCAAAGTCGGGAACTATTGCAAACCCTTTAAAAAATTCCCGGAAGGAAGAGTCATTGTTATAAGGTTTGCCTGCTGCCGAATCCTGGTCAAGCAGTTTCCTGCCAAAAGAATCGTTTAAACGGATGCGGAGCTGGTTTTTGAGGCTTTGCCCGCGGGGAAATATAGAATCGTCGAGAATTTTGGGAGCAAAAGTTTTTGATCCCAGCAATGTAGTGTAGCTGAATGTGGCATCTGTACGGTAAGCTGAATCTTCTTTCATCCAGTCATTCAGTTCATACACATCAATTTTCTGCAGTGCATTGGTATCACCCTGTGTGCTGTTCCATTTCAGGCATAATACCACTGAGTCAAGAAACAAGGCCTCTTTTGCCGTATCAAAAGAATACCTGTAAGAAGGGGGCTTTAGTTCAAGAAAAATGGAACCGCTGGTTTTGCCGAATTGCGGGTCGTTGGATACAAAACCCATTACCGTTTCCGGCGCAGCATTCCCCGTGCCCCTGAACAACTGCGGGAAAGTAGAATCAGCAAAAAGATAATTATCGGTAATTACATCAAGCGTCGTATCGAAAGTAAAGACATTGTCAACAGCGGGTATCAGGTCGCTGCCGATTTCGGTGCTTTTTATTTTTGTACATCCGTAAAGAACTGTAAGCAGAAAGAGCAGGGAAACGCATCCTTTCCATGACCATTTCAGATTCACCAGCAACTTTTTTTTGACAGGGTTAGTTATAAATATCACTTGCTTGCAAGGTCGTTATACAATTGTAAATACTCTGTTAAATCAGATTCCGGATTATACGTAATAACTTTTTTACCTTTCACCTTTGAAAATTCTTCTACCAGTTTTTTCTCGGCCTTATCAGCTCCAAAAGTTATGGCGTCAGCATAAGCAGCGCCCCCCCTGAACATGCCTGTGTTATTGTTTTCTTTAAACGGCTCCAGTTCCTTTTCTTTTATGGCCGTATGAATGGCTGCTTTCTTTAAAAAATCAGGGCCCATCTTTTCTTTAAATGTGTTTTGCCCGATGGTATAAACAATATGGCAGTTGCCGAAAACCGGTTCTTTTTTATAAACTGTTTTAAGGTAAAAAGGGATCAGCCCGGTCATCCATCCGCTGCAATGAATAATATCAGGCGGCCAACCGAATTTTTTTACGGTTTCAAGGGCGCCTTTGCAAAAAAAGATGGTGCGGAGCCAGTTGTCATCATACCATTTCTCCTGCTCATCATGAAAGATGTATTTCCTCTTAAACATGTCCTCATTATCCAGGAAATAAACCTGCAGGCGTGCATTGGGCAATGACGCTACTTTGATCTGAAGGGGAAAGTCGTCGTTGTCAACAGAAACATTAATGCCGGAAAGGCGCACCACTTCATGCAACCGGTGCCTTCTTTCATTAATAATGCCGAACCTCGGCATAATGCATCTTACTTCAAAATTACTGTCATTTGCTTTTATAGCCAGCCGGTTGGCAATTTCCGAGAACTCGGTAAGTTCAAGGTAAGGCGACATCTCGTTGGCTATAAATAAAATTCTTTTCTTTGCTGACATTCCCGTAATGTTAAGTTTAGATTAAGGGTTGAAAAGGTTTGCAAAGGTAAGGATATTTACACTACCCCGGCCCATCAAACCCAATTTATCCCCTGTTATACCGCTATGTTGCTGTTTAAAAACATTCATCACATTCAGGAATACCTGCAAAAACAAAGGGCTTCAGGTAAATCATATGGCTTTATACCTACTATGGGGGCTTTGCACCGGGGGCACATTTCGCTGATTGAAGCTTCAAAAAAAGAAAATGACTTTACGGTAAGCAGCATTTTTGTTAATCCCACCCAGTTTAATGACCCACTGGATTTCGAAAAATACCCGGTTACCATCGAAAAAGATATTCAACTTTTATTGCAGGTGAAATGCGATGTGCTCTTTTTGCCAACAGTAAATGAAATTTATCCCGATGGTTTGCAAACAGACAAAAATTATAACCTTGGCCATCTTGAAACAGTGCTGGAAGGCAAATACCGGCCGGGGCATTTCCAGGGTGTATGCCGTGTGGTGCACAGGCTTTTGGATATTATAAAACCTCCTGTAATTTATCTTGGCCAGAAAGATTACCAGCAATGTATGGTGATAAAAAAATTAACTGAACTGAGCGGCATTGCAACCGGTATAAAAATATGCCCTACCCTGCGTGAAGAAAGCGGCCTTGCCATGAGCAGCCGGAATATGAGGCTGAATGAAGCCGGAAAACAAAAAGCAAGTGCCATTTATAACACATTGCTTTTTTTAAAGAATAACATTAAAAAAGGCCCGCTCGCTGCAATAAAAGAAGAAGCGCATGCCATGCTTGCAGAAGCTGCCTTTAAAACAGACTATATTGAAATTGCAGATGCAGCAACCCTGGAAATTCAGCATGAATGGAATGGTAAAACGAAAATAGTAGCGCTGGCCGCCGCGTTTTTAAATGATGTGCGTTTGATTGATAATCTTTTACTCAATTGAAATTCCTGAACGTTTATGGAAATAGAAGTATTGAAATCGAAGATCCACAGGGTTACCATTACAGAAGCCAACCTGAACTATGTGGGCAGTTTAACACTTGATGAAAACCTGATGGAAGCCGCCAATATTATTGAAAATGAAAAAGTGCAGGTAGTAAATGTAAACAATGGTACAAGGATAGAAACTTATGTTATAAAAGGTAAAAGGGGTTCCGGAGTTTGCTGCCTTAACGGCCCTGCAGCACGGCAGGGTGCAGTGGGCGACGTTGTTATTGTAATTTCTTACGCTACCATGTTGTTTGAAGAAGCAAAACAATTCAGGCCCTGGATCATATTTCCCAAAGATGGCAACAAATTGTAATGGTGCCCTGTTTTAATTTTCTTATTCACAAATCCGGCAGTATTAAATTTGCGGCCTGACAGCGGAAAGTTTAAACTTATACATGCAAAAGAAAATCCTCAATATACTTCAGTACATATTTTTTCTTGCCCTTGGGTTATTCCTCTTGTGGTGGACCACCAAAAACCTTTCCCCTGAAGAAGTGGGGCACCTGAAGGAACTGCTTAAAGAGGCAAATTATGTATTGGTTATACCTGCAATGGTAATGCTTTTACTAAGCCACTACAGCCGTGCCATAAGATGGAAAATACTGATGGACCCGCTCAACATAAGGCCCTCCATGCCCAATACTTTTTTTGCCGTAATGCTGGGTTATTTTTTTAACCTCTTTGTGCCCCGCCTCGGCGAAGTAATGAAATGCACCATACTTGCCCGTTATGAAAAAACACCGGTTGATAAAGTAATCGGCACAATGGTGGCTGAAAGGGCATGCGATGTAGTAAGCCTGGCAACGGTCATCTTTCTTACTGTTGTATTGCAGATAAATATTGTAGGCGAATACGCTTCCGAAGAGCTCAGGAAATTATTTCTTGACACTTCCGGGAATTTCAATTTCAATAAACTTTTTATTGCCCTTTCAGTAATAGCAGCGTTTATACTGCTCTTTGTTTTTTTTCTTAAAAGATTCAGCCACATCAAGCCCATACAAAAAATCAACGCCATCATCAAAGGCATCTGGCAGGGCCTTACCAGCATACGTTACATCAAAAAGAAAGGGGCTTTTATTTTTCACTCCGTCTTTATCTGGCTCATGTACCTGTTAAGTATAAGGGTGGGTTTTTTTGCATTGGAATCGGTAAGTCACCTGGGCATGAAACCATCGCTTTCGGTTTTATCATTTGGCAGCATTGCCATGATCATTACACAGGGCGGCATCGGGGCTTACCAGCTTGCCGTGCAAAAAACCATGACGCTGTACGGCATCAGCGAAGTAAACGGCCTTGCTTTCGGCTGGCTGATATGGGCCGTGCAAACCATCATGATATTGGTATGTGGCATACTGTCTTTACTTTTGCTCCCGGTATTTAACCGCAAAAAAAATGAAGCAGTCCCATCACATACCCAATAAAATACTTTCAAGGGCAGAGCTGGTGTACCAGTCAAGGCGATGGAAATTCCTTGGCAAAAAAATTGTATTTACCAACGGATGTTTCGATATTCTTCACCAGGGGCACATGGAAGTACTGAAACAGGCAGCTGCGCTTGGAGATGTGCTGGTAGTTGGCGTAAACAGCGATGCTTCCGTAAAAAGACTTAAGGGCAATAAGCGGCCTGTTAACAATGAAGCTTTCCGTTCGCTTATGCTGGCTTCTCTTACCATTGTTGATGCAGTATCAGTTTTTGATGAAGACACCCCGCTTGAACTCATCATTGCACTTGAACCTGATATACTGGTTAAAGGCGGTGATTATAAACCGGAGCAGGTGGCGGGCGGCGAACAGGTAATAAAAAATGGCGGCGAAGTAAAGATTATACCTCTCGTAAAAGGCTACTCTACCACCGGCCTTATTGATAAAATACAGCAGCTCTGAACTTCATTAAAACTTAATATTTGCTTCATGTTCAGGTTAATTACTTTTACGAAATAAGATAACCTTCATGGCCAAGACAACCCGAAAGACCATAGCCCGTGACGTAAGCTGGCTTGCCTTTAACGCAAGGGTATTGCAGGAAGCGGCAGACCCGACAGTGCCTTTAAAAGAGAGATTGAAATTTCTTGGTATTTTTTCCAATAACCTCGATGAGTTTTTCCGTGTAAGGGTTGCTGCATTGCGCAGAATGATTAAGATGGGCAAGAAGGCCCGTATGCACCTTGAAGTATCGCCGCAAAAAATTCTTGACGAAATCCAGCTTATTGTACTGGAACAACAAAGTGAATTTAACCGCATATGGGAAAGCATCTTCCAGGACCTTCGTAAAGAAAAAATTTTTATTGTTACGGAAAAACAGCTCAACAGGGAACAGCAGAAATATGTACTGAATTTTTTTGAGGAAGAAGTACGCAGCAACATCATACCGCTGATGATTGAAAGCATCCGGGAATTTCCTTACATGAGGGATAAATCCCTTTACCTGGCTGTAGTGATGTCAAGAAAAGATTCAGCTTATAAAAGAAAGTATGCACTGGTAGAAGTTCCCACACGTGCCGTTTCCAGGTTTGTACGGCTTCCCTCCTCAAAGCCTGGTGAACATTACATCATCCTGCTTGAAGATGTGGTGCGTTTTTGCCTGCCGCAGATATTTTCATTTTTTAATTACGATAAATATTCCGCACATGTTATTAAAGTAACCAAAGATGCGGAGTTTGACATTGATTATGATGAAACCACTACTTATACTGCAAAAATTCAAAAAGGATTAAAGAGCAGGCGCAAAGGCAAACCCGTACGTTTTATTTACGACAGGGAAATTGACCCTGCGATGCTTGAGTACCTTGTGCGCAGGATGCTGCTAACTAAAAAAGACCATTTGATCCCCGGAGGCAGGATACATAATTTCAGGCATTTCATGGAATTTCCCGATTCGGTTTTTTCAACCAAAGCAAGCCGCCGCAAACCTTTCGTTCATCCTTTTTTAGCAGGCACGTCACGTGTTACAGATGTGGTGCTTGAGAAAGATGTGTTATTAAGCTTCCCCTACCACTCTTTCAATGCCGTGATTGACCTGTTACGTGAAGCAGCCATTGACCCTGATGTAACCACCATTAAAATAACTGCATACCGGCTTGCCGAACACTCAAAAGTTATAAATGCACTGATCAATGCAGTGCGCAACGGCAAAGAAGTAATTGTAGTGCTGGAATTAAGGGCAAGATTTGATGAAGAAGCCAACCTGGAATGGAAGGAAAGGCTGGAAGATGAAGGGGTGAAAGTACTGGTAGGCATCCCCAATACAAAAGTTCACTCTAAAATCTGCCTTATCCGCAAAAGAAAAAACAACCGCACCATTCATTATGGTTTTGTAAGCACCGGCAACCTGAATGAAAGTACCTCAAAAATATATTGCGATCATTGCCTGCTTACATCCAACCGCAATATTATGGCCGATGTAAATAAAATGTTCAGTTACCTTGAAAGGCCAAAGACGGGCTTAAAAAACCTGCGCATGTGCAAAACTTTAATGGTAAGCCCCGTTTATATGCGCCGGGAACTGATACAGTTAATTGACAGGGAAATAAGAAATGCGAAAGCGGGCAAAAAAGCCATAATGTGGATCAAGCTGAATTCACTTTCTGACGAGATACTGATACAAAAATTGTATGAAGCCGCAGGGGCCGGAGTGGAAATTAAAATGGTGGTAAGGGGGATCTTCTGCGCCCTGACTGAGAATAAAAAATTTAAGCTGCCCATTTATGCAGTAAGCATAGTTGATGAATATCTTGAACATGCAAGGGTGCTTATTTTTCACAACGACGGCAAAGAAAAAGTTTTCATTTCTTCGGCAGACTGGATGCTGAGGAACCTTGACCACCGGGTAGAAGCTGCAGTTCCGGTACTGGATAAGGAAACCGGAAAAGAACTTAAGGATATTCTTGAAATACAATTAAAAGATAATGTAAAAGCACGCTGGCTTGACAACGCCCTCAGCAATGAATACGTACGCACCAAAGGCAAAAGGGTCCGTTCGCAGATTGACATATACAATTACCTTCTCCAAAAAACGCATAACGCCGTAAAACCTGTTGCAACAACTGCCTGAAAGAATTATTGACATCTGTGGATTAATAGTATGCCCCCGGCAGGGATTAATCTATAATATTGATGATTAAACCGCTGAAAAAAATTGAGATTAGGAGCCATTGATATCGGAAGCAATGCAGCCCGTTTGCTGATTACGGAAGTAATGATAAAAAACAACGGGCAGCCTGAATTTATAAAACTCAACCTGGTAAGGGTGCCCCTGCGCCTCGGCTTTGATGTATTTGAAACCCGTGAAATTTCCAAAGAAAAAATAGGGATGATCCTGCAAACCATTAAAGCCTACAAACACCTTTTGAATGCTTACGGTGTAAAACATGTTAAAGCCTGTGCCACATCCGCCATGCGGGATGCAAAAAACGCAGCGGACATCATCCGTAAAGTGAAACTGGAAACCGATATTGAAATTGAAGTCATCAGCGGGGATGCAGAAGCATCGCTTATTTATGAAAACCATGTGGCGGAAAACATGAGTGCAGATGAATCTTACTTATATATAGATGTTGGCGGCGGCAGTACGGAACTTACTTTCTTCAGCGATGGCAAGCTGGTTTTTAAACAGTCGTTTGATATTGGCACCATCCGCCTGCTTAAAAATATGGTGAAGGAAGAGACATGGGACAAGATGAAAGATTTTATAAAAGTAAAAACCAAAGGTTACAGGCACGTAACCGCCATCGGTTCCGGCGGCAACATCAATAAAGTTTTTTCGCTATCGAAAAGGAAAGAAGGCAAACCTCTTCCTCTTGAACTGCTGCGGGATTACCATAAAGAACTCAGCAATTTTACACTTGAAGAGCGCATCAGCATTTACAAACTCCGTGAAGACCGGGCTGACGTGATTGTTCCTGCACTGCAGATTTACATCAATGTAATGCGCTGGACGGATTGTGATGAAATATATGTGCCCAAAATCGGGCTTGCAGATGGTTTGATACACCATTTGTACGATGAGGTGGTGAAGTTTTGATTAACCAGGTCAGCAAATTAATTCCCTGTTAGCGGAATTCGTGTAATTAGTGGCCGGTACTTTCTGTATATCTTGTGGCAGGCTAACAGCAGAAATTTCAAATCAGGAATCTTTTTCATTAATTTCGCTTTCCTTAAATAACCGGAAAACGCCCGGATATGTTTTATTCTAATGCAGGGGCATATTCTTTCTCTGTTTCCGGATTAAATACAAAAGTTTTGTTATGAGTGTTAATAAAGAAGTTAAACGCATTACCACGCATACCCTGCAACGCATGAAGGAAACCGGCGAAAAAATTTCTATGCTTACTGCATACGATTTTTCCTTTGCACGCATTATTGATGAGGCAGGCATTGATATTATTCTTGTAGGCGATTCAGCCAGCAATGTAATGGCAGGCCATGAAACCACATTGCCCATTACGTTAGACCAGATGATTTATCATGCACAGTCTGTAGTGCGGGGCGTAAAACGCTGCCTTATTGTGGTTGACCTTCCCTTTGGTTCTTACCAGGGCAATTCCAAAGAAGCATTGAGTTCAACCATCCGTATCATGAAAGAAACAGGGGCACATGCCATAAAATTAGAAGGCGGTGAAGAAGTGCTGGAAAGCATTAAACGTATTTTATCAGGGGGCGTTCCTGTTATGGGCCATCTTGGATTAACACCGCAAAGCATTTACAAATTCGGCACCTACCAGGTAAGGGCTAAAGAAGAAGCGGAAGCGGAGAAATTAAAAAGGGATGCAAAGCTTTTACAGGAAGCAGGATGCTTTGCAATTGTGCTGGAAAAAATCCCGGCCAACCTTGCAAAAGAAGTAAGTGAAAGTTTAGAAATACCCACCATCGGCATAGGCGCCGGCAAATACTGCGATGGGCAGGTTTTGGTAATGCATGACATGCTGGGCATTAACCAGGAGTTCAAGCCCCGTTTCCTGAGGCAGTACAGCAATTTGTATGATGAAGTTTCAAAAGCGGTAAAAGATTATATCAGCGATGTAAAGTCAAAGAACTTCCCGAATGAGAGTGAGCAGTATTAGTTCTCAAATTAAAATGACAATGGTCCTTAGGGTTCCAAGTTACAGGTTTCATGCCAGCGGATACCGGGACATGCAAATTATTCCGGCAGTCCTGATTGCAACTCTATCAGTTTTGATTTCCTGTAAGAATTCAAATCAATATACATGGAGTGAGCTGCCTGAAGTGACTAATATCAACAGACTTCAGCATACAGAATTTGTTCCTACTTTAGAGAGCCCTGTGGAACACAACAAGAATATTATTTACGCACCTGCCTTTCTATATGCATGGGATAAAGTAAAACAAAAGCTTAACACCCCCATCAGCTTAACGAATAACAATTCCGCTGAATTCAAATTACTCAATCAATCTGTCTCATACAAAAACACATTACTGGCCGATGAATATTCAGCAGAAGCAGAATTGGCTGGCAATGTAATATTTGCAAAAGCTTTTTTTAATAAGACCTTACCTTTCCCTTCAGGGCTTCAAAAGCTTGACGACCCCATTTTATTTGACAATACAAAAGTTTCGGTTTTCGGGATGCAATCTTATAATGAAGAAACTGTAAAATTTACTGAAATCCTGTATTATAAAGATGATGATAACTTTATTCTAAAATTTACACCTAAGGACACACTTCATGAAATTCAACTCGTAAAAGGAATTACAAGTGTAATGAATCTGTCAGATGCCTTAAGAGAAACCAGGAGGCTAATTGATTTGGGGGAAAAAGAAAAGTCTGCCAGTGTAATATCATGGAAATACACCTTGAATGACATTGACATCTTTTCTGTTCCCGTAATTAAATTCAATATTGAAAAAAACTATAGCAGCATTGAAGGGCAGGTTTTCACAACAAAAAATAAAAAACATTCTGTAGAGATTGCATACCAAAGAACTGGCTTTATTTTAAACGAGAAAGGTGCTGTTGTTGAAAGTGAAGCTAATGTAGTAGTTGACAGCGCAGTTGCTGAACTAATAAAAGTGCAACCCAAAAAAATGATTTTTGATAAACCGTTTTTTGTCATAATTAAGCGGGCAAAAAGTGAAAATCCGTATTTCGTAATGTGGGTCCGAAACAGTGAATTATTGACAAAAAAATAGAGGCTGCTGGCATGTAACCCGCAACATGTAACCTCCAAACATTTCAACGTCTTTGCGGGACACATCCTATCTCCGTACCTTTGCGTCACATCAAATTTTTGCTATGGATTTTTTACAGCAACTGCAGGTTGAATCCTTTAACCAGGGCGCTTCAACAGGGCAGCATTGGATAGGCTCTTCGGGAGAAAAAATTCATTCTTATTCGCCGGTTGATGGCAAACTCATTGCTTCCGTTTTTTCAACTGATAAAGCCGCTTATGATGCTGTAATAACAAAATCACAGGAAGCTTTTTTGGAATGGCGCATGTGGCCCGCACCCAAACGCGGTGAACTAGTAAGACAGGTTGGCGAAAAACTCCGTGAATACAAAGAACCTCTTGGCAAACTGGTTTCTTATGAAATGGGCAAAAGCCTGCAGGAAGGTTTGGGTGAAGTGCAGGAGATGATTGACATCTGCGATTTTGCTGTTGGCCTTTCAAGGCAATTATACGGTTTAACCATGCACAGCGAAAGGCCCGGTCACCGCATGTATGAACAATGGCACCCCCTTGGTGTAGTTGGTATCATATCAGCTTTTAATTTTCCAGTAGCAGTATGGAGCTGGAACGCCATGATAGGATGGGTATGCGGCAATACATGTGTATGGAAACCTTCGGAAAAAACACCATTGTGCGCAGTGGCCTGCCAAAAATTAATTGCAGAAGTGTTTACCATAAACGAAGTGCCCGAAGGTGTTTGCTGTTTGATTACAGGCGCAAGGGATGCAGGCGAATGGATGGCAAATGATACAAGGATACCGCTTGTGTCTGCAACCGGTTCTGTAAGAATGGGAAAAGCCGTTGGTGCTGCTGTTGGTGCAAGGCTGGGAAGAAGTTTACTGGAATTAGGCGGCAACAATTCAATCATTATCTCAAAAGATGCCGATCCGGATATTGCTGTTGTGGGGGCAGTATTTGGCGCTGTGGGAACTGCGGGCCAGCGTTGTACCACAACAAGGCGCTTGATTATTCATGAATCGATTTACGACTCGTTTACTCAAAAACTGGTTAATGCATACAATCAACTTAAAATCGGCAACCCGCTTGATGAAAAAAACCATGTGGGCCCGTTGATAGACAAGGATGCTGTAAAAATGTATTGCGAAGCCATAGAAAAATGTAAAAAAGAAGGCGGTAAATTCCTGGTTGAAGGGGGAATCCTTACCGGTGCCGGATATGAAAGCGGCTGTTATGTAAAACCCTGCATAGCAGAAGCAAAACCGGATTATGAGATCGTTCAGCACGAAACTTTTGCACCGGTACTTTATGTAATGAAGTATAAAACGATGGATGAAGCCATTGCGATACAGAACGGGGTGCCGCAGGGGCTTTCATCTGCTATCATGACGTTAAACCTCAGGGAAGCAGAGCAATTTTTATCACATGCAGGCAGCGATTGCGGCATTGCCAACGTCAACATTGGAACAAGCGGCGCAGAAATCGGCGGGGCCTTTGGCGGTGAGAAAGAAACCGGCGGCGGAAGGGAAAGCGGCAGCGATGCATGGAAGACATATATGAGGCGGCAAACCAATACCATAAACTATTCTGCCAAATTACCCCTTGCACAAGGCATAAAATTTGACATTTAAAGTAAAATTTTATGCAAAATTGTACTGGCGGTACGTTTACAGTAACAGTATATGCGTAAATTGCCCAAATTTTTTAAACACACCGTAATGATAAAACGATTGTATTTCCTGTTCCTCACAGGTCTTTTTGTATTTACCCAAACCAATTTTTCATGGTCCCAAACTTCTGTAAAGGCTGAAAAAGAAGTGCCTAAAGGCTGGCATGTGCTTGACCAGCAGAAAGAAGGCTTTTATGGTATTGGTGTGGAAAAAACTTATCAAACCCTCCTGAAAGATAAAAAACCTAAACAGGTGGTTGTAGTTGCTGTAATTGATTCGGGTGTTGATACACTTCATGAAGACCTGAAACCTGTTTTGTGGCTCAATCCAAAAGAAATTCCCGGCAACGGAATTGATGATGACAAGAACGGTTACGTGGATGACATTTACGGATGGAATTTCCTCGGCAACAAAGATGGCCGCAGCGTAACCAAAGACAGCTACGAAGCCGCCAGGATTTATTATAAGTTCAAAAAGAAGTTCGGTTCAGTGGTCCCCGATGAATCTTCAGTAAAACCTGAAGAAGCGGAAGAAGTAAAGATGTACCGCAAAGTAAAAGACCAGATTGAAAGCCAGGCCAAAGAAGCTGCAATGTATGTTTTGCTGCTGAAAGGCATTGTAGAAAAAATACCTGTTGCCGACAGTGTGCTCCGCACAGCCATGAGCAAAGAAACTTACACGGGAACCGAACTTGAAAAATTTAAACCGGCCAACGCTGAACAAAGCAAAGCGAAGAATACCATTCTCGGGTTATTTCAGCAAACACAGCAAACTGAAAATACCAACAAACAACTTATAGACGGCGTGACTGAATTCTTTAATGGCGAAAAAAGCAAAGTTGAGGCGCTGGAAAAAGAACCCAAAAATTACCGGGGTGAAGTGGTTGAAGACAATTACGATGACATTAACGACCGCTTTTACGGCAACAATGATGTGATGGTAAGCAACTCTTCTGCCATGCACGGCACCCATGTGGCAGGCATTATAGCCGCAGCAAGGGGAAACAACAAGGGCATGGACGGTATTGCCGGCAATGTAAAAATCATGTCCATCCGTGCTGTGCCCGACGGCGATGAGCATGATAAAGATATTGCCAACGCCATACGTTATGCAGTTGACAACGGCGCACAGGTCATTAACATGAGCTTTGGAAAAAGCTTTTCACCCGAAAAGAAATGGGTTGATGATGCGGTTAAATATGCAGAACAAAAAGGGGTACTTCTCGTTCATGCTGCAGGCAACGACTCAAAAGATATTGATGTAAATGATAATTTTCCTACTGCAAATTTCCTTGACAACTCCGGTGGTTCTTCAAAAGCCTCCAATTGGGTAACAGTTGGTGCCAGCGGCCCGACTGTTGATGAGCTTACCGCTTCTTTCTCCAATTACGGAAAAGATCAGGTGGATGTGTTTGCCCCCGGCGTAAAAATTTATTCAACGCTTCCTGGTGGCAATGAATATGGCAACCTGCAGGGCACCAGTATGGCAAGCCCGGTGGTTGCAGGCCTCGCAGCGCTCATCCTCTCCTACTATCCTGAGCTGAGCGCCAAACAGGTAAAATATGTTATTGAAAAAAGTATTACCCCGATAAAAGCAAAGGTGTCAAAACCGGGTACAGACGAGGAAGTGAGTTTATCAGAGCTCTCCAAAAGCGGAGGCGTGGTAAATGCCTATGAAGCCATTAAACTGGCCGGAACTTTAAAAGGCGATAATGCCCCTCAGCCGGTTCAGGCAAAGCCAAAGCCTGTATTGCCCAAATCCAAACTCAAAAAAAACAAAAAAGGATAATAACAGTTATGAATAAATAAAAGCGCCTCATTCGGGGCGCTTTTTTAATTTTGATGAAACAATTGCTTATGTCACGCCCCTCAGAAAAAGATTATCCCGCATTTTATCATACTTATATCAAACTGGTTCCTGAACAAGACCTTCTACCGGCGCTGAAAAATTCAGTGCATGAATTACAGGAATTCCTGTCTTCCATTCATGCTGCAAAAGCTGATTATGCCTATGCCGAAGGCAAGTGGACCGTAAAGCAACTGCTGCAGCATGCTATTGATGCCGAAAGGATTTTTGCATACCGTGCACTCTGCTTTGCACGTGGCGAAAAAAAATCATTGCCGGGTTTTGAAGAAAATGAATATGCAGCAGAAGCGGATGTAAGCCACCGCAACTTAACGGATATGATGAATGAATTTCTCATACTCCGCCAGTCTTCACTGCTGCTTTTCCAGAGCTTTACAGCTAACATGATTGAAAGAAAAGGTAAAGCCAATAACAACAGCATTAATGTGCTCAGCCTCGGCTATATTGTTATCGGGCACTGGCGCCACCACCAGGGTATATTAAAGGAACGATATGGGATATAATACGGTGCTGTTTTCGTTGTACATTAATATAGACGGAGGATTCCCGTCCCTTCATCCTTCTTTTTTCTCTTTTGTCACAAATTCCAATTATACTTATAACCAGTACCGTAATTTTCGTATTCAACCAAATTAAATTATTATGAAGAAGAGTATATTGCTTTTCTGCCTGACTGTTCTTTCTGTTGTTATACTGCAGGCCCAGGATAAAGGCAAACCAGCCTCAGCAGCAGTACCCGCAGATACAGCTAAAAAAGCCCCGCCCAAGCCGCCGGGTATAACTGATAAAGTAAAAAGCAGCAAAAAAATTGATGGCCTTTTCACACTTTACCAGGACACTGCCACTGGAAGCGTTCAGTTATATGTAAAAAAGGGCCAGTTGGGTAAAGAATATATTTACCAGAGTTTTTCTATGGGCGGCCCAACTTCATTGTTCCTTCACCAGAACATGATCAGGACCACATGGGTCTTCAAAATTCAAAAGGCTTTTGATAAACTGGAGTTCAGCCAGGTAAATACCAATTTTTATTATGATAAAGGCAATGCAATAAGCAAAGCTGCCAATGTGGATGTAACGGAAGCGGTATTTTATGCTGATAAAGTTGCTGCAGAAGATTCTGCCGGCTATTTAATTGCGGCTGATGCGTTGTTCCTGAGTGAAAAATTAGACCAGGTAAAACCCATATTGCCGCCGGGTCTTCCGCCAGGGGCTATTTTTAATCTCGGTAACCTGAATACTGCAAAATCAAAATACCGCAAAGTACGCTCCTTCCCCAACAATACAGATGTGGTAGTTGAACTGGCTTATGATAACCCCGCACCTTTTAACCAGGGCGGAAAAGACATTACAGATGCCCGTTACAACCGCATCCGTTTCCAGCATTCATTTCTTGAAGTGCCGGAAAATGATTACCGCCCCCGCCGCGATGACCCGAGGGTTGGATATTTTATTGAAGAAATTGAGAACCTTACTTCAATAAAAGTTGCCGATTACAAAGACGTCATCAGGCGCTGGCACCTGAAGAAAAAAGATCCCAATGCAGCATTGAGCGAACCCGTTGAACCCATTGTATGGTGGGTGGAGAATACCACTCCTGTTGAACTGCGACAGACAATTGTTGAAGCAGGCTTAAAGTGGAATGAGGCATTTGAAAAAGCAGGGTTTAAAAATGCAGTGGTAATGAAAATTATGCCGGATGATGCCGATTGGGACCCTGCCGATATACGTTACAATGTTATCCGCTGGGTATCTTCCCCCTACCCCCCTTACGGCGCCATAGGGCCCAGCTTTGTAAACCCCAAAACAGGCCAGGTACTGGGTTCAGATATTACGGTTGAGTGGCAGAGCGGCAGCGGCATCCCGAACCTTGATGAATTGTACAATTCTTACGGCGGCAATGGTTCTGTTACTGCACAGGAAGAGATAAACAGCTATCTTTTAAAGTCAGGGCAAATAGAGCCCGGCACACTTTGCAATATTGCGCATGAACTGAAGCAGCAATATACCACCGGCCTAACTGTGCTTGAAGCAAACGACGCTGCTCCTGAAGAGGTATCAGAAATGCACAAACAGTTCCTGTACTTCCTGATCATGCATGAAATGGGCCACACCATGGGCTTGAACCACAACATGAAATCAAGCCAGATGTTAAGCCCGGCAGAAGTGCACAACAAGGAAATTACACACAAAATCGGTTTGCATGGCTCTGTGATGGATTATCCTGCTATCAATGTCGCATCAGACAGAAGTAAACAAGGTGATTATTATACCACCAAAGCAGGCCCTTATGATATCTGGGCAATTGAATTTGGTTACACCCCCTTCAGCCCTTCAGAAGAGGAAGCAGGTATAAAGAAAATACTCAGCCGCAGCACCGACCCCAAACTTATATTTGGAAATGATGGTGATATTACCGGTTTTGGCTCAGGTATTGACCCGCGGGTAATGACCAATGACATGAGCAATGATATGGTTGCGTACGCCGAAGACCGCTATAAGCTGGTGAACAACCTGATGGGAAAGCTGAAAGATAAATACAGCAAGCCGGGCAAATCATACATGGAACTGAGGGTAAGATATGGTACGCTGAATGGTCAGCGCTTCCAGATGGCCTCTTCAGTAAGCAGGTTTATCGGAGGTGTTTATGTTGACAGGAGTTTCCCTGAACAGGGTTCTGCCAACAAACCATTTACACCCGTACCGGCTGCACAGCAAAAAAGAGCGATGGATTTTTTAAACAAACATCTTTTTGCTCCCAATGCATTTGACGCCGACGCAAAGCTCTTCCCCTACCTGCAATTACAAAGAAGAGGGTTTAATTTCTTTGGTACAACTGAAGATATAAAACCACAGCTTACTGTACTGGGCATACAAACAAGTGTTCTCGGCCATATCCTTCACCCGGTAACGGCGCAACGTATCAACAGCAGCGGGTTGTACGGGAATACATACAGCATAACAGATGTGATGAATGACCTGGTAAAAGGTATTTTTGAAGCAGACCTTAAGACCAATGTAAACCTGTACCGCCAAAACCTGCAGACAGAATTTGTAAAAGGCGCTGCCAATATTGTAAATGGCCCTGCGCCTTACGACAACGCCACCAAAGCTGCTGCTTTATATACCCTGAAAAAAATAAAGGGATCGCTTGCAACAGCAATTTCAACCAACGAGCAAACAAGGGCACACCGTACCAGCCTGATATTTTTAATTGATAAGGCTTTGGCTGTAAAATAGCCTGCAAATAATTACTAAAACCGTCAGGTTTATAAGCGAGACATGAAAGATAAAAGGTTCCGGTTCATACCGGAGCCTTTTTAATTTTAGTTATCAATTTTCTTAAGCATTCGTTTCCCGATATAAAATTCAACATTTTTTACTGCCGGGCTGATTTGAATAAACCTTGCCGACTGCGAATAGAAAGACGAGCCATAATAGAATTCCTCCTTTCGTTTTTTGCCATCTTTATATGTAATTATTGCAGCAGTAATATCCGCTTCAACCGGAACAAGACGATTGTTTGCATTGTTTTTGAAAAACAGCAGCGGGCCGCCATTTTGTGATGCAGCAAGCGCAATATCATCACCCCATTGCATTTGAACAAGCGCTTTACCATCTCCCGGAATGTATAAACCGCTTTGCAAAGCATTTAAGCCTGTAAAGTTTCCTTTACCATCTCCCTGTAACAGCAATCCATAAAAAGCATCTGCCCTTCCCTGTACAGGGGCTATGCTGTAATCATTTCCATTTAATGCCAGGTCAATGTTGCCATCCCCGTTAAAGTCATTAACAGCAATGCCATACACAACGCTCCATTGTGCCGCGGCTGGTAAAGGATGAAATGCAAATTCAAAATTGCCTTTGTTCTCCATCCAGCCGCTTTGCATGTTAATGGCTGACAATTTCAATTCATCATCTCTTTGAAATTTATTCAACACTTCCTCAGTGCCTGCTTTTGAAAATGAGCTGTAATTGCTGTAATGTTTTTTTATCGCAGGTAAACCTTCCGCCACCTGGTCACGGAACAATGCAGGGTATGCAATCTTGTTACCATGCGGCTTTACTGCCCGGTACTGGCTCATTAATAAATCAGGCCTGCCGTTCATATCATAATCTGAGAAGAAAGCAGATACCGGTTCATTTGCATTTGCTTTATAAAATCCATTCAGGCCATAATTGCCCGCTATATAATCCATGTCGCCATCATTGTCAATATCAGCGGCGCTGATGCTGTTCCACCATCCTTTTTCATTATCGGTTGCAGCAGTTACCTTATTTAATAACCCCTTATCATTTTTAAAGAAATGAATGCCCATCCACTCCCCTGTTACCATTAAATCCACATCGCCGTCATTGTCTGCATCACTCCATAGTGCATCAGTTACCAGTCCGATTGATTGCAATCCGGCAGCGGTTTGTGCAGTAACATCCTTAAATAAAACCTTACCATTTTTTGATTCATTTCTCAGCAGGTAACCGCTTTCCGGTTGCGGGTACCATCCCGGCGCCACCCTTCCTCCAACAAACAAATCAATGTAACCATCCCCGTCAAAGTCAGCAGCTTTTACACAAC
>JANRKT010000133.1:0-8637 GCA_033763355.1 Chitinophagaceae bacterium | reverse complement strand
CAACCGGGCAAGGAACTGGTTTAGGATTGAGTTTGAGCTATGATATAGTGAAGGCGCATGGCGGGGAGTTGAAAGTGGAAACGAGAGAGGATGAAGGGGCGGAATTTATTATTCAATTACCTGTTTAAGAAAATCTTAAATGAAATTCTTTATGAAATTTTTTTACTGTTTGCTTTTCTATGTTTTTTTATTCACTCCTATTTGTTTTTCACAAGAGTTCTCTGAGAACGTTTTTCATATTGATAAAATTCCAGCTGAAGGTATCCTATTAAACAAAGGATGGAAATATCATTCTGGTGATAATCCTGAATGGGCGAATCCAAATTTCAATGACACGAAATGGGATAACGTCAATCCCGACATTGATATTCATCAATTGCTAAAGCAAAAAAAGGATGGCAATATTGGCTGGTTCCGGTTAAAGATCGAAGTTGATTCTTCCCTGCAAGATTCAACTGCAGCATTAATTATTTCACAGGTTGTTGCTTCAGAAATTTATTTAAATGGTCAACTACTGTATCGCTTTGGAGCTATTAGCACTGATGAAAGTAAAGAGCAAACTTATAGTCTGCATGATCGTCCGTTTATTATACATTTTGGGAAACAAAATATTCAGGAACTGGCAGTACGCTATTCATTCAACAAAAAGTTTTTTATACTTTTTGATGTTAATCCCTGTGTTCGTCTAATTCTTAAATCCCCCAATCAAGGTTTTGCAGATTATACTTCTGCGAGTGTTTTAACCTTTGCGCTGTTTATTAGTATCATCTCAATTTATTTACTTCTTGGCTTGTTTTGCCTTTATTTTTATATTTCGTTCCGCAACGAGAAGTCCTATTTATACATTGCCGTTAACAGTTTGGGGCAAGCAATCACAATACTTCTCTATATATTTGCGTCTCTCGCAATCACGTCGATATCACTATCTTCTTTCACTTTTATATTTGCAAACACTATTTCAAGCATTGGTATGTTGTTTCTTTTAAATGCTTTTTATATATTTTTCAAATGCCCAAAGCCCTACTATTATAACTTTTTTATCTTCTATATAGTATTTGCAATTCCGCTTAGCTTTATGATTTACAACTACGGAAGAATTTTAATTGCTTGTTTTGGAGCAATATTAACATTAGAAGCTATCCGCATTGCTATAAAGGCGGTTTTCAAAAAAAGGCATAGTTCCCTGATAATTCTTATTGGGATGAGTGTGTCCTTTTTGTTTGGATGTGGGAACGTTTATCTAACTATCATGGGTAAATTAGCTGAGGCAGGATATTTAGTAGCTGTCATTTTTTCAATAGTACCTCTTTTCCTATCTTTCTTTATCGCGGGAGAATTTGCAAGGGCTGCTTTAGCATTACAGAAAAGAGTATTTGAAGTCAAGCAACTTTCAGAAAAAACAATTGCTCAAGAACATGAAAAACAACAAATCCTTTCTTCCCAAAAAGAAACACTTGAACAGCAGGTACAACAGCGCACTAGTGAATTAAAAGAATCTCTTGAAGATTTAAAATCCACACAAGCCCAACTCATTCAATCCGAAAAAATGGCTTCTCTTGGCGAACTCACTGCCGGTATTGCACATGAAATTCAAAACCCGTTAAACTTCGTGAATAATTTTTCAGATGTAAATAAGGAATTGGCAGATGAACTTGAGCAAGAAATTGACAAAGGAAATTATACAGATGCAAAAGTAATTGCAAAAGACATTAAAGAAAATGAAGAAAAAATAAATCATCACGGCAAAAGAGCTGATGCGATAGTAAAAGGAATGCTGCAGCACAGCCGAAGCAGCAGCGGTGTAAAAGAACCAACGGATATTAATAAACTGGCAGATGAATATTTAAGATTAGCTTATCACGGTCTTCGTGCAAAAGACAAAACATTTAATGCAACGATGAAAACTGATTTCGATGAAAGCATTGGTAACATCAATATCATTCCACAGGATATTGGAAGAGTTGTTTTGAATTTGATTAACAATGCGTTTTATGCAGTTGATGAAAAAAAGAAACAAATCAGTGATGGATATGAACCAACTGTAACTGTAAAGACTTCTAAGAACCCTCCGCCAGCTGGCGGAGGCAGGGGGGCCGAGGTTTTAGTTAGTGTAAAAGACAACGGCAACGGTATCCCTCAAAAAGTATTGGATAAAATCTTTCAACCCTTCTTTACCACCAAACCTTCCGGTCAAGGGACAGGATTAGGGTTAAGTTTGGCATATGATATAGTGAAGGCACATGGCGGGGAGTTGAAAGTGGAGACAAAGGAAGGAGAGGGTTCCAAATTTATAATTAAACTTCCAGCTTAAATAAAATAATGATAAAACTTTTTACTACTACCATTTTTGTGTTTCTGAGTTGTATCACTGGATTTACACAGAACCGGAAGCTCATTGACAGCCTTCATCATCAGCTGGCGATGGCTAAAGATGATCGGAGCCGCATCCATACGCAAATAGAATTATGTTCCAATTATCGCCTGGGAAATTCTGATTCATCTATTTATTACGGACAAATGGCAATAAGTTTAGCACAGAAAATTAATTACCTGGCAGGTGAAATACTGGCACTGTCATTTATGAGTATCACATTGGGGCAGGTAGGCAATTTATCGAAGGCACTTGAAATGGCATTCAAAGCATTGCAGATCGCCAAGTCGAATGGTCTAGAAAGATTTACTTCTCCGGCCCTGAATTCTATTGGTGAAATTTATATCGTATTAAAAGATTATCCCAAAGCATTAAACTATCTGCAAAGACAAAAGAAACTCTATGATAAAGGCGAAATGAACGAGGGGCTTGGCTATGCCTTGTATGATATAGGAAATGTTTATGAAGAAACTGATCAGCTCGATTCCGCCAGGTATTATGAACAACAGGCTCTTGATTTTTTCCGAAGTATTAACCGTGAAGAACCATTCGTATATAAAACGTTGGGAAATATAGAAATGAAATCGGGAAACCGGACTATGGCATTGAGTTATTACCAGCAAAGTCTTCAAATCGCTATTCAGAATAATGAACACAGAGCTTCGGCATCGGCATACAATAAAATTGCATCCTTTTATAAGTTAGCAGACCAGCCTGATTCAGGAATCTATTATGCCCGCAAAGGTCTTGAAGAATCAGAATTGGTTTCTCATAAAAAGACAATACTCGAAGCTGTCACTCTTTTATCTGAATTCTATGAACAAAAAGATGCAAAAGAATCACTCCGGTATCTTAAAATAGCCAATACCTATAAAGACAGTTTATTTAACACAGGAAATATTCAAACCATCCAGGCATTGGTTGACAAAGATGAGGAACATCAGAAAGAGATCGAAGCAGCGCAAGCCAAATACCAGGATCAGTTAAAACAATATGCATTTATTGCAGGATTAGGAATACTTCTTTTGATCGCTTCGATCCTTTATAGAAATAACCGTCAGAAGCAGAAGGCAAATAAAATATTGGAAGCAACTCTTACAAATTTGAGAACTACACAATCACAACTCATCCAATCAGAAAAACTGGCAAGTCTGGGAGAACTCACCGCAGGTATAGCCCATGAAATTCAAAACCCGTTGAACTTCGTTAATAATTTTTCAGAAGTAAATAAGGAGTTGATTGCAGAAATGAAAATGGAAATTGAAAAAGGAGATATCGAAGAAGTAAAAGCCATAGCAAATGATATAGAGTCCAATGAACAAAAAATAAACCATCACGGCAAAAGAGCTGATGCTATCGTAAAAGGAATGTTGCAGCACTCCAGTAGTGGCACTGGCAAAAAAGAGCCAACCGATATTAATAAACTGGCAGATGAATATTTAAGATTAACTTATCACGGTCTTCGTGCAAAAGACAAAACATTTAATGCAACGATGAAAACTGATTTTGATGAAACGATCGGAAACATCAGTATCATTCCGCAGGATATTGGAAGGGTTATTCTTAATTTAATCAACAATGCTTTTTATGCCGTAGATGAAAAAGTGAAAAAATCTGGTGATGATTACGAACCAATAGTTACCATCGCAACTCGGAGTATAAAGCCCCCTTCAGGGGGTTTGGGGGTTGAGATTAAGGTTAAGGACAACGGCAACGGCATTCCACAGAAAGTATTGGATAAAATTTTTCAACCTTTCTTTACCACCAAACCAACCGGGCAGGGAACAGGTTTGGGTTTGAGCTTGAGTTATGATATTGTAAAGGCACATGGTGGTATGTTGAAAGTGGAAACGAAAGAGGGAGAAGGAAGTGAGTTTATGATTAGTTTACCTGTTGTCTGAATCACGGATTGAAATGATTAAAAGATTACACAGATGAATAACATGAACAAATCAGTGAAATCAATAAAGCCGTGCAAATCCGTGATTCAGACAAGTTATGATATTGTAAAAGCACATGGAGGGGAATTGAAGGTGAAAACCCCGCCTTCCGGGCGGGCAGGTTCTGAATTTATCATTAGTTTGCCTGTTAATTGATAGGAAATGAAACTGACCAAAAAACTGGAAGCAGAGATCCTTAAAGCATACCATGACTTATGGGATGCTAATCTCAGGGGCGATATAAAAACCTTTGCTTCTTATTTGGATAACAATGTAACTGTTTACGGCACTGCTGCAGGAGAGATATTTACAACAAAAAAGGAAGCTGCAAAATTTTACAAAGCGACAGCCGACCAAATGACAGGTAAAGCCGAATTCCGAAAAAGAAAAATCGCAATTAAAGCAATAGGTAATACAGTTGTTGTAAATGAGCTGTGTGATTTGTATGTTTTGGCAAAAGGAGCATGGATGTTTTATGGCCATGCACGTATTACTGCTATTTTTGAGCAAAAGGGGAATTTATGGAAAGTAGTTCATATGCATGGTTCATTTCCTGACAGCAGAACGGAAGAGGGTGAGCAAATTGCAACGGGAAAAATAAAAAAGGAAAACCTTCAGCTTCGGGAAGCTGTAAAGCGCCGCACAGTTGAACTGGAGGGAAAAAACAAAGAACTGCAAATAGAATCAGCGCTGGAACGTGTGCGAACTGTTGCCATGGGCATGAAACGGCCGGCTGATATGCTTGAAGTATGTAAAACAATTTCGCAGCAACTGAAAAATCTGGGTGTAAAAGAAATCCGGAATGTGCAGACAGCTGTTATTTACAAAGAAAAAGGCACATATACCAACTATGAGTTTTATGCAAAACACAATAAACTGCTTACAACGGAAGTAAGCTATACAAACCATCCCATGTCAAAAGCATTTGTAAAAAAAATGCTCAATGGCCCCAATGAATTTTTTAAAAAGAGTTTGAAAGGAAGTAAAGTTCAGGATTGGTATGCTTTTCAGAAAAAAGCAACAAATCAATTTGCTGATACTTATTTAGGAAAGGCAACATCACTCAACTATTACTGGTATTCATTAGGGCCTGTGGCGCTGGGTATTTCCACGTATGAACCATTAAGTAATGAAGCACAGGAATTGTTTGTTCGTTTCCGGAATGTATTTGAACTGGCCTACCGCCGCTTCCTTGATATTGAAAAGGCGGAAGCACAGGCAAGGGAAGCACAGATAGAGCTTTCGCTTGAAAGAGTCAGGGCCAAAGCTATGGCTATGCACCATTCTGATGAACTAAGTGATGTATTGTTCATATTGTTTGAACAATTTGATGTTTTGGGGATATGTCCGGTACATGCACACTTAAGCCTGGTTGACCTGGAAAGTAACACATACACATTCCGGATGACGGGAAAGGCTGGCAGGCGGGTAATAGCAAAGCAAATCATAAATGATGACTCATGGGATTTGTGGAAAGAACTGAGAGAATCATTTATTAGCAACAAGCCAGGGCATGTTCAAACTCTTCATTTTCCAGGAGAGGCTGTTGTCCAGATATGGAAAATTTTCGATGAAATAATTTCCACGATACCGGAAGAATTCAGGCCGCTCCCTAAGGATTTTCCAAATGGAATGTTTACTACCGAAGGATTTTGCAAATTTGGTGCTATAGGATTTCAGCATTACCGGGAAGCAACAGAGGAAGAAAAGGAGATTGTACGAAAATTTGCAACCGAATTCGGAAGGTTATACCAACGTTTCCTCGATCTGCAAAAAGCCGAAGAACAAGCAAGGGAAGCACAGATTCAACTCGCATTGGAAAGAGTAAGGGCCAGAACTATGGCTATGCAGCAAAGTGCTGAACTGCCGGATGCTGCTGCTATTTTATTTCAGCAGATACAATCCCTGGGCATGCCTGCATGGAGTGCCGGTTATTGTATCTGGAACGATGACCTGCCTACCGGACAGGCAGGTAAATCAGCCGTTACTTTGTGGATGAGCAGTGAAGGGGTATTGCAACCGCCATTTACAGCCCCTGTAACAGAAGATGAATTATTCATACAGATGCGGAAGGGCTATGAACAAGGTAAAGCATTGCATGTGGTGGAAATGGGTGGCGATAAATTGGCAAAGCATTACGGGTATATGCGTACGCTGCCGGTTGTGGGTGAAATTTTGGATTCGATCATTGCAGCAGGCCATCCATTACCCACCTTCCAGATCATGCACCAGGCCTATTTCTCAAAAGGGTTTTTACTTTTTATTACTTATGAACCTGTTCCGGAAGCACATGATATATTCAAACGATTTGCTGCTGTATTTGAGCAAACCTATACCCGCTTCCTTGATCTGCAAAAAGCCGAAGCACAGGCAAGAGAAGCAAAGATTGAAGCAGCACTGGAAAAAGTTCGTTCCCGTTCATTGGCTATGCATCAATCAGATGAACTGGAGCAAGTAGTAGTTTCTTTATTTGACCGTCTTACAGAGCTTGGTCTTTCTTTTGACGGAGCCCTTATTTTTACTTTTGAAAAAGAAAAACGAACCGTCCGGCTTTGGATCGCTACGAATCATTTATCAGCCCCGGTTAAAATCAATCTTCCTTATGATGAAGAAATAAAAAATAACGCAATTATTAAAGATCTGTGGAATGCTATTGAAAATGGTAAACATATCTTTAATAAATCTTATTCGGGAGAAACTAAAAATGAATATTTCCGCTACGTTGGAAAGTATAATGAATCAAAAATACCCGAAACAGTAAGACAGCTGCAAATTGAAAAAGAAAGCTGGACTGCATGTTTCGCTGCTGAAAAAAATTCAGTTGTTGGTTTTGACAGTTGGTCGGGGCACATTATGAAAGAAGAAGACTTTCAAATTTCAATAAGATTTGCAAGAGTATTTGAGCAGGCTTATACCCGTTTCCTCGATCTGCAAAAAGCTGAAGCGCAGGCAAGAGAAGCGCAGATAGAAGCAGCATTGGAAAGGGTGCGCAGCCGTTCCATGGCCATGCATAAAAGTGATGAACTCCTTGAAGTAGTTACCGCCATATTTGAGCAGCTGAGAAAACTCGGATTACAACTCTGGAATTGTGCCATTATCCGCTTTCAATCAACACAATCATACAGAGGTGAGGTATGGATGTCAAGACCCGACGGTAATATGATGCCACAGTCCTTTTTTATTCCAATGGAAAAAGTGCCTGTATATAAAAAACTGTATGACGCATGGAGAAACAAGGAAGAATTTCATGTCGAATCGCTGCAAGAGATGGAAATTGTCAAACACCATAACAGTATTGCTTCACTCAATATTTTTCCTGTTGACAAAATGAAACAGGAAGCGGGCAGGGAATTGCCCCGTCAAATGTTTTTTCACAGCATCAATTTTTCAGACGGAATTCTTGGCGTTATTACCACTGAGGCTGTTGAGGATGAAACCTTGCTGCTACGCTTCGGAAATACGTTCAAACAATCTTATACTCGTTTCCTTGACTTACAAAAAGCGGAAGCACAAGCAAGAGAGGCACAAATTCAACTGGCAATGGAAAGGGTTCGTGCAAGAACAATGGCCATGCAAAAAAGTGATGAACTGGCTGATCTTTCACTTGAGTTGGTTAAACAAGTGCAGGCCCTGGGTGTTACCACATGGTTTTGTGCATTCAATATTTATGATGCTGACCCGCAAGGTTCACTGGAATGGGGCAGCAATGGTCAAGGTACATTTCCAAGGTACAGAACTCCGAGAGAAGGTATTTTTCTTAGCTATTTTGAAGCAGGGCAAAGAGGAGAAACATTACTGATAAATGAAATTGGCGAAAACGAATGTCCTGCTCACTACGATTATTTATGCACCTTACCCGGCGTTGGAGAACAACTGCTCAAAATGAAGGCTGCCGGCATTCCTTTCCCCGCTTCCCAGATTGATCATGTAGCCTTCTTCAAATATGGGTATATCATATATATTACTTATACATCTGTACCGGAGGCATATGATATATTTAAACGCTTTGCAAAAGTCTTTGAACAAACTTATACCCGTTTTCTCGACCTTCAAAAAGCAGAAGCACAGGCTAGAGAAGCACAGATAGAAGCTGCACTGGAAAGAGTTCGTTCAAGAACTATGGGAATGCAAAAAAGCGAAGAACTCAAAGAGGTCATTCAGATTGTATATGAACAATTCGTTCTGCTGAATATCAATACTGAACACACAGGATTTATTTTGGATTACAAGACAAGGGATGATTTCCATAGCTGGATAGCTGATAAGTTCGGAACCCCTTCACAGGTAACGATTCCGTATTTTGATTGCATCTACTACAATCGCTTT
>JANRKT010000132.1:0-12803 GCA_033763355.1 Chitinophagaceae bacterium | reverse complement strand
TTTGCAAAGCTTTGAACCTGGATGAAAAACGTTTTTGATAGGAGCGCAGTTCAGAAACAGATTCTTTAACGCTAACTTGTATGATTTGCCGCATGAACAAATATACAACTAAAAAACATTATTTTAAAGTCTAATTGGTATTAGTCCTTCCCGTCCGTAATAATTTCTTGCACTGCTGTATATCCAGTCTTCCGGTTTTTCTACAAATCCAGCTTCCACAGGATTGTAATGGGTATAATCCAGCTTCTGATGTGCCATCTGCCCCGTTGCAAGCTCAATGGGGTTGTTATTCTGCTGCCACAACTGAAATCCCCTGTTATTACTGTTCTGCGTTCCTGCTTCATTCATCATTTGTAACATCCCTGCCTGTCCGGCAGGCAGGCACTCCTTCCTGCTCTCACCCGGATGTTTTTTTATAACAGCGTGAAGCTCCTCCGAAGTATGCCTTTTAAAATCCCTCATAATATTCTGCATGGGGTTGCCCCTGCTGCCGATTACCATGTGCATATGGCTCGTCATTAAACACCAGCCATACAAATCAAGGTCTTTATGCGCTATACAATACTTCAGGCTTTTAACAATTACATCCCTGTACTCGTTCCTGATAAATAAATCAATCAAGTTGATGACTGCAAAACTGACAAAATATAATCTTTCGTTATCCAGGAATTTGTATTTGCGGCTCATGTAAACAAGATACAAAAGAATTGGCATTGATATCAGGGCACAAGTACGCCAACGCTCATTTGCCAGGCTGCATACTTGCGCCAGAAAGGGGAAGAAGAGAGACCTTTTTACCTATTTATTGTAATTATCGCTTATCTCTTGTTTTTCTTTCTTTTGTTTTTCGTCTAGATCTTTATCATAGTCATATTGTTGAGCTTTTATTAATTTTCCATCTTGATAGAACTTTCCACTAATCCGTATACCATTTTTCATTCCATACTCAGCCTTAAGCGATTGCTTGTAATCGTCACTATATTCACGCCTAATACCATTTTCTTCATCTGCGGAATAATTTGTAATAAAATGAATATTACCACTTGCATAAAAAGATATAAGGGGGCCTACTTTTTGATTCATACAAACCCGCTTTATTTGAACTAGCCTTCCTGATGTATCAAAATCTCTAAAAACTCCATTTGCAATTCCATTCTCGAAAAATTTTACTGCTGCCGGATGGCCATTTTCATAAAATGAAGTAAACGGGCCATGAGGTAGCCCGTAAGAATTATAGCTACTGGTTGCTATCCTACCATTAGGATAAAAGACAATTGAATGTCCGTGTAACTGACCATTAAAGTACGTCGTAATGTCTTCCAATAAGGATTTGTCTTTTACACTTCTTCTCCTCCACACGCCTTGTTGTTGAAAAGCTTTTGTATATTGATTCGTATCTGTAATAAATATGATTGTACTATCAATATAGGTGCATCTTTGATCTTTTAGTAGACTTTTAAAAAAGTCATATTCAATTTGAGATTGAGACACTACTGGAACAAATAGCAGTATCCAAAGTAATTTAGTTTCCATTTCGCGTTTCCATTTTTATTGATTCAATTGGATTAATTACAGTAACAGGGCTCGACACAGTAGTAATTATTTTCCAATTATCATCTGGGTCTTTTGTTTTTCCACTGCCGCAAGGTACTGTCTTGCCTGCCAAATATTTTTTCAATTAATTTTGCGAAAGCCAAGGGGTTTTCTTGTGATATAAAAACTCACTCCCCAAACAATTCAAGCCTTGTTTTGGGTCTTCTGTCTTCAAGCCATTTAAAATTGCGGAGTTGTTTTTTTTCTCCGGGCACCTGCCCCATAGGGTAAGTTGTTCCTTCCACACCGTTTACCCAGGTTACTTTTATCAGTTCCTTTTCTGCAAAATACATGCTGATGGCATCGGCACGGGCATAATTGGCGCCAAAGTAGGAACTGTCTTCCTCCTGCAAATAATAAAAACTTTCTGCATTGCCTTTGGCCCGCATGTAATCAATTTCCCCGTCTTTAAAATAACCGTTCATGCGGTTGCCCCTTAGCTGGTTGAAAAAATCTTCAGGTGTTTTGTTAATTGCAAAACCATTTTCAAATACAAATACCTGGTCGGCTTTTTTATTTTTGGTGAAAAGATAAATCGTGTCGCCGCTTACCTGGCTTCCCTTTGCCCACATTACAGGGTCACGAAACATGCGGAACACGGAATCTTTGGCCGTATAATAAAGGCTGTCGCACACCCCCTGCAATGAATCTGAAAATATTTTTACATGGTGAAAGGCTTCAAAATAGCGGATACTGTCCTTTTTCCTGGGATCAATAACTGTAATGTTTTTTAATGTGTCTTTGGCTGTTTCTTTTATTGCTGCAGCCAGTGTATCAGTTTGCAGTTTAATTGCCGAATCGGTTTTTGCTATTTCTGAACTGTCAGTTTTTTTTATTGCAGGAACCACAGTATTTGCCAGCAATCCCCTGCCGGGCCGGGTAAGGTTAACAGCCATTGAATCAGTTTTTATTTTTACAGCGCTGTCAGCTTGTATTGTTTGTAAGCTGCCTGTCACAATGCTGTCAATGTAGGTGGCAGAAAACAAGGTATCTGCCGCCACATAAAGCGAGTCATTATCCTGCTTAATGATCATCACCGGTTTTTTGGTGGCCAGTACTTTTTTGGTCTGGTTGTTCACCCATGTATCTCCGGCAAGTATTGTTACACCCTGTGCAGTATCACGATAAAATACATTTCCTTCAGCATGGGCTTCGCCTGATTTTTTATCGTAGTTGATGTTATCGGCAATAATCTCCTGTGTACTGTCATTGATAACCGGCCTGTTGCCAAAATTGGCTTTTCCTTCCTTCAGGTCGTAAAACCCGCTACGGGTCCTTATTGTTGATGTACCGTCGTTAATGGTGGTGGCTGCAACAAAGGTGGCTATTTCAGAATTGATGTTGTACAACAAGGTATCTGTGGCAAGCGTATATTCAGGGTCAACAAGTTTTACTGTATCTTTAAAATATACTTCTCTTGTATCAGCGTAATAATATCCCTCTTTGCTCGTAAGCACCGATGAACCATTAACTACTTTGCCTCCGTTTTTATAAGTACCTATTTTGGCATTCAGGTCATATTCCAGTTCTTCTGTTGTCAGGTCAGCTTTGCCATCGGTGAGCCTTACTTTTTTATTTAAGTAAGCAATTTTGGTATTGCCAAGGTATTTCAGGTATTGGGAATGGGTATGAACGCTGTCTGCATCGTTGATGTGCACATTGCCAAACGCTTCAATCTGGTTTAAAGCGGTATTGTGTATGGCGCTGTCACATTCAAAAGTGGTTTTGTCCTGCTTCATTACAACTTTGCCAACCAGGAGGTGAATTTCGCCTGCGCTATCCTGTTTGATCAGTTTATATTTGTCTGACCTGATAAGGTTGATGATGCGGCTGGTATCTTTAATGCCACTGTTTGCGGGTTGCTGGGCGTAAAGAAAATCAGTACATGAAAAAAAAAGCAGTAAAAAATAAAAACCAGGTTTCCTGCACATTATTGATTCGGTGCTTTTTTAACGGAATCTTCCAGCGGCTGCATTAAAGGGCCCGTTTTATCTTTTTTGCCAAATACCGAGAAGCTGATGTATCGCTTGGGGTGCAGCCTGAAATCCTGCAGCAGGATGTTAAGGCTGTTTGATGTTGCCGCCAAATTGTTATAAAGTTTTTTGTCGTTCATCAGCAGCCCCAGGGTACCGTCTCCCTTGTTGATCTTTGATAAGGTGGTATTCAGGTTATCTGCTGTTGCCTGCAGCTTTGTTAAAGTCTGGTCAAGCGGGAGGTTTGCAAACTTACTGGTCATTTTTTCAACATTGCCTAATATCTGGTCAATGGTATCATTATTCTGTTTCAGGTTGGCGGTAAAAGCATTGAGGTTGCCCATGGTTTTGGCAAGGGCGCCGGTTTGTGTATTGAGCAATGCATTGAGCGATGCGGTAGAAGATGCAAGGTTTGCAATAATCACCTGCATGTTGTTTTTTGTTTTGGGGTCAAATACAGCACCCACCACTTCAAGCAGCGAGTCAAGGGATTTTAAAGTGCCGTTTACTTTATCTACAGCGGGGTTCAGGCTCCCCCTCAGTTCATCAAGCAGCCCGCTTGAAGGATTGGTGGAAACAGTATCCCCGTCTTTCAGAAATTTTGCTGATGTGCCTTTTTTAATATCAATAATTGTTGTTCCGAGCGGGTTGGAATTGATAACAGCAAAAGAATTATCGGGTATGTTTACATCTTTGGTGATGTGGATGGTAACAATTACTCCGGTCAGGTCAGCATCTTTGGCCTCAATATCGGATACACTGCCCACCTGGTAACCGTTGATGTGAACCGGGTTGGATGTGCTCAGCCCGGATACTTTATCAAATACGGCGTAAATGGAATCTTTTTTTTCAAAAAGGCTTTTGCCTTTAAGAAAGTTAAACCCGAGAATAAGTATGGTAATGGCGATGGCGGTGAGTACCCCTATCTTGGTTTCGTTGGAAATTTTCATAAAAATTATTTTCTCTTAAAGTCGTTTGCGGCAATTGCATTGTAATAATCCCGGTTCCGATAGCTATCGGGACAAAAATAGCAAACTTTGTCAAGGCCACAGTATGAAACGGTAAACTGCTACTTTTTCTTATTTGAAGGCGGCATTACTGCAAGGGGCTTTTGTGGCGCTTTACTTTTTGAATTGGGTTTATTGCCGCCCTGTGTTTCACTGCTATCGCCATTGTTAATGGAACGCGGAGCTTCCAGTTGGTTTTTGTATGCAATCACTGCATTGGCAATAGCCCGTACTATTTCCTCCTGTCCCTTCTCACTGTTTAAATAATCTTCCTCTTCTTTATTGGTAATAAAACCGGTTTCAACCAATACACTGGGCATGGCTGTTGCCTGCAATACCCAAATGCCTTTGTGGTTGCGCTGCAGCACCCCATCACTTTTGCGGCCAATCTTTACAAATTCACTTTCAATCATGGAAGCAAGCCTCACACTGTTTTTAAAAAACTTCTGGCTCCATAACCTTGCTTTAATCATTGCTTCCGGGCTTTCTGGGTCTGGAACGTCGAGAACTTCTGCTTCTGATTCAAATCGTTCACTGGCAGCATCAGCTTTTGCAATGCCACGGTCTGCGGCAAATACATACGTTGATGTTCCTTGTTTGGGGTTGGGGGTGGTCCAGTACCGGTAAACGGGCTCTCTTTTTGTGCGCTTCTTCCGGTTCTTTCCTTTTCCGGTGTAGTAAGTAACTGTTTTATATCTTATAAATTCCCTGTGGCGGATGGGGGGCACTGCATTTACATGCACACAAACAAAAAGGTCACCTTTATTGCCATTGGCAAATTCTGCCTTTTCCCTCACGTTATGATATACATCTGTTCTGCGGCTGATGATGATGCGGGTGTCAGGTAATTCCTCAATCAGTATTTTTTCAAGTTTTAATGACATCTCCAGTGTAAGCTGCGCTTCGGTAGAGTAGGAACCTTTTGCACCCTGGTCTGTACCGCCATGGCCTGGATCAACAATAATGGTTTTTATTTTTGCTCCGTTCCGTGATGTTTGAGCTGATGAGGGACCGGTTAAAGAGGTAATAAAAATAAAACAACATGTAGTCAGAAAAAGAAAACGCTGCATGCCTGTTCAGATTTTTTGGGTTAGTATATGGATATTATTCTTCACAAATTCTTACCAGTTTAATGGCTACATTTGTCACGATGCTATGACGAAAAAACGAAACAAAGTTAACCGAAATTATACACACTTATTCGTTTTGCTGCTTCTGCCCCTGCTGGTTTTGACTCTTAAAGTAAAAGGAAAAACCCACAGCAGCAGTTCATTTAGTAATATTTTAACAGGCGTTAAAGATACTGTTCCTCCGGTAAAAGAAAATACAGCAGATACCATTCCCGCTTCAACCAAAATTTTACCTAAAGACAGCAGCATAAAGAAAAGCAGGATAGATACATTTAATATCCGGATGTCAAAGGATTCACTTACTGACCCCGTTAATTACAATGCTGAAGACTCCATGGTAATGGATGTAAGGGCCAAAAAAATTTACCTGTACGGCAAAACACAGGTGAGCTACACCGATATTAAAGTAACAGCCCCGGTTATTATATTTGACCAGGCCACACAGAATGTTACCGCTAAAATGGGGAGGGACACTTCCGGCAATGTTTCAGGAATGGCAAAACTGGTGCAGGCCGACCAGACCACAGTAAGCGACAGTATAAAATTTAATTTTAAAACACAAAAAGGCCTTACCCACAGTACTTTTTTTCAGCAGGATGAAATTTATAATTATGCAAAAAAGGTAAAGAAAATTGACCAGCAAACATTTTATGCATACATGGGCAGGTTTACCACCTGCAACCTGGATACGCCGCATTTTGCCTTCAGGTTTAAAAAAGCAAAGTTTATAAATAAAAAAATTGCAGTTACAGGCCCCGTGCACCCGGAGTTTGAAGAAGTGCCTGTACCTATTTACCTGCCATTTGGAATTTTTCCTTTGCAAACCGGGAGACATTCCGGTTTATTGCCTCCGCAGCTTACAGTTACCGAAGATTTTGGTTTAGGGCTGGAAGGTCTCGGTTATTATAAAGTGATCAATGATTATTTTGATGCCAAGATATGGGGTGATATTTATTCTTATGGAAGCTGGCGGTTGAATTTTGCGCCAGCATACCGCAAACGTTACCGCTACCAGGGTGCATTAACCTTCAGTTTACAGAATACCAAGTTTGGTTTTAAAGGCGACCCGGATTTTTCACGTACCAAAAGTTTTTTTGTAACATGGAGCCACAGCATGGACAGTAAAGCAAGGCCCGGCACATCTTTCAGCGCAAGTGTAAATGCAGGTTCAAGCAAATACCTGAGGCTTATACCCAACGGGGCTTACGGTAATGTGGGAACGGGAAGTACCGTAACAAGCGGTTACCAGCCCATTAATTTTACCAACCAGCTGAGTTCATCTATTACATATCAGAAATCATGGCAGGGCAAACCGTATAATTTATCAGTAAGTTTAAACCACAACCAGAATACGGCCACATCGCTCATTAACCTCAATATGCCCGATGTTGCTTTTACGGTAAACACGCTTTATCCCTTTCAGCGAAAAGAATTTGCAGGCGAAAGCAAATGGTATGAAAAATTAGGCGTGGCGTATAACGGAAACATAAAAGGCCAGGTTTCTTTTTATGATACCGCTTTCAGCTTTCGCCAGCTGATTGATACTTTTCAATGGGGCGCATCACATAATGTGCCCATCACCCTTTCTCTTCCGCCGCTTGGCCCTTTGCAGATAGCCCCGGGCATATCCTACCAGGAAAGATGGTTTGCACAGCAGTTCTTCCGCAGGTGGAACAACAATACAAAAAAGATTGATACTTCCATTAACAAAGGTTTTTACAGTGCAAGGGAATTTTCTGTTTCATTATCGCTGAGCACTGCCATATTCGGTACATTCAATTCAAAAAAGAAAGATGCCGGGATACAATCCATACGGCATGTTATGCGGCCACAAATTGGTATGAACTTCAAGCCTGATCTGATGAAGCCTTATTATTACCGCACACAGGTAGATACATTGGGCAACCAGGCTTTGTTTTCAGTTTTTGACGGAAGTATTTTTTCTCCTTTCTCATCCGGCCGGTCAGGGGGCATGAGTTTTGGTATTGACAATAACCTGGAGATGAAAGTCCGGTCAAAAAAAGATACCGGCGAAAATGCGGTTAAAAAAGTAAAGATACTTGACGGTTTCGGCATTACCGGCAGCTATAATTTTCTTGCAGATTCTTTTAAACTCAGCACTTTTAATTTATATGCAAGGAGTAATCTGTTTGAAAAGATCAACATTACAGCTTCAGCCACACTTGATCCATACCAGACAGATCCCTCAACAGGTTACAGGATAGATAAGCTGGCATGGGCAGCCAAAAATTTTTCACTGGGCAGGATTACAAGCGGGAGCCTGAATGCTTCCACAACATTCCAGAGCAAGCAAAAAGATGAGAAGAAGAAAAACGGGAATGAAGCCGAGAACTTTGATAACCTTACACAGGACCAGATGATGCAGCAGCTGGATTATATAAGGCGTAACCCTGCTGAATTTGCTGATTTCAGCATACCCTGGTCGCTTAATGTAGGGTTCTCACTAAGCTTCAGCACTTTTTTTAAAAGGGATTATTCCGGTTTTGAAACTGATTTTTCTTCCAGCATTAACTTCAGCGGCGATTTTAACCTTACGCCCAAATGGAAGATGGGCGCAAATGGTTATTATGATTTCCGCACCAGCCAGATACAGAGCTTTACAATGTTTATTTCAAGGGACCTGCACTGCTGGCAAATGTCAATCAATGTAACCCCTGTTGGTATTTACCGGTTTTTCAATATTTCCATCAGCCCCAAATCAGGTTTGTTGCGTGACCTGAGGATAAACCGCACAAGGTATTTTTACAATCAGTAAGCGTTGCTGCTGTAATAATCCCACATCAGCTGAAATACTTTTTCTCTTACCACCTGAACGGTATCTGTTGAACTGATATTTACCGGCTCAAGGAAGTGCATTTCAATTTTTGCGGGCCAAAGGAAAAAAAGTTTTCCGGCGGGCATTACCTTTCTTGTATTAAAAATCAATGCAGGGATGATGCTTTTTTTTGTTTCTATAGCGAGGCGGAAAGCTCCGTCATGAAAATCTTTAAGCGGTTTATCTGTTTTATTTCTCGTTCCTTCAGGATAGATACACATGTGCATGCCAAGTTCCAGCACCCGCTTCATCTTTAACATGCTTTCCCTTCTGCTGGCCTCATTCTTTCGGTCAACCAGTACTGAACCCCTTTTATAAATGATACCGAACAGGGGTATCCGCGACATTTCAATTTTTGCAATAGTTTTATTTACACCCGGAATATAGGGAGTTGTTACAGGTACATCAATCATGGAGTTGTGGTTGCATACCACAATATAGTTTTCATTCTTTTTAAAATGCCCCCGGCCTTTTATTTTTATCCTTAAACCCACCAGCGGCAGGTATATGCCCATCCATATTCTTGCTACAGCTATGAGGATGGAAGTTCTTTTGGGTTCGGGCCACAGGCCGGATGCCCAAATGGGAATAAAAAAAATGAGCATGGTAATTACAAAGAGAAGAAGCGCCCATACAGCGAGTACCCTTCCAAATATATTTTTCAGCAGGTTCATGCGGGTATTGGTTTTGGGGCAGAGGGGATTTCAATTTTCCAGTCAACAGGGTCAAGCCCTTCTTTTCTCAGCAGGTCGTTTGTTTTTGAAAAATGCTTACAGCCAAAGAAACCTTTGTCTGCAGAAAAAGGCGAGGGGTGCGCCGCTTTTAAAACATGGTGTTTTGTTTCGTCTATCAATACCTGCTTTTCCTGTGCAAATTTCCCCCATAATAAAAACACCACACCTTTTTTAAGTTCGGAAACCTTTTTGATCACTGCATCAGTAAATTCCATCCAGCCTGTTTTGGAATGGCTTAAAGGTTCATTGGCCCTTACGGTTAATGCGGCGTTCAGTAACATCACTCCCTGCCCGGCCCACTTGCTTAAATTGCCATAACGGGAAGGCATGCCTACGCCAATATCGCTTTCTATTTCTTTAAAAATATTGATGAGCGAAGGGGGCGGCGCAATACCATCCGGAACCGAAAAACATAAACCATGCGCCTGACCGGGACCGTGATAGGGATCCTGGCCCAGCAATACCACTTTTACTTTATCAAAAGGCGTTTTATCAAATGCATTAAAAATAAGTGAACCTGGCGGATATATAGTTTTACCTGTAAGTTTTTCTGTTTTTAAAAAAGTTACAATCTGCAGAAAATAAGGTTTGGTGAATTCATCTTTCAGTACTTTTTTCCAGCCGGGTTCAATTTTTACATCCATGATGCATGGTTTTGCCTTATGTTGTAAAAATACAAAAGGGTAACAAGTTATTTCAGCTTAATGTATCGGGGATAAAATACTTCGGACGGGTATAATGAAATAAAAAGCAAAGCCGGAGTTTCGCAGTACCAGCTACAAAACAAAAGCGATCAGCATTTGGCGGATCGCTTTTACAGGTGATCCGGATTGGATTCGAACCAATGACCCTCAGCTTAGAAGGCTGATGCTCTATCCAACTGAGCTACCGGACCTGGCATTAATATTAAAAGAGCCTTTATTTCCCCTGGCTGAGTTACAACCCGTTTTTCAGCTTGCAAATATAGCTCAATAAATTTTTTTGATGAATGGCAGGCGAAATTAGTTTTTGTGCAAAAAATATTTCTACATTTGCGTGCTTCAATTTACGAATATGATTTCCTGATCATCCGGTTCAATCGCCTCCGCTTCTTTCCTTTCTCCCCGGAAAAGGAATTTTAATTGAATTTAATTTCTTCATTTTTAATTCAGGTTTTCATCATGCCGGTTATCAATAACAATACAGGTAAGTATAGTGCATCTTCTTTTTTCTCCCTCATCATGCAATCGCTGCGGGGCGAACACATGGATTATACACAGGGCAGCATCCGCCGGGCGGTAATATTACTGGCCATACCCATGATGCTTGAAATGTGCATGGAAAGTGTTTTTGCTGTGGTTGATATTTTCTTTGTAAGCCATTTGGGTAAACACGCCACATCAACAGTAGGGTTAACAGAATCAGTAATTACTATAGTTTATTCCCTTGCCATTGGGGTAAGCATGGCCGCTACAGCAATGGTTGCAAGAAGGGTAGGGGAGAAAAACCCGGAAGAAGCAACAAAGGCTGGCATACAGGCCATCCTTGTTTCTATTGCCATTACTGTAAGCATCAGTGTACCGGGATTTATTTTTGCTGATGATATTTTGCGCATCATGGGTGCGGAAGAAGAAGCGATAAGAAGCGGTACTAATTATACCCGTATCATAATGGGCGGCAGCCTGGTGATTATGCTTTTGTTTCTTATTAATGGAATTTTCCGCGGCGCAGGCGATGCCATGATGGCCATGAAAAGCTTATGGCTGGCTAACATCTGTAACATCATTCTTTGCCCGGTTTTAATACGCGGCCTTGGCCCCATTCCTGCATTTGGATTAACAGGCGCTGCAATGGCTACAACTATTGGCCGTGGTATTGGTGTATGTTACCAGTTGTATCATTTGTTTCATGGCAACAGGATCATACAATTCAAACTAAAGCACCTTACGCCTGACTGGGCAATTATAAAATCATTGATCAATATTGCATGGCCGGGCACATTGCAGTTTTTAATCGGTTCAGGAAGCTGGATTGTACTGGCAAGCCTTGTAGTTCAAACAGGACAAAGCGATGCCTCTGCAGGTTACCAGATTGCAATAAGGATTGTTTTGTTTTTTATTTTGCCTGCATGGGGCATGAGCAATGCGGCAGCAACATTGGTTGGCCAGAACCTGGGGGCCAGGCAACCTGAACGGGCTGAACAGTCAGTATTGAAAACCGCGAAGTACAATGCCATTTTTATGGGTGTGGTTTCTGTTTTCTTTTTGTTACTGGCCGAATGGATCATTTCGTTTTTTACCCAGGAACCAATGGTTAAGAAATACGCCGTTGATGCAATGCGTATTGTAAGCGCCGGTTACCTGTTTTATGGTATTGGTATGGTAATGGCCAATGCATTTAATGGTGCAGGTGATACCCGCACCCCAACCGTCATCAATCTTTTTGGTTTCTGGCTTTTCCAGATACCGTTGGCATATTTACTGGCCAAAGGGTTGGGCTTTGGGCCCCTCGGCGTATTCATTGCAATACCTGTTGCAGAAACTGCTATTGCCATTGCTGCGTGGTGGCTTTTTAAAAAGGGGAAATGGAAAATGGTGAAAGTATAGCCACCGGGCTTTTAAACCCACTACAGGTTTGTTCCGGCATTACAACCAGCAGTTGTAGAATGGAGGGATAGGGTATTTCTAAAAATTATAACTTTATTGCAATAGAACTCAGATCCGCAGTACCCCTGCTTCTCCCACATCAGATAACCCTATTTCTTCTGAAATCAAAGCGGCAAACAAAAACTTCCTTTTATGAAAAGGGTTATTTTTCTTATACACGCAGTTGTAGTTATTTCAGCAATGCCTTTTATTGCAAAGGCGCAGTCGCAATATAAAATGGTAAGCGCCGGGGCTGAGCTTATGGTGCCTGCGCATGGTAACAATGGGCTTTATAAAACGCCGGGTTACGGAGCCGGTGTTGCCGTTTCATTTCCTGCAGGGGCTTACGGCAGCATTACAGGCAGGGCGTCTTATTTGCGTTTGGATAAAAAGAAGGTAGAGGGATTTGATAATTTTTTTCCAGTACAGGCCGGTTACCGTTTTTCCCCGTCCGGGCAGAATATTTATTTACATGGTGAAGGAGGAGTTATTTTATTAAGCGACCGGGGAGGTATTAAGCAAACCAATTTTATTTTAACCGGTGGCCCGGGTTATATGCTTCCTGTTGCAAACGGGTTTGTTGATTTTTCCCTGAAATACAGTATTGAATTTTTCAGCGGCTCAACATTTGGGTGGACAGGTGTAAGGGTAGCCTATGCATTTCAATTTGAGCGATGATGCGGCACCCAAGTTTTCAAAATAATAGTTGAAGATTTTATAATGCAAAAGCCCCGCCATTTGGCAGGGCTTTTTTTCGGGGAAGAATTTCCAACTACCCGTTAACAATCAAATGTGAGCAAAGGGTGATTGCTACAAAATAGGCCAGGGCAATGAGATAAGCTTTTAACTCTCCGCCGATTTGCACGGTAAAATGCTTTTTCATAATACTTGTTTTTTAGGTTAAAC
>JANRKT010000131.1:0-5726 GCA_033763355.1 Chitinophagaceae bacterium | reverse complement strand
AAATCGTTATACGGGTCTTCGGCATTGATGCGGCATTCAATAGCATGCATTTCCGGATAATAGTTTGCCCCGGTGATGGCTTCACCCATTGCAATTTTAACCTGTTCTTTAATCAGGTCGTAGTTCACCACTTCTTCTGTTACGCAGTGCTCCACCTGTATCCTCGTATTCATCTCCATAAAATAAAAGTTCCGGTGTTTATCCACCAGGAATTCGATGGTGCCAACGCTTTCATAATTGATGGCCGAAGCAGCTTTTACAGCAGCATCTCCCATTTTCTCCCTCAGCTCAGGGGTCATAAAAGGAGAAGGTGATTCCTCTACCAGTTTCTGGTGGCGGCGCTGTATAGAACAATCCCTTTCGCTCAGGTGGCATACTTTTCCATACCTGTCGCCGGCAACCTGTATCTCAATATGACGCGGCTCTTCCACAAATTTTTCCATATAAACCCCGTCATTCTTAAATGCTGCTGCAGCCTCAGCTTTGGCAGTATTATATGCCCTCTCTATTTCACTTTCTTCCCACACTACACGCATCCCTTTACCACCACCACCTGCCGTAGCTTTTAAAATAACAGGATACCCTATTTCTTTTGCAAGTCCAATCGCCTCGTCAACGCTTTCAAGCAATCCTTCTCCTCCCGGTACAACCGGAACACCTGCTTTGATCATGGTTTCTTTAGCTGTAATCTTATCGCCCATGGCCCTGATCTGATCAGGCGTTGGGCCAATGAATTTGATGCCATGCTCGCCGCATATTTCTGCAAACCTTGCATTCTCTGCAAGGAAGCCATAACCGGGGTGAACCGCATCTGCATTGGTAATTTCTGCAGCAGCCATCAGGTGGGGGATATTCAGGTATGAGTCTGCGCTTGCAGCTTTGCCGATACAAACCGCTTCATCAGCAAACCTTACATGCAAACTGTCTTTATCTGCGGTTGAATAAACAGCAATGGTTTTAATCCCCATCTCTTTACAGGTCCGTATCACACGCAGTGCAATCTCTCCACGGTTGGCTATGAGTATTTTTTTGAACACAGGCAATGATTAAAAATTAAATAATCAAAAGTCAAAATCCTGGCAAACCATAATTTCATCTTTATAGTCTATCCTTTTTACTTTTGACTTATGCAGGCTCCACAAGAAAAAGGGGCTGGTCATATTCAACTGGTGAAGCGTCTTCTACCAGCACTTTTACAATTTTGCCAGATACCTCGCTTTCAATTTCATTGAAGAGTTTCATGGCTTCTATGATGCAAACCACTTTACCCGGGCTTACATCATCCCCCACTTCAGCAAACAATGGTTTATCAGGTGCGGAGCGGCGGTAGAAAGTTCCTATCATGGGGCTTTTAATGGCAACCAGGTTATCGGCTTTGGGTGCTGCCGCTTCTTTAGGTTTCTCACCTGCCGCCGGTGCAGGAGCAGTAACAGGAGCTGCCATTAAAGGCGCAGCCTGTACCGTGGCCGGAGCAACCGTAACTATCTTTTCTTCTTTCTTTTGCTTGATGGTAATTTTAAAGTCTTTCTCTTCTATGGAGAGTTCTCCGATATTGGACTTATTGATCATTTTGACCAATTCCTGAATTTGCTTGAAATCCATTGTAGCTTATTTTGGGTTTAAGATATCAAAACCTTATAGGTGGGCTAAGGTAAGCATCTTTCCCCATCCAAAATTTTTCAATTTTCACCAAAAACCAACAAAAAATGGGCAGAATCAGTTCGTTTTTGCCCATTTTTCTCTTAAAATCAGTTTATTTTATTACTTCACTCTTTCAACATATTCGCCACTTTTAGTATTGATCCGTATCATCTCCCCCTCGTTAACAAACAACGGAACCATTACGGTAGCGCCGGTTTCTACTGTTGCTGGTTTCAGTGTGCGGGTTGCAGTGTCCCCCCTTACGCCCGGTTCGCTATAAGTTACCAATACCACTATTTTATCGGGCAACTCCACACTCATCGGCGCCTCAGTTTCAGTATTCAATAAAACCGATACCTCCTGCCCTTCCTTTAAAAACTGAGGGGCATCAACAAGGTTCTCTGAAACTGAAACCTGCTCAAAAGTCTCATTATCCATAAAAGTGTAGCCCGTATCATCTTTATACAGGTACTGGTAATTTTTTCTTTCCACACGAATGGGGAATATGGTATCACCCGAATTCCATGTTTTTTCAATGGTGCGGTTGTTATCAACCCCCTTAAGTTTTGCCCACACTTTGGCGGCTGCACGTGCAGTTTTGTTTTCACCAAACTCCACTACGGAATAAAGGCTGCCGTCCAGTTTCAGGATCATGCCCCTGCTGATATCTGCTGTGTTAGCCATAACGAATTACGATTTACGAATTACAATTTTAGATGTAGCCGGGCTTCATACAGTTTACACAAGTCCGTTCCAGGTTGCTGCCCGCTCCATTCTTTTAGCTATGAATGAAGGCCGCAAATGTAGGCCAAATTGCTTTTTCAGCCAAGCAGGTTATTTTCAAAATGCTTAACAGAAATAGCCGGTAATTGCACGGTTTTAGCTGCTATCTTTATAACATGTCAGCCATGAAAAGAATTATTTTGCTGTTAGTAGTGGTTATTATTTCTGAAACAGCCGCAGCTCAAAACGACAGCATTGCACCCTATCTGCGGGTACCTGTGCTTCCGCAATTCAGCATATTAAAAACTGACAGCGTTACATGGATAACTAAAACTGATTTAAAGACAGGGATACCAACCATTATCATGCTCTTTAGCCCTGATTGTGATCATTGCCAGAAACAAACAGAGATCATCACAGCAAACATAAAATTGCTGGGCAATACACAAATTGTCATGACCACTTACCAGCCAATGGAAAAAATGCGCTGGTTCAATGAAAAATATGGTTTGGCAAAATATCCCAATATTTACCTGGGCCGTGATGTGAAATATTTTTTCGGTCCTTTTTTCCGCATCCGCTTCGCCCCGTTTATTGCAATTTATGACAGGAGCGAATCACTCTTTAAAGTTTACGAAGGGGGTGCAAAGATTGATAAACTGCTGGAGGGAGTAAAACCCCCGTCCCCCTAAAGGGGGCAAGGCCTTTGACTTCTGAAAACGGAAAGCTTTTACATAAACTACTGAGAATAAAAAAATGTAACCTGGGATTGCCATGTCTTCTTTAATAGCGATGGATTTTGAGCCCTATCGCAAAAAATAAGAAACAAGTTTTTCTGAGGTTACCAAAATATAATGTCCCAGTTGCTTTACCTGTTTCCCCAGCCATCCTTCACCGGAGTGCTTTCCATTTGCATGCCTCCCTCTGCTTTGGGAGAGGGGCATGGGTAAGGTTTTATTTCTCCACAATATCCTTTTTCACACTCCCCACAATCGCTACCAGCTCATCAGATTCTTTGGCGGGCACATTAAATTTTTTCAATGTGGCTTTAAAATGCCCAACTGCCGTATTCCAGTCAGCTTCTGAAATCGCCAAACCTTTATGTGTTGTTTTCATATCCCGGCCGGTATAGTTACATGGTCCGCCGGTGGCTTCGCATACCATGTTGATGACGTGCATGCGGATTTTCTTCTGCGAATCCCCGCCGTGGCCACCGAAGAATTTGGCAAGCGATGGATCGGTAACCAGCCTGCCTATAAAATCATCAGTAACGGCAGCAATGGCATCATAACCGCCAATGCGTTTGTACAGCGACTGTGCCTGAGAAACTGAAGCAATAACAACCATGAAAAGGAAAATGCTTAAAGCAGTTTTCAGCAAAAAATGTTTTCTCATATTAACCTCCGTTTTAAAATGTGAACAAGGGATGGTTTTCATACGTGCATTTGCATCAGCCGGTTTTTACATTCGTTAATATTTTTGAAATTCAATACAGGCGGCAGCCACGCCTGCTTTCCCACATCCTGTTGATAACTAACTTTGCGTTAAATCAGCATCAAATAATTATATTTGAAGAGATGGGTGGTTAGTAAATCCTGCATCATGCGGGAACATATTGTGAACCTAAAACAGAAGCGCTTTGACAGAAACTATTATTAACCTTGAAACCGTTAACCCTATCGAATTCTTCGGGGTTAACAATGGCAAATTAGACATCCTCAAAAAAAAGTTCCCCCTGTTGAAAATCCTCAGCCGCGGCACACAAATTAAACTCAGCGGGGCGCCGGAACACATTGAAAACGCCAAAGAAAAAATTGAGCTGATCATCCAGTACCTCGAAAGGAACGGCCACGTCAGCGAAAATTATTTTGAACAGATACTTGGCGGCGATGATGCGGAAACGGTTGACAACTTCATTGAACGCAATCCCAATGACATCCTCGTTTTCGGCCCCAACGGAAAAAGCGTACGGGCACGGACACAGAACCAGAAAAAAATGGTTACCATGTCTGACCGCAACGACATCATCTTTGCCATAGGGCCTGCAGGTACCGGTAAAACTTATACGGCAGTAGCACTGGCCGTACGTGCACTGAAAAACAAGATGGTCAAAAAGATCATCCTTACCAGGCCGGCTGTTGAAGCAGGTGAAAGCCTGGGCTTTCTTCCCGGCGACCTGAAAGAAAAGATTGATCCCTACCTGCGCCCCTTGTATGATGCGCTGGATGATATGATACCGGCTGATAAGCTGGGTTATTACATGAGCACAAGGGTTATTGAAATTGCACCGCTGGCTTACATGCGTGGACGTACGCTTGATAATGCGTATATCATTCTTGATGAAGCGCAGAATGCAACCGACCTGCAGATAAAAATGTTTTTAACCAGGATAGGCGCCAATGCAAAAGCCATCATTACCGGCGACCTGACGCAGATTGACCTGCCACGCAACCAGAAAAGCGGTTTGGAAAAAGCAACGAGGATATTGAAGAACATTGATGGCATTGCACATATTGAGCTGGACGAAGATGATGTGGTACGCCACCGCCTGGTAAAAGCCATCATCAGGGCTTATGATAAAGAAAGACAAAAAGACAACAGGCAGGAAGGTCATGATTAAAATTCTGCCAACATTGTTTTTTACAGCAGCGTTTTTTTTCGCCTGCACCACACCGGAAGGTTTTAAAAAACCTGATGATGCCCTGAATGCAGGCCTTGAATTTATACGTGCCACGCTTGACGGCAATTATAAAAAAGCGGAGCTGTATGTTGTGCCGGAAGAAGAAGACCTGCGGCTTTTTAATCGCTATGAAGATTACATGAAGAAAAGACCACGGGAAGAGCTCAGCGGTTTAAAGTCGGCTTCCATTATTGTTAATAAAGCTGAAACCATCAGTGATACGGTGTCGGTTATCAATTTTTCAAATTCTTACTCTAAAAAAATAAGTGAAATAAAAGTAGTTAAGAAAGACGGCGAATGGTGGGTTGATTTCAGTTATACTTTTTCAGGCAACCTGCCGGTTGAATAAAATTTGTTTGCCACAGACTTGCCTGCGGCAGGCAGGTTACACAGATTTACACAACATATCCCCGCCATACAGAGATGTTATATAAATCTACAGGGGATTAATTTGCAAAACAATGCTAAAGAATATCCTGCTTGTGGGTTTAGGCGGTGCAGCGGGCAGCATTGCCCGTTTCCTGCTTTCAAAATGGGTGTATGAAATACATCCGCATACTTTTCCTTTCGGCACTTTTGCAGTAAACCTCGCCGGCTGTTTTCTTATCGGGTTATTTTATGCCTTATCAGCAAAGGCAGATTTTTTTTCCCCCGAAATACGTTTGCTTTTAACCACCGGGCT
>JANRKT010000130.1:0-3066 GCA_033763355.1 Chitinophagaceae bacterium | reverse complement strand
GGGTAGAAAAAAGTACAAAAGATAAAAATGCAATTACAAGGAGTAGTTATAACGTTTTTAATTCTGTTTGCCTGTCATGATCTTTATGGCCAAAAATGGACACGCCAAAGCAAAAGCAACCTTGCTGACAGCATAGCTGATAAATATGCATGGCACATAACAGGAGAATATCATTCAGCAGGGGGTAATTTAACGTTATATAAAAATGGTCGTTATAAATACTACTCTTACTATCCCCGTGTCCAGGAAGATTCTTCCGAAGGAAATTACAGAATATATAAGAACACTCTCATCCTGAACAGCGATTTTCAGCCAGGTAATGTGCCTGTTAAAATTAACTGTTCTGACTCACCATTTAACAAATTATCTGACAAGTATATTTCCATGCCCCGCAATTTAACTGGCGACACATGTTATACCTGTTCATATAATTTCAATAATGATTCAACCAGGTATTTTCCCTCAGATATCTACCGGGGAGATGTGCCCAAAGAAATCTCGTCTTTAAAGATCCATTTCCTGTTTAATGAATTTAGTTCCGGCTGGATACCTGTTACAAAGCACTGCGGCTATATTGAGGTGATTTTGCTGACAGAAAAAAACTTTGATGATTATATAAACAAAGTCTTTACAAATTATAAATTCAGGATGAACAAGAATGAATTGTTTGAAATTAAAAAATAAGCTGACTTTCTCCATACTACCCCCATTGGCGCCAGTATGCCCCCTGCTTTGTGCGTAAGCTTACTGGTGTTTTTTTCGCTACATACTAAATGATATCCCGGGATTCGCTAATTTTATTTCAACAGAAGAAATAACATGAAAGATTAACGCTTAAAATATAGTGTATGAATAATTCCGCCGCACAGTATCAGCGTATCGCAAAAATTACCTTCGCCTCGGTATATCCGCACTACCTCACAAAAGTGGAAAAGAAAGGCAGGACAAAAGAAGAATTGCACCAGGTTATTGAATGGTTGACAGGATTTGATAACAAGAAGCTTCAGGAACTGATAAAAGAAAAAGTAACTTTTGAAACATTTTTTCAGAAAGCCACATTGAACCCCAATGCGCACCTCATCACCGGGGTAATCTGCGGGTACCGTGTGGATGACATAGAAGATCCTTTAACGCAGCAGGCCAGGTATATGGATAAGCTGGTGGATGAGCTGGCGAAGGGCAGGAAAATGGAAAAGATTTTGCGCAGCCCGTAGTGTGTTGGGTAGCTTAGTTGCGGCCAGTATGCAGTTTAGCTCTGTGCATAATCGCACTAGTGTTAAAATAAATCTGTTATGATGCAACACATGCTTTCCCACAAACCTTGCCTGCCGGCAGGCAGGGCCAAGAAGTTCACTACGAGAACAAATTGTGTTCTTTGTTCCTTTGTGGGATATGCGCCGATTTACCATTAACATAGCACTATTTGCTTTTCTTCCGAATTAAACTGGATGACGCCCCGGATTCATTAATTTTATTTCAACAGCTGTGAATGCTATTTTCGCAGACCGGCACCGGCGGTAATTTTAATGAGCCCCGGAAATTGAGCATTAAACAAATAACATGTCAGGAGTCTTAATAAAAAACTTAATAAGGCAGCTTTACGAAATTCAGAATGGTTCGCTCTGGTTCGACCAGTGCTTTAAAGAAAAAATAGACAGCCTGCAGGAAACAGAAGCTTTGACAAGGCCAATATCGCAAATTCACAGCGTAGCCGAACATGTTTCGCATATATTAGAATGGAGAAAAGAATGCATGCTCAGATTTAACGGACAAAAAACAGATTTAATGAACAGCCCGGATGACTGGAAAAACAATATTGCTTTAGGTAAAATTGGCTGGACTAACTTAAAAAATCTTTTTTACCAAAGTACGGTAACATTAATCACCGCCCTGGAAAATAAAGATGACGCCTATCTGGAAACAAAGTTTCTTGACACCGGATATACTTTTCACTACCTGATAGAAGGAATTATACAGCACGACTTATATCATCTGGGGCAAATAGGCATTACCATCAAACTGCTGAATCAAAAATAAAAACTACCGCTCCCTCCTCCCCTGCCGGGGGTTCCCTGCTTAGCGGCAGTATGCAGTTGAACCCTGTGTATAATTGTACTGCTGCTTTTCTTCAGCTGTATATTAAATGATGTTCCGGGATTCATTAACTTTATTTCAACAGTTATAATTGTTTTTTTAGAGAATGCCGTTAGCGGCAACCATCCCGCAAGCCCCATGATTTTAAAATTGATTCAAATGACCTAAACATCAGCATATGAAACAGTTTTTTATACTTTTCGCTTTCCCCTTGTTTCTGACACTCACTACCGGCATTGTATCAGCTCAGGATCCGAGAGAAGCTGAAATAAAGCGATTAGAAAATCTTGAAAGAGAGTCTGTATTAAAAGGAGATTCAGCCGCATTATTTGACAAAATCTGGTCGGCTAATATGATAGTAAATACACCTGCCAATGTGGTTGGAACGGCAGAAGGAACAAAAGCTCATCTCAGGTCGGGAAACCTGAACTACATATCTTTTGAAAGAAACATTGAGAAAATCACATTCAATGATAATGTAGCAATTACCATGGGCGGCGAAATAATCAAACCACAGGGACACCAGGTTAATGCAGGCAAAACGGTGAGCAGGCGGTTTACCCATGTGTGGCTGTATAAAAATAATTCCTGGAGCATTATAGCACGGCAGGCTACAATTATTAAAGTAGAATAAAGTGTTTTGTTTAAAAATCCTTCCCCGAATCTCCGACCTAGCCCTATGGCCTGCGTGACCCGGCGGCCCGATTGGCCGGAAGAACAACTGACAAATTTTTATAACTTACCCGGCATACCACATCACGGGTTCATTTGGTTTTTTCAAAAATATGCATTTACTTTGCACTTCAAAGTACTTTTAATTTAACCAATTCTGGTTTATGAATAACAAATCAAATGTCTGGAATATCATCAGCTGGCTGTTTGGCATAGCTGTGTTTGCGATTGGTATAATAAACATTTTTTGGGGGAACGACCCCGGTTTCGGAGCTTTCATCCTGCTTCTTTCATTCGTTT
>JANRKT010000129.1:0-6973 GCA_033763355.1 Chitinophagaceae bacterium | reverse complement strand
AGTTTCCTGATCACTTTACAGGGATTCCCCGCAGCCACAACATTGGCAGGAACATCTTTGACCACCACGCTTCCTGCACCAATGGTTGTATTTTCTCCTATTGTCACCCCCGGGCATATTATACAGCTTCCCCCTATCCATACATTGTCCCCAACAATAATTGGCGACGCAAATTCCGGCCCTTTAATCCTTTCTGCAGCAACAACGGGATGATAAGCTGCATAAAGCTGCACATTGGGGCCCAGCATAACGTTGTTCCCCATCTTTATATAATTGCAATCGAGAAACACACAGTTAAAATTGGCAAAGAAATTATCACCCACTTCTATATGGCAGCCGTAATCGCAAAAAAAAGGAACCTGAATATCAATGTTGCTGCCCATCCGCCCAAGGATTTTTTTCAGCAGCGCTTCCCTTTGCGGTTTGTAATAAGGCGTCCCGTTATACTCCAGTAAAAGCGAACGCACATTTATCCGCATTTTCATCAGCTCAGGGTCTCCTGAATTATACAGTTCGCCTGCAAGCATTTTCTGGTATTCTGTTTTAGCAGCGGCCATATTGCTTTTTAAACTGCAAAGTAAATGTATATAGCCCGTTTAACGGTCAACTGATTGACAATTGCCTTCAACTGCATTTGTTCTCTTTGCAGCATGAGAGCAATGCCCATACGGATAATAACAGGGAAAAGGGGCTTTACACAAATGAAAGCCTCGTTCAAAAAAAATAAAAAGCATTACCTGCAGGAAGCGCTGGGCCTTGCCATTTTTATGGCTTCAGCCTGTTTTTTCGGTGCCATGTTATTTTCTGAAAACAGTTCATGGCATCATACATTACCTGATGAAGTAATGAGAAACATCCTGATGGGTGCATTGATGGGTGCTACGGCATTGTTTATTTTTTATTCGCCATTTACTGCGCCAAGCGGTGCACAGATCAATCCTGCAGTTACACTTTCGTTTTTACGTCTTGGTAAAATGTGCCCCTGGGATGCTTTGTTTTTCATATTGTTCCAGGTTGCAGGCGGTGTTGCAGCTGTTTATGCAATGCAGTTTATCATGGGCAGCATCCTTACGGAACCACCCGTTAATTCAGTAATTACCATTCCCGGAAAATATGGAATAATACCTGCATTGCTGATGGAGTTTGTCATTGCTTTTATTACTATGGCGATGGTATTGTTTACATCCCGAGATGATAAGCTGAAAAAATATACAAGAATATTTGCCGGTTGCCTGGTATGTACCTGGGTGATTGTGGCTGGTCCGGTATCCGGGTTCGGGATGAACCCCGCCCGTTCACTTGCCAGCGCTTTACCGGCGAACATATGGACGGCATTCTGGATTTATTTGCTCATTCCGTTTGCAGGTATGTTAAGCGCTGCTGAATTATTTGCAAGGGCAAACAGCAGCCATACGAACGACAAGGCAAATGAAGAATTAAAAGAAACATAAAACACATATGGTATGAAGCTGCTGATAAAATTTTTACTCATCATTCTTGCCGCAAGCTTTATTCATGCTGCGGTTTTAAGCCAGGTTAAAAAAGTTGAAACCATTGGTATTACCGTAGGCGATATGGAGCGCAGCATAAAATTTTACAGCGAAACGCTGGGATTTAAAAAAGTAAGCGATACGGAACTGAGCGGTGAACAGTATGAAAAACTGCAGGGCCTTTTCGGTTTGCGCATGCGGGTGGTGCGTATGCAGTTGGGTGATGAGCAAATTGAACTGGCAGATTACCTGACAACAGGCGGACGCAGTATGCCTGAAGATGCAAAAAGCAATGACCTGTTCTTTCAGCATATAGCTATTGTGGTGAGTGATATGGATAAGGCCTATGCACGCCTGCGGAAATACAATGTTGAACATGTTTCAACCGCGCCGCAAACACTGCCAAAAACCATACCTGCCGCTGAAGGCATCAAAGCGTTTTATTTTCACGACCCGGACAAACACAATCTTGAAATCATTTATTTCCCTAAAGGGAAAGGCCAGGCGAAATGGCAAAATCCACGGGGGAAGATATTCCTGGGTATTGATCATACCGCAATTGGTGTAAGCAGTACAGAAGAAAGCCATAAATTTTATAATACCCTCTTGGGTATAGAGAGGAAAGGCGATAGCCGGAACAAAGGAACCGAACAGGAACACCTGAACAATGTAGAAGGTGCATCGCTGCACATAACCGGCTACCGTGCTGCAGAAGGACCGGGCATTGAGTTTTTACAATATCTTATTCCCGGGCCGGGAAAAAAATATCCTGAAGATACCCGTGCAGATGACATCTGGCGCTGGCAGACAACACTGGTTGCAGATGATGTTGAAATGCTGTACAACAAATTAAAAAATGCAGGCTACAGGATTGTTTCAAAAGAATTGCTGTATAACAAAAATGGCGGAAGCTATGCACGGTCATTTGTTGTAAAAGACCCCGATGGCCATGCGGTGCTGATAACGGGAAATTAATGTGTCCCTGCTTCAGGCTGCTTTTATTTTCTTCCTGATAAAATATGATTCGTAGTAAGTGTAAGAGATATGGGAGACAAGTATGGTTACCGACAGCTCTGCCAGGTAATAAAGCCAGGGAAGGGCGGCAACAGCTTTCATGATCATGCCCGATTTTTCCATCATAAAGCGCAGCAGGTAGGAAACATGGGGGTGGAAAATATAAATTCCGTATGAGATGGCGCCCCAGTAAACCAATGGCTTTACCTCAATATCAATAAGCTTTTTTCCCGGACAGGATACAACACACATCAGCATACTGAAAACAAAGGCATGCAGGATGCCGGACTTATCATAATCATTGGGAAAGAAAACAACAACGAAAGAAAGCAGCCATGCTGCAAGCTGAAAAGCTTTGTTTTTTATAATTGAGGTAAAGGCGCCGTGATAATAAAACAGCAGTGCAGCAAATATCCCCCCGGTAAGCATGAAATGGAACTTGAGGGTTGTTATGAATATCCATACTGTTTTTGGCAGCGAAAAGAAAATTTTATTCCTCGTAACCCAGTACGCAGTAAAGTAAACAAAGAAAATAATAACCAGCCCCGTCAGTACTTTTCTTTTTCTTAAAAGGAGTATCATCAGGAAGGGGAAAAAAAGATAGTACTGTTCTTCAACACCAATGGTCCACAGGCTGAAAAGTGCACCGGCAGTATCACCCCATTTTGCTATTACATAATTGGGCAGCATCAGGATGTGCCAGGGCAGCCCTTCTGCAACAGTAAAGCCGAGGTATTTTGTACCTGTAACAGCGGGGTAAACAACAGCCAGCAGCAAATAACCAAGGAGAACCGACAGGAAATAAAGCGGCAGTATGCGGTAAGCCCTCCTTACAAAGAATGATTTGATGCGGATGGCGCCCGTATTTTTAAATTCATGTAATGCCAGCCACGTTAAAAGAAAGCCTGAGAGTGTAAAGAAAAACTCTACAGCAATGCCGCCCTTTCTTAAAAAAGGGGCGCCATCAAGCCATTTGATATCATAATGCAGCAGGTTGAGCCGGCAATGCTGCAGCAGCACAAGCAGGGCCGCAAAAAACCTTAGTGTATGAAGCCCCCGGAGGTATTCCTTTTTTTGTTCCAAATTATATGATGGCCGGTTAAGCAGTTGCTTTATTAACCGCGGGCATAAATATATATTGTATTTGCGGGATTGGGGAAATGATGTATTGCTGAAATGAAGGATTGATCCAAAGGCTACTCTGCAGGATCATACTCATACGCCACCTGGTAAGGCTGTTTGCGCAGGTGGTCAGCCAATTCGCCAATCTTTAAATCTTTTAACTGCGGGGTGGGTTCACAAACAGCATATTTTTTGCCTTTGTAAATGATGGAATTTCGGAGGGGCTTATTAAACTGAACGGCAATGGTTATGTGAGAGGGGTACAGCAATGCAATCATGGGAAGGTTATATATTTCTTTTACGAGGTAAAAAAACAGGGCTGCCCGGTCATCGCAGTCGCTGTTTTCAAAAAGCAATGTTTGTTCAGGCGACAGGCGCTTTTCTTTTCCAAAAACTTTTTCATCGTTTTCATAAGGGAAAGCATAGCGGGTAAAGCGCATCAGGTAATCAACCCCTTTTTTCTGGTTCATTTTCCTGGTTTGTTTTTTTAAAAGGGGTATCAGTGAACTGTATGTTCCCCTGCTGAGCGGGATGTTGAAATAAGAAGCATAATCTGTTACAGGGTAATTCACAAAAATATTCTGCACCTGCGGGTTGATCAGTACTTTAAAGTGGTTGGCTTTATTCCGGTAAGTGAACTGGATTTCTTTTTCGCTGTAAGTTGCAGGGGAAAATTCGGGCATTTGGGTTATCCTGTAGGAAAAAGATTTTTCGGCCCCGGGCACATCAATCTTCACTTCATAAACTTTTTCTTTTTCAAGGTCAATGTTTGCGTAGTCGTGGATATTCAGGCATACGTATTGCTTGCCGTCACGCAGGTAATAGGGAATAAAATAAATATTATCATCGCTGCGTACATAAAATATCAGACGGCCCTTACCAGTGGCAAGCCTTGCATCGTAACCCGACTTTACCAGGAGAAACCATTTATAAAGTGTGTAGCGTTTATAATTCTCAGCCTTAGGACTGATTTGCTGCGCTGTTTTGCGGATAAGCTGGTAATAAAACCAGTCGTTCAGGCTGTGTTTTTCTTTAAAAGATAAAAGTGTATCAATAACTGGCTGGTAATGCCCCGCATTGATTGCTGCGTAAAATAATTGTATGGATTCTTCCGTGAGGCTGTCATTGTACCCGATGATGATGGAGTGGTGAAGATTGAGATTGATGGTATCGCCGTAAAAATCAAAACGGATTTGCCGGTTATCTGCAGGGCTTGTTAAGGCAACAGCAGGCAGGCCTGCACAAAAAATAAAAAGCAATATGTGGTACACCGTTTTCAACAGGTGATGTAATGTTTAGATTGTTTTACAAAATTAATGATTACTTAACACACCAGCCTGTATGATTCCAACAGTGTTTTGTTAAGAAGTTGCGGAAAGGAGGTGATTTAATTGCGGTTAATTGTTTTTCTTTATGAATGCAGCAAGGTTTTTCATGGCGCCTGTTCTTACTTTGTTTTGTATAAGGGGCGTCCAGCCTAAGAGCAGGCCCGTTGTGCCCAATGCCTGCCGGGCCCATTTGTAAAAACTGAAGTGATCCGTATGCTTCACTATTTTCCCGCCTTCAAATACAAAGTCTGCGTGGATGTGATTGGTTACTTTGTTGCCGGTTACAGAAAAAGTATAATGCGCAATCCATTCTGCGCTTCCTGTTTTTTCACCTGCTTTTACTTTTTTAAACTCAAGTTGTAAATCTTTTCCCCTTTCAATCAGCATCTGCCACATGGCTTTTACTTCTGCAGCATTCAGGTTGCGGAAAACAGGATCGCTGAAAACAGCATGATCGGCATAACAGGCCTGCATGCCCCTGAAATCTTTGTTCTGAAAGCAGGAATAAAAATGATGTATGAGTTGTTCGTTCGGGTTCATTGGTATGGGAGCGGCTTGTTTTACCGAAGATAGGCTGAAAAATAAACCCGGCTGAATTTAATGTATCCGCCGGGTTCAGTTGTTATAAGCAACAAGTTTAAAATCTTATTTCGGCCATTTTTCCAGTTTATTTGTTACGGGCGGCACAGTACGCAGGTAAGCGTATATAGCTTTCAGGTCTTCGTCTTTCATTTGCCCGTACCAGCCCCAGGGCATAAATGTATTTTGCCTGCCTGGATCTTTTCCTTCTTTTACCAGTGCTGCCCTGGCCCTGAACTTTTGTACAAAAGCATCTTCTGACCATGAACCGATACCCGTTGCACTGTCTGGTGTAATATTGGAAACAGTTACTTTAAAGAAAGGCGTATTGAAAACAAATCCGCCTGCAAAAGCCTTTTTGAAGTCGGGTGTACCTTCAGGCGTCATAGGCGTATGGCAATCCCCGCATGAAGCGGCTGTTGTCATGTATTCACCGTATTTCACTTTATCAGTAGGATCAGGTTTTGTATTTTTTGAAAGATCAGGTTGCGGCAGCGGGGGCAATGCAGACATGGGGACCATCAGCTTTCTTGGCGGAACGGTACTGTCAATGGATTTCAGGGTCCGTATATAAGCAACGATAGCATAAATATCATCTTTCGACATCCGGCTGTAATTATTATAGGGCATGATAGGAAAAAGCGTATCCCCTTTTTTATTAATGCCCTGTGTAATGGCCCTTGCAATTTCATCATCCGTCCAGTCTTTCAGGTTAAATGGGGTAATGTTGGGTGGTGTTACTTCACCGGGAATGCCCTCCTCTTTTCCAAATGTTAAACCACCCCCGCCTTCAGTGCCCGGAATTACAGGGGTTGAAAATTTAGTAATATCCCGTTTGCTGTGGCAGTCTATGCACTGGGCCACATAAACGGCAAGATACTTTCCGTGTTCAACCTGCATTTTCAATGAGTCTTCCCTGCTAATCCCCTCAGCGGTTTCTTTTGGGCCGCTGTTACAGGAAAAAATAATTGTTGCACATGCGGCAAGTAGTGCATGACTGAAAATTGATTTTCTCATACTGGTTAATTTTATCTGTTTATTCTGAACAGGAGGTAAAGAAAGTATTCAAAGGGGAGGGATAAGTGAAGAGGCAGTAAAGTATAAAAAAAAATAAAAGAAAAAAAACACTATCCGGAAATGTGAAGAATTAACTGTAACCTGTACCTGATAAAGTGCGTCTGGTTACATGCCGGTGCAGGAAATTGCAGGGGATCCCATAACATTAAAATCAAAATGCAATAACACAAAAATTACAAACATGCTGAGGTCTATTTTAACTGTTGCTGTTCTCTTTTTATTTAAAACCATGGCCGCACAAACCCAAAAAACAGAAGTGCTGCTGCTGGGGACTTTTCATTTTGATAATCCCGGGCTGGATGTAGCAAAATTTGAAAATGCAAATATCCTTTCACCGGTACGGCAAAAGGAAGTGCAGGCTGT
>JANRKT010000128.1:0-9298 GCA_033763355.1 Chitinophagaceae bacterium | reverse complement strand
AAAGGAATGGTGGATTGGCGGGGATTTGCTGTGGAGTATATGTTCTTTAAAAACCTGCTGAAAAAACTGGAGATAGAGCCGCAGGTTTTTTATGATGGCAAGTACAAAAGCGCAACAGAACCGTTCCGGGAAGAAAAGATGGCCGCTGCCAACCGTTTGCAAACGGAAGTATGGCTTGGGGATTTGTATAAAAGATTTTTATCTGCAACAGCTGAAGTAAGACGTATTGATACCGCCAGCCTGCACGATTACGCCAACCGCTATCTGGTGGAAACACCTGCTGATGCAGTTAAATACAATTTAATTGATGCTGTAAAGTATGATGATGAAGTGAGGGATGAAATTAAAAAGCGGCTTGGTATTCCTACAGATGAAAAAATAAATTTCATTACACCGGGCAAGTACCTTGACGCAGTTACATTACACCCTTATAAAAAAGATAAGATAGCGGTTATCTATGCTGAAGGAGAAATTGTAACAGGTAAGGGCGAGGATGGCCAGATAAGCGCAGATGAATACAGGGCTCTGATAAGGAAAATGCGGTATAACAAAGATGTAAAAGCTGTTGTGCTACGCGTAAATTCGCCCGGTGGAAGCAGCCTGGCAAGCGAAATCATATGGCGTGAACTGGAGATGATACAAAAAGAAGGAAAACCTGTAGTGATTTCGATGGGGGATGTGGCAGCCAGCGGAGGTTATTATATTTCCTGCGGCGCCGACAGTATTTTTGCACAACCCAATACCATTACCGGTTCAATAGGTGTTTTTGCAATTATGCCCAACATGCAAAACTTTTTTAAGAACAAGCTTGGCGTGACATTTGACGGCGTTAAAACCGCAACTTATGCCGACGCCCTTACCATAACAAGGCCTTTAACTGAACAGGAAAAGAAAATTATACAAAAGGAGATAGATTTAATATACAGTGATTTTAAAGCCCGTGTTGCAGAGGGCCGGAAAAAAGACATTGCTTTTATTGACAGTATTGCCCAGGGAAGGGTGTGGACGGGAGAAAGGGCAATGCAGCTTGGGCTGGTTGATAAACTGGGTAATATTAATGATGCCATTAACTGTGCAGCGGGCCTGGCAAAGGTGAAGGAATATACTTTACGGGAATACCCGGAACCACAGTCCTTTTTTGATTTAATAATGGGCAGTTACAAGAATGTTCATAAAGCCGGCATTATAAAAGAAGAAATGGGGGAGGAAACTTATCAGCTTTATAAACGCATCAAAAGAATTAAGGAAAGCGTGGGCAAAGTTCAGGCGCTGATGCCTTATGATTTTACAATTGAATAATTATATGCCTCTCAGTTATTCTTTATTCCTTTAATGTTTTTCCGATAGATTTGCTGCGCAATTGTAAAACATGCTCAAACCTTACAGCCAGCTAAAAGCCATGCTGGCTATAACCAAAGCCAGTCTCAGGGCTATTTTCCGCAGCCCGTCTGCAGTTATATTCAGCTTTTTATTTCCATTGATATTTATACTGGTGTTTGGGTTTATTGGTGGCAGGGGGAGGGTATCTGTAAGGGTTGCTTTTGACAGTAAAAGCGATACTGCAGGTATCATTTACGGTGTAATAAAAAATTTCAGTGGTATTAATGTAATAGAAAAAAATGAAGCGCTTTTAAAAGAAGACCTTGAAAAGGGCAGGCTGACCGCTATTATCAATATTCAGAAATCAACAGTTCCTGTTCCTCCGGGTAATGCAACTGTGCCCTATATTATTTACCTCAAAAGCTCGGATGCTGTTAATCCGCAAAACCTGGAGGTACTCCAATCCATACTTGATGCGGTAATTAAAAGCGCCGACAGCAGGATATACCCTGATGCACCTACCATAGCAACTATCAGCCGCGAAGTAGAAAAAATCCCCGGCCGCATTTACCGTACTATTGATTTTATTCTTCCCGGTCAATTGGGCTTTTCGTTGCTAAGCGCCGGTGTTTTTGGCGTGGCATTTATATTTTTTAACCTGAGACAAACTCTTGTTTTAAAGCGATTTTTTGCAACACCTATTAACCGTTCATATATTGTTTTTGGCGAAGGCCTGAGCAGGGTGATATTTCAGTTGATTACTGCAGTTGTCATTCTGCTCATCGGTCACTTTGCATTTAAGTTTACACTGGTACACGGATGGATAACATTTCTTGAACTGCTTGTTTTGAGTTTTATCGGCCTGGTGGTTTTTATGGGCTTTGGTTTTATTGTAAGCGGACTGGCAAAAAATGAAAGCACCATTCCTCCTTTTGCAAATTTGATCACATTGCCCCAGTTTTTACTTGCCGGGACTTTTTTTTCCACTGATAATTTTCCCCAATGGCTTCAGCCCATCTGCAAAGTATTGCCGCTTACGCACCTTAATGATGCCATGCGTAATGTTGCATTTGAAGGGGCGCACCTTACCGGTTGCGGAAAGCAAATAGGGATACTTGTACTGTGGTGTGCGGTTGTTTATGCTGTTGCTGTAAAAGTTTTTAAGTGGGAGTAATTGAAAATAATAATGCGTTTTCTTAAACCTTTAATGATTGGCATTACGGGCCTGGCAATTGTAATATTGCTCATCACTTCTTTATTGCCCAACGAGGTAATGACATCGGAAGGAATAATGATACATGCGCCGAAAGATACCGTTCTGCAGGCTGTAAAGCAGATTGAAGGATGGAAAGACTGGAACCTTTTGATTGGAGACAAAACTCCCGAACTGTCTGATTCAGGGATGATGTGGACAGATGTAAAGGGAGGGAAAAATCAACTCAGGGTAACCGAAAGTAATGACAAGGGCATAGTAGCAGAAGTTATGTTGAATGATCAGAAACCATTTACTTCTGGTTTTAGTGTGGAACAGAAATATGCTGATTCAGTACAGGTGGTATGGTTTGTAATAGAAAAACTCAGGTGGTACCCCTGGGAAAAAATATACGGTATTATGTCGGGCGGAATGAAAACGCCGGTGATGAAACAAAGCCTGTTGCAATTAAAAAGTCAGTTGCAGGCAAAATGAGGACCTTATGATCCATTCATTCTTTTGAAGGTTTCAATCTCCATAATGGCAGTAACAGATTTGACCCTCTTTTTATCAACTTGGTTTTTGTTTTTTAAAGCAATTGAGCAGTTGGTTTTGTTAATAGGCCAGCCGTTTTTGAAATGCTGTTTATATCGGGATTTCTTAGTGTGGTTTTAGATGAATTTCCCTTTTGCAAATAAGCGGTCAGTAGCAGGTGCGACAACTAAAACACGCATAAAATGGTATTTTTTTATGTTTTATGCTGGTTTTGAAATATTTTTTGCAGGAATTTGCAGGAATTATTTATAAAGCCCTTAATTTAGAGTTGCCAATGCCTGCTTATGCTTAAAAGGGAGAGACAGCAGTACATCCTGCATCATATCAATTTACACAACCGCATTTTATCTTCCGATTTGTGCCAGGTAATGGATGTATCTGAAGATACCATCAGGAGAGACCTGCAGGAACTTGCCGATGAAGGTAAACTGGTTAAAGTACACGGAGGGGCATTATCCACTTCCTTTCATGATTTTGCGCAAACCAGCCTTGTTTATTCACACGACAAGAAAAAAATAATTGCTCAAAAAGCCGCTTCCTATATTCAGGACGGCATGTTTGTTCTTACTACCGGCGGCACTACCATACTGGAACTGGCAAGGGCATTGCCCCATCACCTCAATGCAACTTTTATTACCGGGAGCCTGCCTGCAGCGCTTGAATATATACGGCATCCGAAAATTGAAGTGATTTTTATCGGGGATAAAATTTCAAAGGCTTCGCAGATTACAGTGGGCGGGGAAGCCATATCCCGTATTCAGCAGATAAAAGCTGATTTGTGTTTTCTCGGTATTAATGCAATAGATGTTGAACATGGCATAACCGATAATGACTGGGATGTGGTGCAGGTTAAAAAGGCGATGACGAAGGCCTCAAAAAAAGTAATTGCATTAACCATTGCTGAAAAAATAAATACCGTACAAAAAATTGAAGTCATCCCCATCCGTGATCTGGATGTACTGATAACTGAACTCGACCCTTCCGACCCTTTGCTGGAACCCTACCGCAAAACTGTACCCGAAATTAAATAGAATTATTGCGGCGCTTTTAATCAAAATACCGCCCGTATTGTTGTTTACATATTAATAATTGAATAATAATAACTAAAACTATCTGTATGAACACAATGAGACGTTCGGGGCCGCTAAAAGGGTACATGCGTTTATCCCTCCTGCTGGTCAGCATGGCAATAGCCCAGGCCACCCTGGCTCAGGTTAAAATAAGCGGTAAGGTTAACGGTAAAAACAGAAATGGGATAGGCGGAATTTCTGTTGTGGTGAAGAATACCAGTTTCGGCACCACATCTGAAGAAAATGGTAACTATTCTTTCTCTGCCACAATCAGTGCCGGGACATATATCCTTGAATTTACCGGTATTGGTTATAAAACCAAGGAAGTAACATTGCAAATTGGTAATGCGGAAAGCTATACTGCAGATGCAGATTTGACTGAAGATGCGCTGGGATTGGATGAAGTGGTTGTAACCGGTACCTCGCAAGGTACAACCCGTAAACAACTTGGCAGCTATATCAGTACTGTTAAAGCAGAACAATTAAATAAAGGCGCACCGGGTAATGTATTGCAGGCTTTACAGGGGAAAACAGCTGGTGCCCAAATCATTCAAAATTCAGGAGACCCGGCAGGAGGTATGTCTGTAAGGCTAAGAGGTATCAGTTCTATCTCCAGTTCTTCCGAGCCCCTGTATATTGTAGATGGTATAATAGTGAACAATGCAACAACAAGGGTTACGAATACCTCCAGTAATTATGACGGTGGCAATTTCGTAGGTACAATCGGGCAAAATCGTCTTGTAGATATTAATCCGGCAGATATAGAAAGAATTGAAGTACTCAATGGCGCCGCTGCTGCTGCAATTTATGGTTCACGTGCAAATGCAGGTGTTGTACAGATATTTACTAAAAAGGGAGGTTCTGGTGCGCCTGTGGTAAGTGTGTCAACAAGTGTTATGGTGAGCCAGTTGAGGAAGAAATTGCAAGTTAACCGGGCAGCAACAAAATTTGGGGGTTCCCCCGATGTGCAAACCCAGGATATACTAACACCCGCACTTACAAATACAACTGCGGTTACAAGATATGATTACCAGGATTATATTTTCCGTACAGGAACAGGTACTGATAACAACGTTTCAGTAAGTGGAGGGAAAGATAAAACCAAATATTATGTATCAGGGTCATATTTCTACAATCAGGGTATTATACAAAACACTGATTTCAGGAGATACAGCTTCAGGTTAAACCTGGAACAGACAATGAATAAAGTACTCACTTTTAACCTGGGTTTAAACTATATTAATAGCGCCGCTAATGAGAAGCCCGATGGGAATTCTTTCTTTTCACCAATGAACGGCGTAACCATTATTGGCAACTTTCATGATATTTTTACGAGAGACGCTTTGGGTAACATAAAGGCTGTTGGCGAAAGAGGCCGTGTAAACCCTGTTTCCATTATAGAAGATATCAAACAGCGGCAGGAGACCAACCGTGTACTAGCCAATCTTGGTATTAAACTAAAACCCATGAAGGGCCTTACATTTGATTATACCCTGGGAATTGATAATTATGCCCAGAACGGAACTACTTTTATTCCGCCATTTGCCTATAATGTTAATACAGCTTTTTTTGGCGGCGGTTTAACACTTGATCCAACACTTAATGGCTATGCCAGTACCGGCAACAATGTCTTTTTCCAGATCAATAATGAAATTAACGGCACATATCAGTTTAATATAACAAAAGACATTGGTTCAACAACCCAGGTAGGCTATTCTGTTCAATATGAAAAGAACCGCTATTCCCTGCTGCAGGGAAGAGGTTTGGCGCCTTTTGTACAAACGGTTAATGGAGCAAGTACTATTCTGCCCGGCACAGATGAACGAAGTGAATTCTCAGTATCGGGGGCATACCTTCAACAAAATTTTAAATTTAAAAATCAATTGTTCATTACAGGAGCTGTGAGAGTTGATGGTTCTTCTGTTTTTGGTGAAGATCAGCGTAACCAGGTTTATGTTAAAGCAAGCGGCAGTTATGTTCTTTCTGAAAGTAAATTCTGGGAAAATTCGTCTCTTTATAAATGGTGGAACCTTTTGAAGTTAAGGTTCGCATATGGCGAATCCGGAAACCTTACCGGTATAGGTGCATATCAGCGTTTCAATGCGTATAGTACCAATTCATTTCTTGGAAGAACTTCGCTGGTGTCAAGTACTGTTCTGGCCAATGAAAACGTAAAGCCAGAAAGGCAGAAAGAACTGGAAATAGGTACTGACCTTGCCTTTTTTAACAGTCGCCTCGGAGTTCAGTTTAACTGGTATAAAAAGCGTGTTGATGATTTGCTGATTAACCGTGTTATTGCCCCGACAAACGGATTTTCAAGCAAGCTTGATAATTTCGGATCACTTGAAAACAAGGGAATTGAACTTGTGCTTAACGGAGTTCCCCTTAGTAATAAAAATTTCCGATGGGATGTATCCCTGATTTATAACAGGAACAGGAACAAAGCAGTTAAGATCGGTCAGGCCCTTACATTACTCGGCACGAATGGCGGGGCTCCTGTGGCAATTCTTGAAGGATTGCCGATAGGAGTTTTTTACGGAACTTTTTTTGCACTGGATGCAAGCGGAAACCAGATAAAAAATACTACCGGTTTTCCACAGATTGAAAGAGGGGCACAAAACAGCCCGCTGGTATATACCACGCAACGTGATGCCAGCGGACTACCAACGGGGACTACATTAAGAAGGGTTATTGGTGATCCTAATCCTGATTACACGGCAACAGTAGTCAATGAGTTCAGTTATAAGAAACTTAATCTTCGTGTTCAGTTTGATGCTGTAGAGGGTGTAGATGTATTTAATGCTGATTTCAGGACGAGGCAGGGAGTCGGAAACGGGCTTGAAGCTGAAAAGGAACACAAGGGGATTTACCCAAGGGGGTATATTAACAGCATTTACCAGATAGAAGAGTGGAGAATTGACGATGGATCGTTTGTAAAGCTCCGTGAAGTTTCACTTGCTTACCGGTTCGGCAAGTTTAAATGGTTTAATGATCTTACTGTTAGTATAAGCGGACGTAACCTTATGTCATGGGATAATTATAAAGGATATGACCCTGAAGTAAACGCAGGGGGGCAAAGCACTATCCTGAGAGGTATTGATTTTGGCGCAGTTCCTATACCCAGGACATTCAGCTTCAGTATTGCAGCTAAATTCTAAATCTTAAACAGGAATGATATGAAAAAGAATAATATAAAAATTTCAACTTATTTTTTACTGACAATAGCTATCGTAACTGCTGTAGCCTGTAAAAAGAATTATACCGATCCGTCCCGTGCTACTGAAGAGCAGGTATTCAGTTCTGCCAAAGGCCTAACTGGTGTTGCAGTAGGTCTGCAACGGGTTTATACAGCGGGCAGGGGAAGTTCTCTTTATAATCTTGTCACTGCCGATGGGTTTACAACAAATCAGCTGAATATCCTGAACCAGGGAAATACTGCTGAATACCAGTTGAGCCTTGGCGGAGGTTCTGTGGACGGAACAAATACAATACTTGCAGGATTGTGGACCACCTCAAATAAAATAATTTATGATGCAGATCAGGTAATTGCAAATGCAGAAACCCTGGGTGACAAGAGTTTTGCAAGTGGGTTGATAGGGTATGCAACTATTTATAAGGCATTATCAATAGGAAACATGTCAATGTTTTGGGAGAAAGTTCCTGAAGGAATTGGCGCTAATGTAAATTTTATTGCCAGAACTGAGGGGTTTAATAAAGCCATTGCAGCAATTGATAAGGCATTGGCAGCTATCAATACAAATGCCATAAGCCCTGCTTTTCTCAATAATATCCCTGCCGGTGTGGATATTGTGAATACTTTAAACGCACTCAAGGCAAGATATTCATTGTATGCAGGTAATTACACACAGGCATTGGCAGCTTCAAACCTGGTAGACTTGACAAAAAAATCAACGACCAATTTTGACGCAGTAAATCTCAACCCGATTTTTGAAACGGCCACATCTACTAACAACGTTTACCAGCCCATTGATTCTACCATGGGATTACCTGCATCAATTCAGCCTAACCTTGCAGATAAAAGGGTACCTTTTTACATATCCATCAATGCAACAGTTGCACCACGTTTCCGGATCACCGGCTTTGGTGGAACTTCAACTACTGCCTTCCCGATTTATTTACCTGGGGAAGTAATATTAATAAAGGCTGAATGTTATGCAAGGCAAAATGATCTTACTAATGGATTAGCAGAACTCAATAAAATTGTTACCAAGAAAGCTGCAAATGATCCTTTTGCTGTAGGGGCCGATCTTCCTGCTATAACAGGCCCATTAACTCAAACAGAACTGCTGGAACAGATTTACCGTAATCGTTGTATTGAATTATATATGTCTGGACTGAAGCTGGAGGATATGCGCCGCTTTAACAGGGCCACATCAGAAAGGAGAAGAAACCTTATGCCATATCCTTTCAGAGAAAGGGATAATAACCCGAATACACCTCCGGATCCGCCTTTCTAAACATTTTAAAGGATGCTAAAAAAAGGCCCCGCTGAAGCGGGGCTTTTTCTTATATTTAAATCAATTCTTTCAATTATGCACCGGCACATCCAAAAACTTTATGCCATAGCAGCCAAACCACAACGAAGGATCATCGGCCTCATGAGCGGCACTTCTGTTGACGGGCTGGATGTGGCGCTGTGCAGCATTGAAGGCAGTGGCAGGGATACGAATGTATCAGTTGAACATTTTGAAACAGTTTCTTACGGAAAAGAATTTAAAGAAGAAATCAAATCAGTTTTTTCAAAGAAACAGGTTGACCTGGAAAAACTTTGTTTGCTTAATCCCTGGGTGGCTTTACAACATGCTGAAATTATCAATGGCTGTTTAAAAAAATGGAATATCCGGAATGATGAAGTTGATCTGATTGCCAGTCATGGCCAAACCATTTATCATGCACCCAAAGCATTGCATGGTTTCTCAAAATTTGGCAATGCCACCCTGCAGATTGGAGACGGGGACCATCTTGCAACAGCAACAAATATTATTACCTTAAGTGATTTTCGCCAGAAGCATATTGCAGCAGGAGGAGAAGGTGCACCCCTGGCGGTTTATGGCGATTATCTTATTTTCAGCAAGAAGGGTGAGAATCGCATTATGCTGAACATGGGGGGTATCGCCAACTTTACTTTTCTCAGCGGCGA
>JANRKT010000127.1:0-17831 GCA_033763355.1 Chitinophagaceae bacterium | reverse complement strand
AACCGGTTGTGCAGGTTATATTTGTTATCGCAATTGATCGCAGGTACAAACCGATACAGTTGCACGGTAATCCGGTCAATGAAAAGCCTTACATCCGCCCGCCGGATTACTCATGTGCAAATCCTCTCCAATTATTCTATGACAAGATCGTTCCAAAACCTCCTATGCTGAATCATATGTAATAATCCAAACCTTAGGGTCGGCATTGTTTACCCAAAAAAAGTTAAACGATGTTGAATCAAAAACTAAGTAAGGCAATCATTATTTGCCTCGGATTATTGCCAATGACAGCCGTCAATGGTAGTAATTTTGAAAAGAAACCAGCCTGCGGTTCCCTTCAGGGCATTGAAAAAGAGAAGCCCCAGCGGAGCAAAAAAATTGCAAAGAAGAAACCTTCTCAGCAGCTTTTATCAAAAAAGTCATTCAGCTTTACAGAAACGTATTTCAGTTTTGGCGAACTGTATGAAAATGCAACTTCATCTTTTCCCAAAGTGACCCTCCAAGCCCGTGCAGCAGGTTTTGTAAAAAAATACTGGAAACAAAACAGCGAAACACTTCATAAAATTAAAAATGAAGGTGGCCACCATTTTGAAATGATGGATGTGGTTTTCAGGAAATACAACATGCCTGTGCAGTTAAAGTACCTTGCTGTAATAGAATCTGAATTAAAATCATCTGCAGTATCACATGTAGGCGCTGTTGGCCCCTGGCAATTTATGCCTGAAACGGCACGTATCCTGGGTTTAAGGATAAATGCCAAAACCGATGAGAGGCGCAGCTACGCAAAAAGTACCCGTGCAGCAGCAATTTATCTCAGGGATTTATACAATGAATTTGACGACTGGCTGCTGGTTATTGCTGCTTATAACAGCGGGCCTGGGCCTGTTTACAAAGCAATAAAGAAAAGCGGCAGCAGAAATTTCTGGAACCTGCAGTACCATCTGCCTGAGGAAACACGCAACCACGTAAAAAAATTTATTGGCGCACATTATTTCTTTGAGGGCGAAGGGAGCATTACTACCCTGACCCGTGCAGAAAAACTGGCTTATCACAAAATGCTAAAGCAGCACATTCTTGATAATTATAACAACGCCGGTAAAGAAGTAGCAAAAACAGAACCGGTTAACCCACATAACAAAAATGTTTCTGTGATGCTGACGGCAAAAGTAAATTAATTGTAAAGCCATGTAAGGAGCCAGTCAGGATGTATGCCCAGCAGGATAATAATTACCGCTGCAAGCACCAGCATGGTTTTAAAAGTTTCAGATACTTTCAGACCGGGGTCGTTTCCTTCTTTAAAATACATGGCCTGTATAACCCTGAAATAATAATAAACGCTTACGGCGGCGCATAACACAGCAACTATGACAAGCCAGAACATGTGGCCGTTCTTTATGGCAGCAAGCAGCATATAATATTTGGCAAAAAAACCGGCTGTTAAAGGGATGCCTGCAAGCGAAAGGAGGAAGATGGTATTGAGCAAAGCCAGGAGCGGCTGATGTTTGGCCAGCCCGTTAAAACCTTCAAAGGAATAGTCTTTCATTTTAATAAGCACGGCAAAGATGCCTATTGTAGCGATGCTGTAAGCGGCTGCATATAAAACCAGGCCTTCTTTTGCCACGCTGTTTAATGCAAAAATTGACAGCACCATAAACCCCGCCTGTGCAATGCTTGAGTAAGCCAGCATACGCTTTACACTTTGCTGAAAAACTGCGGTAAGGTTGCCGATAACAAGCGTAGCTGCGGCAATTACTGCCATTAACAACTGCCATTGCTCATGCATTTTACCAAATGCATTTTCAAACAGGCGGATGAAGCCGATGAAAGCAGCGGCCTTTACAATAGTAGCCATAAAGGAAGTAAATACCGTTGGTGACCCGTCATATACATCAGGCGTCCAGAAATGGAAAGGTGCAGCAGACACTTTAAATGCCATTGAAATCATCAGCAAAACAATTCCTATGGACATCATACTGTTCAGCTTGCCGAAACCGAGGTTCATGGCTTCAGTATAAAATGTTCCGGTAGCGCCGTAAAGAAAAGCAATGCCCATCAGCATTAAACCGGTGGAGAAAGCACCCATTAAAAAATATTTCAATGAAGCCTCATTGCTCTTCAGGTTTCTTTTATCACTCCCCGCCAGTATATACAATGGTATAGAAAGAATTTCTATACCGAGGAAAAGCATCAGCAGTGTTTTAAAAGAAGATACAATGGCAATGCCGCATAAAACAAAAAAGATCAGGGCAAAATATTCGGCCACATGGTCACCCACATCTTCCATATCAGGCCCTGATAAAAGAAAGTAAAAGAGTGTGCAGATAAAAATAACTGTGTTAAATACAAGGCCGAAGCTGTTGAATTCCAGCATTCCTTTTGTATCAACATTAAAAATGGGCAGGCCTGCATACTCCAGCCAGTTTGTAACCAGCAAAAGCATGACGCCTGCTGTGGCAATATATTTGGGAGTGGCTTTGTTTTTAAACAATATCCCGCTGTACATCATTACCACACCCCATACCGCCGATAAAATGATAGCACCCATATTTATACTTTCAGCAAATTATTTATCAATGATCCTGTTGAGGATCATATTAGTTGTATCCTGTGTAAGGTCAAGAAACGGCTTCGGAAACACACCTGCGGCAAAAATCAGTACCACTATTACAGATAAAATAATTTTTTCATTCAGGCTGATATCCCTTATGCCGGCAGTAAGTGAATTACCGCTTCCGTAAAAAACATTCTTTACCATATTAAGTGTATATACGGCGGCAAGAATAATACTCAACCCCGCAACCACAGCATACCAGACATTAAACTGGTAAAGCCCGTTAAACATCAAAAATTCACCGATAAATGCATTGGTAAGCGGTAAAGCAAGATTGGCCAGCGCTACAATTACAAGCAAAATTGATAATGCAGGCGCAAAATTTGCAATACCGCCCAGCTCAGAAATTTTTCTTGTGCCCAGTTTCCTTTCTATCAGCTCCACAATTATCCACAAGCCAATGATGTTTATACCATGATTGAACATCTGTATCATTACACCCTGCATCCCACTCTGGTTATTGGCAAATATTGCGGCGCACATTAAACCAATATGGGCAATGGAAGAATATGCCACCAGTCTTTTCAGGTCATCCTGTACCATAGCAATACATGAAGCATAAATCATCCCGACCACAGATAACCCGATAACAATATTATCAAACTTATGAACAGCCTCAGGAAACAGGGGGAGCAACCAGCGGATTACTGCGTAAACACCCATCTTGACCATTACACCGCTCAATACCATAGTTACGGCCGTAGGCGATTGTTCATACGCATCAGGCTGCCAGGTGTGAAAAGGAAAGATGGGCATCTTGATGGCAAATGCAATAAAAAACAGCCAGAATAACCATTTCTGGTCTGCAGGGTTGGCCCTGCTGTTGTAAAATGAAGCCAGCGAAAAAGATTCACCGCTTGCATTGAGGTACAAATAAAGAATACCCACCAGCATTAAAAGCGAGCCGATGAAAGTATAAATAAAGAATTTAAATGTGGCCTGTATCCTTCTTTCTCCGCCCCATTGCGAAGCAAGGAAATAAACCGGTATAAGTGCAAGTTCCCAGAAAAAATAAAACACCAGTGCATCTGCTGCCATAAACACTCCAAGCAAACCGCACTGGCTCAGCAGCATTAAACCATAAAAAACATTTGCCCTTTTATACTGATGCTTCCATGTTGCGGTAAAAATTACCGGAAATGCAAGTGCAGTAAGAAGGCATAACATTTTCGACATCCCGTCAAGTATCAAAGCAAAACTGCTGTTTATGCCTTTTAGCCAGATGTAGCTTACCTGGTTGAGCAATGAGTATTTTTCGCCGCTGAAATATAAACTTGCGCCAACCACTCCCAATGTGAGTACAGAGGAAAGCAATGACCATTTTTTTGCTGCGGCTTCTGTTTTAAGAAAAAAGCAGATGATGCCTGTTACCAGTGGCAGCCAGATGAGCAAAGCAGGAAAATTATCAAATGCCGCAAACATAAATATCAGTCAATAATTTTTAAACGCTTTTCCAGAACAACTGTATGATGAAAAACACAAGTGTTGCCACCACCATCAAAAGAATGTATGCACCTACCTGCCCGCTTTGCAGCAAACGCAACTGGCGGCCGCTGTAATTAACCAGCCTGCCAACCCCATTCACTATTCTGTCAATCCCTGATCTTTCAACCACTATATTCAAAAAAACTGACAATGCCCTGAGCGGCTTATTGATGATGGCATCATATATCTCATCCACATACCATTTATTTGCAAGTATCTTTTTAAACCCGGAATATTCACCATTAAATTTGTCAACAGCAAAAAATTTCCTTGTGGCGAGATATATAATAAGTAGGCCAACAATTGTTCCTCCAAGTATATAATATTCCTTTAAAGCAAGGTTGGGATCCGTATGTTCTTCCACTTTAACAGCAGGGGCTAAAAATTCATTGAAATAAGCGTGGCCCCCAAAAGCATGGGGCAATTGCACCAAGCCGCCAACTACAGATAAAACAGCAAGAACTATTAATGGCATTGTCATTGCAGGAGGAGATTCATGCAAGTGATGCTCCTGCTCATGCGTGCCCCGGAAAGAACCAAAGAAAGTGAGAAAAAGCAAACGGAACATGTACACAGCAGTCATGATAGCACCGATAGTCCCCAGCCAGAAGTACAATTTATTATGATGATATGCCGCCAGCAGGATTTCATCTTTTGAAATAAACCCGGAGCTGAAGGGAAACCCGCTTATTGCAAGAACACCGATTAAAAAAGTAAGAAATGTTATACGGATCTTTTTACTCAGGCCTCCCATTTTTGTAATATCCTGCTCCCCGCCCATTGCATGGATAACACTGCCTGCGCCAAGAAATAACAACGCCTTAAAAAAAGCATGCGTCATTACATGAAACACACCACTGGTAAAAGCGCCGACACCCAATGCAAGAAACATAAAACCCAGCTGGCTCACTGTTGAATAAGCCAGCACTTTTTTAATATCATTCTGGTATAAAGCAATAGTTGCAGCAAGCAGTGCTGTAGCGAGGCCAACAATGGCAACTACTTCCATTGAAACTGGTGCAAGCGAATACAACACATGGCTTCTTGCAATCATATACACGCCGCCGGTTACCATGGTTGCGGCATGTATCAGCGCAGAAACAGGTGTGGGGCCAGCCATTGCATCGGGCAACCAGGTGTATAAAGGAATTTGTGCAGATTTACCTGTAGCGCCGACAAACAGCAATAAAGTTATCCCGGTAAGAACTGCTGTTGAAGTAGTGGGGGCCTTGGCAAATACGTCACTAAATGTTACTGACCCAAACTGGTTAATCATCCAGAATACCGCCAGCAAAAAGCCCAGGTCGCCGATGCGGTTCATTACAAAAGCTTTTTTTGCCGCATTGTTATAATCGTTATTCTTAAACCAGTATCCTATCAGCAAATAAGAACATAAACCAACGCCTTCCCATCCGATAAACATGATTACGTAGTTGCTGCCCAGCACCAGCAGCAGCATTGAAAAAACAAACAGGTTGAGATAGGCGAAATAACGTGCAAAATGTGGAGCTTCTTCGTCATGCATATATGAAATGGAATACACATGAATTAAAAAGCCTACACCGGTAATAATTAAGAGAAATAAAACAGAAAGCTGGTCAACCTGGAATGCAAACGGAATGTCAAAAGTTTTGGTTTTGATAAATTCAAACAGGCTGATGGTTTGAGCAGTAAAGCCAGGCGCTTTTACTTCAAAGAAAATAAGCAGGCTTAAAATAAAAGATGCCAGCACCGTTCCGCTGCCTATCATTCCCACAAGTGATTTGGAAAGCGTTTTTCTTCCCAAACCATTAATGAGAAATCCTATTAAAGGGAAAAGCGGAACTAAATAAACCAATTTACTCATAAAAGCATCGCCTGATTCTCCGCCAAAAGCAGAGCATTTTTAAGCCTCCGGTTATTTACAATATTACTAAACCCCTATTAGCCCCTCCCCGGAGGGGTTTAGGGAGGTTTAGTGTTTTAATCTGTTCAAAAAATTAATGTCAACTGAATGTATATTCCTGTACATCATTACTATAATGGCAAGCCCAACACTAACCTCAGCCGCTGCCACAACCATAATAAAGAAAACAAACAACTGCGCTTCCGACCCAACATTGGAAGCTGCATCAGCAGCAATCGCTTTAAGATGGTGCATTTTTGAAAAAGCCACCAGCAGTAAATTCACCGCATTCAGCATCAGTTCTATGCACATAAATACAATAATGGCATTGCGCCTGGTGAGCACACCGATAATACCGATGCAGAACAAAGCTGCAGAGAGAAATATATAATAGTTAACTGGCATAACGAACAAAAGAACCAAGATACAAGCAACAAGTTACAAGAGAGTCCGGCTTTATTTGGTTCCTGTATCTTGTTGTTTGTGATTTTTTAAATTTTAATCTCCTTTTTTACCTATCACAACAGCACCAACCATTGCGCTTAAAAATAACACACTGCTTATTTCAAAAGGCAATACATAATCATTAAACAGGGTTTTACCGAGGTAATGGATCAAACCAATATTTCCCTCTTTAACCTGTGCCAACTGGTATTTCATATCTGTATCCCGCAATGCTGCCACCAATACCAGCAGCAAGCACCCGCCTGCTACTGCACCTGCCATCTTAAGCCACCTGTTCTTCTGCGGTTCGGTATCTGTAGTCAGGTTCATCAGCATAATAACAAAGAGAAACAATACCATTATAGCGCCTGCATATACAATCAGGTTTACAATAGCAAGAAACTGTGCATTCATCAGTATGTAATGACCGGAAATAGCAAAGAAAACAGCGATAAGCCACAATACACTGTGCACGGGATTTTTGCTGAATACCACCATCAATGCACCTGTGAGGGCAAGTATCGTTAAAAACCAGAAAAGAATTTCCGTAATACCCATGTCAGTCGTTAAGCAGTTTTACTGGCTTTCATTTTAGCCTTATGGTCTTCAATCAGCCCCTGTGCCTTTTTATACTCGTCCGGTTGTTCAACAGGATGCGGAATAACCAGATCGTCCTTTCCATAAATAAAACTCTTGCGGGTAAAATTAGCCGGCGCAAAAGTTTCAGTCAGGTAAATTGCATCCTTGGGACAAGCCTCTTCGCACAAACCACAAAATATGCAACGCAGCATATTGATCTCATACTTTGCTGCATATTTCTCTTCGCGGTACAAATGCTCTTCATCTTTTTTCCGCTCAGCTCCTTCCATAGTGATGGCTTCTGCCGGGCAGGACACGGCACATAAACCACATGCTGTACAACGCTCTCTTCCCTCTTCATCTCGGTTTAAAACATGTAATCCGCGGAATACAGGGCTGAAAGGACGTTTCTGCTCGGGATAATTGATGGTTGCCTTCTTTTTAAAAATATGGCTGAAGGTAATCATCATGCCCTTGAAAATATTCACCAGGTATAGCTTTTCCACCCAGCTCAATGGCCTGCGGTCAACTGCTTTTGCCCTGTTGGTTAATGCCTGCATACCTTTATCTCCCAAAGGAGAATTTTTAAAAGTTTCGCAAATATATATTTTATGCTCTTACAGAGAACTCTTCCGCTCTCTTTAAAAATGCAATAACTATCACGCTGACCCTCTTTCTCAAAATTTTTCGTTTTATCAAAAAATGTTCAATAATAAAAAAGAACAACTTCCCTTTGCACCCGTCAGATTAAAGGTTTTATTTTTTCAGCCACAAAATCACTGCACCTGTTATCAGCATATTGGCCAGCGCAAGTGGTATCAAACTTTTCCAGCCAAGGTTCATTAACTGGTCGTAACGGAAACGCGGTATGGTCCACCTTACCCACATAAACAGGAAGAGGAACAAAGCCACTTTTATCACCAATGAAAATGACCCTAAAATAGTAAGCAGGTTAGGCGCCAGGCCCCATTTGCTTTCATCCACAAAAGGTAAAATATCATATCCGCCAAAAAACAATGTTGCCATAACTGCACTGCTGATAAACATATTGATGTATTCAGCAAACAAATAAAAACCCAGTTTCATTGATGAGTATTCCTGGTGATAACCGAAGTTGAGTTCGTTTTCCGCCTCCGGTAAATCGAATGGTGTGCGGTTACATTCAGCAAATGCACAAACCAGGAAAATTAAAAATCCCAAAGGCTGATAAATCACATTCCATATACCGCTGCCGATCTGCTGATCTACTATTGTTTTCATGCTAAGTGAGCCTGTCAGCATCAGCAATGCAATCAATGATAAACCCATGGCCAGTTCGTAAGAAATGATCTGCGATGCACCCCGTATGGCAGCAAGCAAGGAAAATTTATTATTAGATGCCCACCCGCCGATCATGATGCCATATACACCCATGCTTACCACGCCAAATATGAAGAGGATACCAATATTAATATCTGCAATCTGCAGGTCAACTGTTCTTCCAAATATTTCAAGCTTACCTCCCCATGGAATCACTGCGCTGGTCATCATGGCTGTAACCATAGCGAGGCAGGGCCCAAGAATAAAAAGGAACTTACTGGATGTGCTGGGAATGATCTCTTCTTTAAAAAAAAGTTTTAAACCATCCGCCAGGGGCTGCAAAATTCCAAAAGGGCCAGCCCTGTTGGGGCCGCGGCGGTCCTGTATGATTGCAGCCACCTTACGCTCTGCATAAGTTGAATACATTGCAATAACCAGCGAACCGGAAATGATTGCAATGATCAAAACCAGTTTTTCAATCATCAGAGCCCAGTCAAATGCTAATAATACAGAATACATGACTATTATCCCTCTATGAGGTTTTAATATAAATCAATCTATTTTTTTGATGCCTTGTCAAACACATCACTTGTTGCCGGTCCGTTTATTTTGCTTAAATCTAAATCCGGGTCATTTACCTCACTTACATCATGAATATCCATTAATAATTTAGGCTGCCTGCCGCCCATTACATCTGCAATGGTTTCTTTCGGTTTCTTTAATCCTAAATAATGTCCCTGCGATATTACGGAATGGCGGCTGATTTTTGCAGGCCCTTCTATTGTCCAATCACTTGTTTTCTTTTTATCAAAGCGGCAGGTATTGCATATCCAGCCGGGTTTGCCATCATAACTCTGCACTTCGCCCCATTCATCTTTTCTTGCAGTTACCCTTAATACTTCATCGCCCCGCTGCCACAAGGTTACTTTGCCGCAGCACTCCTGCCCGTCCGGCAGGCGTGTATCGCAATCCCTGTGTGCGTCCACTGGTTTGGTGAACCAAACCCGGTTTTTAAAGCGGAAAGTTTTATCTGTTAATGCGCCTACAGGGCAAACATCAATCATGTTCCCGCTGAAATCGTTATCAATTGCTTTGGAAATATAAGTTGAAATTTCTGCATGGTCGCCCCTGTCAAGCACTCCATGTACCCGTTTATCAGTAAGCTGATCTGCCACATAAGTACAACGGTAACATAAAATGCAGCGTGTCATGTGCAACTGTATATAAGGGCCGATGTCTTCTTTTTCAAATGTCCTCCTGTTAAACTCATAACGTGTGCCCGCTTTGCCATGTTCATATCCCAGGTCCTGTAAATGACATTCCCCGGCCTGGTCGCAAATGGGGCAATCCAGCGGATGGTTCAATAGAAGAAATTCCACCACCCCTGCCCTTGCATCCATTACTTTTTCACTGGTTATATTTTTAACCACCATGCCATCCATTACGTTGGTGCGGCAACTGGCCACCAGTTTGGGCATAGGTCTGGGGTCAGCCGCAGAACCTGCAGCAACTTCTACAAGGCATGTCCTGCATTTACCGCCGCTGCCCTTTAGTTTGCTGTAAAAGCACATGGCAGGGGGGGTAACATCACCGCCAATCTTCCGTGCAGCCATCAGGATAGTAGTTCCCGGCTCTACATCAATGCTGATGTTGTCAATGGTTACTTTAAATAGTTTTTTTTCTTCTGCCATAATATTATTTCACGCAAAGCCGCAACTGTGCAAAGCTATAATAGCTTGCCCCCGTTGCTTAATAATTTATACTGCTACCGCCCTTGGCTCCGCATAACCCGCCAACCCGTAATTTCTTCTCAAACATTCATCCGGGTTTTTCACATGCCATTCAAATTCATCCCTGAAATGCCTGATGGCTGCAGCAACCGGCCATGCGGCCGCATCCCCCAGCGGGCAAATGGTATTGCCTTCAATTTTTCTTTGTATGTCCCACAGCAAATCTATATCACTCATTTTTCCCTTACCGGTTTCAATGTTCCATAAAATTTTTTCCATCCATCCCGTTCCTTCACGGCAGGGAGAACACTGGCCGCAGCTTTCATGGCGGTAAAACCTGGCGAGGGTATAAGTATGGCGCACCACGCACTGGTCTTCATCCAGTACAATAAAACCGCCTGAACCCATCATGCTGCCCGTGGCAAACCCGCCGTCGCTTAAGCCTTCATAGGTCATCATTCTCTTATCACCCTTTGCTGTTTTCAGCAAAAGATTGGCGGGAAGAATGGGGACTGATGAACCGCCGGGGATACAAGCTTTTAATTTCTTACCCTTTGCAATACCACCGCAGTATTCATCGCTGTAAATAAATTCTTCAACTGAAATGGTCATGTCAATTTCATATACACCCGGCTTATTGATGTTGCCGCAGGCAGAAATGAGTTTTGTTCCCGTTGATTTGCCGATGCCAATCTTAGCATATTCATCTCCGCCTATATTGATGATGGGAACAACCGCTGCAAGTGTTTCTACATTGTTTACCACTGTCGGGCAATCCCACAAACCTTTTACAGCAGGAAAGGGAGGCTTGATACGCGGATTGCCCCTTTTGCCTTCAAGGCTTTCCAGCAATGCTGTTTCCTCACCGCATATATAGGCGCCGGCACCACGCTGCACATAAATCTGGCAATCGAAACCGCTGTTTAAAATATTTTTCCCCAGCCACCCATGCTGGTTGGCTTCTGCAATGGCCTGTTCAAGTATATCAACTATCCATGCATATTCGCCGCGGATATAAATATAAGTCCTGTTGCTGCCTAATGCAAAAGATGAAACGATCAAACCCTCAATAAGTAAATGGGGAATAAATTCCATGAGGTACCTGTCCTTAAAAGTTCCCGGCTCGCTTTCATCTGCATTACATACAAGGTAACGTGGCACTCCCTCCGGCTTAGCAAGGAAACTCCATTTCATACCCGTAGGAAAGCCTGCGCCGCCGCGGCCACGAAGGCCACTCTTTTTAACTTCTTCCACAATTTCCGCAGGGCTCATTTTAAACGCCTTCTCTACTGATGAATAGCCTCCATTCTTCCGGTACACATCGTAATACCGGATGCCTTCTATGTGTGCTTTGTCTAATAGTAATTTTCTGGACATAAACCCCAACCCCTAAAGGGGCCAATTTATATTTCCTGTTTACAATAATATTTTGCTCCCCTTCCCTTCAGGGTAAGGGCTATAATTTCGCACTTTGCCTTGCAGCCAGTTGCCAACCCTTTTTTGTTTTAACCCATACCTGTAAAACATGCAGGTTGAGGTTAAATGCATTTCCCCCGTTTGTTCCTTCGGCATGGGTGTTTGTTCTTACCGTTGCCCATTTTTTATTTACTGCAACAAGGCTGATATTGCTGTTTTCAATTTTATGATAAACTAGTTTGCCGCTTTTAAAATCATTGAGTACATCTTCTTTGGTTTGCGCCCAGCCGCTGGAATGACCAAAACTTGCATCTTTATGCAATACCGCTTTCAAAACTTCTGCATCCTTTTCAATAAGGGCTTTATTGAGTCTTGCTATTGCTTCTTTTAATGTTATGCTGTCGGCCTGTGCAAAAATGTTTGAACCTAAAACAAAGAACGTTACTATAAACAGAATAACTTTCATTACTGATTTTATAGAGATAACAATATCAGTTATTCGCCGCCGCATTCTTCCTGCACTCTTCAATAATATCATCCACTTTTTCTTTTGTCAGATGTTCCCTGTAATGTTTGCCCATTTGCATCATCGGAGCATAACCACATGCTCCAAGACATTCTACAGTCTTGAGTGTAAACATACCGTCTGCTGTAGTCTGTCCGGGTTTAATGCCTAATTTCTCACCAATGTATTTTATAATTTCATCGCTTCCGTTCAGCATACAGGGCCCCGTCTGGCAAACCTCAAACATATATTTGCCAACCGGTTTTAAATTGTACATGCTGTAAAAAGTAGCTACTTCATATACTTCTATCGGGGTAATGTTCAGTAACGAAGCCACATAATCCATTGTCTCGGGGCTAAGCCATCCGCCAAACTCATGCTGCGCAAGGTGCAATACAGGTATTACAGCGCTTTTCTGCTTTCCCTCCGGGTAAAAGCTGATGATGCGCTGAACTTCTTTTAATTTTTCTTCTGAAAATCTCATTTGCACATTTTCAAATTTTTAAATTCTTATCAGGCATCCATTTCCCCTGCAATAAGGTTTAAACTGCTCATGGTAATGATGGCATCACTCAGCATACTCCCTTTTACAATTTCAGCATATGCCTGGTAATAAATAAAACAGGGCCTGCGGAAATGCAAGCGGTATGGGGCCCTCCCCCCGTCACTGATCAAATAAAAACCCAGTTCACCATTGGCGCCTTCTACTGAATGATAAACCTCACCTGCAGGAATTTCTGTTTCACCCATCACAATTTTAAAATGCCATATCAGCGCTTCCATTTTTGTATAAACATCCTGCTTTTCCGGTAAATAATATTCAGGCACATCTGCATGATAAACTTCGGCTTCAGCGCCTTTAAATTCCTGCACTTTTTTATAAGCCTGTTCAATAATATTCAGCGACTCCCACATTTCTGCATTGCGCACTAAAAATTTATCATAATTATCACCTGTGCTGCCCACGTGAATATTGAAATTGAAATCTTCGTAGGAAGAGTAAGGTGCATGTGCCCTTACATCATAATCAACTCCCGTAGCACGAAGGTTAGGGCCGGTAAAACCATAGTTCAGCGCCCTTTCTGCAGTAATGGTTCCCGTGCCTTTGGTACGCTCAACAAATATGCGGTTGCGGGTAAAAAGGTTTTCAAACTCCTTTAAAACCCCAGGGTATTCTTTAAGGAATTTTTCCAGCTTTTCAAATGCAGTATTGGTAAAATCTCTTTCAAACCCGCCAATACGTCCAATGTTGGTGGTTAACCTGGAGCCGCATACTTCTTCGTAAATTTCATAAACCAATTCGCGGTATTGCATTACATAGAGAAAACCCGTGTATGCACCGGAGTCAACACCAACAATAGAATTGCAGATAAGATGATCGGTAATCCTTGCAAGCTCCATGATAATAACACGGAGATAGTCCACTCTTTTGGGAGTTTTTACCCCCATTAATTTTTCGCAGGTCATATGCCAGCCCATGTTATTTATGGGCGCCGAGCAATAGTTTAACCTGTCAGTAAGCGGCGTAACCTGGTAATAAGGCCTGCGTTCCGCAATTTTTTCAAATGCACGGTGAATGTAACCCACTGTTGATTCCGCATCTACAATTCTTTCACCGTCCAGTTCAAGTATATTCTGAAAAACACCGTGCGTAGCAGGATGCGTAGGGCCAAGGTTAAGCGTGGTGGTTTGCTTTTCAATTGATCCTTCCGGTAGTTTAATATGCTGAAGCTGTTCTGTCATGCCCCTATCCCCTAAAGGGGAATTTATTGCTTTGTTTATAAATCATTTTTAATCTGTAAAAAACCTCATCGCCCAAACATTTCATCATCTTTATCAATCCTGCTCTGGTCTTCAAGCGGAAATTCTTTTCGCATCGGGAAATAATCCATTTCATCCACATTCAGTATCCGCTTTAAATTGGGGTGACCGACGAAATTCACACCAAAGAAATCATATGTTTCCCTCTCCATCCAGTTGGCTGAAGAAAATAAACCTGTTGCCGTATAAACATCAGGCTGATCAACCGGAGCATATACTTTTAATCTTATACGGATGTTATCAACCATGTTGTGCAGGTGATACACCACACATAGTTCTTCACCTTTTCTGTCAGGATAATGAACCGCTGTAAGATCAGTTAAAAAACGAAACTTTAAATCGGGTTCATCATAGAGGAAATTCATCACTTTCAGGTTCATTTCCTTTGGCGCAGTAAGCGTAAGCAAACCATAAGGCTCACCCCATTCGGTTAATACGCCGCCGAATTTTTCGCTAAGACGGTTCTTTATTATTTCGTTTGTTAAACCCATACCCCAAAGGAGGAAAACATAATGTAATAAAAAATTTATTTTAAACCGGGCTGTTCATTGCAAGGAAAAATTATTGAATTCCATAACTCTCCAGCAATAGTTTGTACTTATCGGTATTTCTTCTTCTGATGCTTTCGTTGCCTACCAGTTCCTGTATCTTCATAAAGCCATCCAGTATGGCTTCAGGTCTGGGCGGGCAACCGGGCACATACACATCTACCGGAACAACCTGGTCAATACCCTGCAAAACAGAATAGGTATCGAATATGCCACCGCTGCTGGCGCAGGCGCCAACCGCAATCACCCATCTTGGTTCTGCCATTTGCAGGTAAACCTGTTTTACAACAGGCCCCATTTTTTTTGCAATGGTGCCCATCACCATCAGCAAATCGCACTGGCGGGGAGAAAAGCCTACTCTTTCTGAACCAAACCGTGAAAGATCGTAATGCGAGCCCATGGTAGCCATAAACTCAATTCCGCAGCATGATGTGGCAAAAGGCAATGGCCATATGGAATTTTTACGGGCAAGCCCGACCACATCGCTTAATTTGGCAGCAAAGAAACCCTCACCGGTCATGCCATCCGGGGCTGAGGCCATATTAATGCCCCAGTCCTTTGTGTCTTTGCTTTTGATATTAAAACGTACGGGACGTGCCATAAAAAAATTTGAAAATTCTTTGTTCGAAAATTTCAAAGACAAATACCTCAACTAACAACATCATAGCAAGTCAAAAGTTCCATCTGGGCGTCACAACATCATCACATCAGGATATCATCACATTAATCTTCCCACTGCAAAGCTCCTTTTTTTATGATATATACAAATCCTGCAAGGAAAAAACTTACAAATAAAACCACTGCAAGGAAACCATTCCAGCCCAGCTCCCTGAAATTTACTGCGTAAGGGTAAAAGAAAATAACCTCCACATCAAAAAGCACAAACAATATAGCGACAAGAAAATATTTAATTGCCATAGGCTGCCTCGCATTACCGTGGCTTTCAATACCGCTTGCAAAAGTCTGCAGTTTGTCTTCTGTAGCCCTTTTGGGCCCCAGCAAATGGGTAATACCCATCATTGCCGCCACAAACAGGATGGCAAACAAAAACTGGATGCCTATAGGGAAATAATTTGATGAGCTGTTTACATCATTGGCCGTGTTGATAACGGGTGTTTGGAGCAGGTAGGAAAAATTCATGCCTGTAAGCGTTTGCCTTGCAACAAAAATAAGGCAGCAGCACAGAAAAACAATTTTTGGTTGAAAATAAAAACCCCGGCAAAGAATACCGGGGTCAAAACTATTTATAAGTTAAAAAAACTATTTATCAGGTTTGTTGTTTCCGCCGCTTTTGGGCGGAGCGGGGCCGCCTGCATTCGGGGCGCCCTTCATGGCCTTTTGAATGATTTCTTTATTTTTAATTACATCCTGGTTGGTTGGATCCAGTTCAAGCATCTTGTCAAGATAAGTAATAGCCGCTGGATAATCTTTTTTAATGTTAGCTGTATAACCGGCTAAATAACCATAAGCAACATTGAGTGTATTCTTGTTCCTCACCTTATCTTTTTCAGCTATTTCAGTAAACTTAATAGCATCATCATATGGAAGCCCCAGTTCAAGGGTAGAATCAATTTTCCATTTGCTGCGGAAACACCAGTAATATCCATATGTTTCATCTGCATACTTTTGCTTATATAAAGTGAAAACGCTATCTGACGTATTAAACCTTTCCGCCTGGAAATAAGCATATCCTGCATTGTATATATCAGTTTTAGATGGCGTGGGTTTAAAGCCGAATATCTTCAGCAACCAGTCTGCACTTTTTACCATATCACCCGCTTTTTTGTAATAAAGAGATGCTTTGGTGGCATATTCTACCTTGTTTGCTACAAGTGTATCCACTTCAATAGCTTTATTTACATATATGTCATACTGCGCCTGCTTATCAGGAAACTTTCCCAGCAAATTGGCCATTAAAATATAGTTATCTGGATTGATCTGGTCTTCCCTTGCCTTGCCGAAAAATGTTTCCATGTTTTTAAGGGCATTCAATGAATCACCGAGCTTATCATAACTGTACCCTTTCAACCTGTACAACCTGGTGTCAGCGTTGGCGCCCTGTGTCTGCAACAACAGGTCAGCCTTGCTGATGGCTGTTTGAAAATCGCTTTTGGCAAAATACAAACTGGCTTCTTCATAATCCAGCGCAGGGCCTGCATCTGCATTGGCCTTGTATTTATTAAAATAATCTACCGCTTTGTTTACATCACGGAAGAAATACCAGGCGTATAAATCATAATATGCCGGGCTGTATGACGGATCGTCGGTAACCGCATCAGTAAAATATTTCAGGAAGAGGTCTTCCTGGCCCCTGCCCTGTGTAAGGTATATCTTGCCAATCTTGTATTTGGCTGCAGCATATTTTGCATCAATGCCCAGGGCGTTCTGGTAAGATGTTACGGCGCCGCCGCCATCCATCATCCTGCTGTAGGCATCGCCCATGTTAATGTACACATCGGGTTCTTTAAAGCCTTTAATAGCTGTGGCCAGCTTTAATTTTTCAATAGCATAACCGGCATCGCCGTTTTTTGTATCGGCATTTGCCTCGCCTATTGCATTCAGTACATTAATGTCTTTTGCCTTGGTAAGGCTGATGGCCATTTCAAAACGCTGGCGTGCATCGTTTGCTTTATTTTCCAATAATTCAATGTGCCCCATACCTGCAAGAAGGAGGGGGTTGCTTCCGTTGCTGCCTGTTTCCAGTGCCTTCCTGTAAACGTCTTTAGCCGCAGGCACATTCTTCATGGCAATGAATGCCTGGCCCAGCCAGTAACTGGCTTCCGGACTGGCCGGGTTGGCAGATACTAACTTTTCAAAAGCATCTTTAGCGCTTTTGAAACGCTGATAATACAACATCTTTTTCCCGTCCTGCAGAGACTGGGCCATTGTAATGCCGCCCATCAACACAAAGGCTGCTATAAAACTGAATTTGATTTTTGACATTGTAGTCGTAGGTTTTAGTTTTCGTAAATATATAGCAAATCAGTATTCGCTTTCCTTCAAACTGGCATCCCTTATAGAAAAAGTCATCCTTGCCGGCCACAGGTACGCCCTTTTAAAAATCAGCTGCCCCTTTTCGTGTGCAAGAAAGTTTACAAAACTTTTTCCCAATCCCTTGTAATTCTCTTTTAAAATGTAATACACCCCCCTTATCATCGGGTACCTTCTCAGGGCAATATTGGCCTGGTAAGGTTTTACATACACTTCTTCATCACAATTGGCGCACTGGAGGGACGCTATTTTTACCTTTTGTAAAAAACTCAGCTGGGCGGAATCTTCATAGTTTCCTATCCAGCTTACCCCTATAAAACCTATCGCATCTTTGTTGGCAGAGACATAATCAATAACCCCTTCGCTGCTCCTTGCCGCCTCAACCCTGCCGGAAAAAGGCTGACCCTTCAATACCGAATCCATCATATACCTTACTGTGCTGGTGGCAGTAAGCCCGTCCATTACCAGTTTGTATTTGTACCCGCTTGTTCCGTTCAGCATGCCCCTGATGTCGCTC
>JANRKT010000126.1:0-21487 GCA_033763355.1 Chitinophagaceae bacterium | reverse complement strand
GAAAGGATTAAGCGCTACGACATTGTATGGCGAATTGGGAAGGAACGGTGTGGTAGTAATAACCACCAAGAATGGTTCTACAAGAAGGACCAACAAGAAAATGGAAGTAACACTTACGCAATCTTACTTCCTTAACCAGGTGGCCAACCTGCCCGAATACCAGAACAGTTATGGTGGTGGTTTTGACCAGAGCCTTGGCTTTGCATTCTTCAGTAACTGGGGAGCTAAATTTACTGATCCTCCGGCCACTGTACCTCATCCTTATGGTACTGCAGCACTTGCGGCTGCATTTCCGCAATTTCAGGGTGCAACGCTTGAGTTTAAACCGTACAACAGTGTAAAAAACTTTTTTAAAACCGGTAAGATCAGCACAACATCAGTGAATGTGTCTGCATCAGGAACCAATGCAACTTTCAACGCCAATTACAGTTATATGAGCGATGAAGGTTTTACACCCGGTAACGGTTTATTTAAAAATACCTTTGGTATGGGCGGGTCAGTTAAGCTCAGCAATAATTTTACATTCAGCGGTACGGCCAACTATGCCATTACTGATTATAAATCCCCTCCCACTGCAACCAGTTTTGGTAGTAACCCGTCTTTTTCTTCCGTATTTGGTAATTTGCTTTATACCCCAAGGGCGGTTAGTATCCAGGACTTGCCTTATGAAAACCCGCTGGATAAATCATCAATTTATTATCGCCCTTCCAATGATATACAGCACCCGATATGGACGGTTAAAAATTCTTTCACAGGTCAGAAAGTTAACCGCATATTTGGTAACCTTGCTGCGAGGTATGATATCCTGAAAAGCCTGAACCTTACTTACAGGGTTGGGTTTGATAACTACAGCGATTTCAACTTCTATTCCCAAAACAAAGGTGGAAGGGTTGGCGATGTATTGGGTATGCACCGCACAGTTAACGGACGCAATACCATATGGGACCACTCCATCCTTCTTAATTACAGCACAGACCTTTCATCAAGCTGGCGTTTAAATGTTGATGCCGGCGCCAACTCTCAGGAAAGGATTTATTCCCAGGATGGCCAGAAAAGTTCACAGCAATTGGTTTACGGGCTTTTTGACCACGATAACTTCATCGTTCACGAAAATGTGACAGAAGACGGATCTGGGATTGACTTTAAATCAAGGACACAGTCAATCGGTGTATTTGCACAGGCATTGTTAGGATACAAGGAGTTTGTTTACCTTACCCTTGGTGGCCGCAACAGTTGGTCATCTAACCTGGAAAAAGCAAACCGTTCCATCTTTTATCCTTCAGCAAGTGTTTCCTTCATACCTACCTCTGCTTTTGAAAGTTTCAAGAACAGCAGGATGGTTAATTACCTGAAGATACGTGCAGGTTATTCTACCAGCGCCAATTTCGGTTTCCCTTATACAACACGGCCTGTTCTCAACATCAGCACCAATGTATTTGTTGACAGGGTTGGGACTGTACTTAATGCCAACAGCATAAGCAACCGTTTGGCCAACCCCAACCTGAAACCTGAATTGCTGAGTGAAATAGAAGTAGGTGTTGAAGGTAAATTCATCAATAACAGGGTAAACCTTGACCTGACATTATACAGGAGGGTATCAGACGATCAAATCCTCGACCGACAGCTTGATCCTTCAACAGGGTTTACAGTAACGTCTGTCAATGCTGGTTCAGTACGCAATATGGGTATTGAACTGGGCCTCGGTTATAATGTAATACGCAGCAGGGACTGGAACTGGCAATTAGATGCGAATTTTACACTTAACCGTAACAAAGTATCAGGCCTTCCAGATGATATCAAACAAATCGTGATTGACGGTTTCAGTAACGAAGGTTTGTTTGCTATGAATGACCAGCCCCTTGGTGTTATTCAAGGGAGCTATACTTCCAAGATTGACCCGAAAACAGGTCAGGCGATTAAAGATGCCAAAGGGAATGTATTACCGCTTGCAGGCGTAAGGGTAGTTAATGCCAGCGGCGATTATGTTACATCCAATGCCATTGGCATCATCGGAGACCCCAACCCGGATTTTAAACTCACAGGTATCAGTACACTTGGTTTTAAAGGCTTTTCATTCCGCATGCAGTGGGATTATACCCATGGTGGCGACATGCTGGCCTACACACCCGGTACACTTGTCGGCCGCGGGTTAACAAAAGACACAGACTTTGACAGGTTGTTACCCATTATATTGCCAGGCGTTAAAGCTGACGGTACCCCCAATGATGTGCAGATCAGCGCCAGCCAGGCCGGGTTTAACAACTACAGCGGTTTCTTTGGTATGGCCGACCTGATCACTTATGATGCAACAGTAATAAGGCTGAGGGAAGCTTCCTTCTCTTATTCACTGCCCGCATCCGTGCTCAGTAAATTACCCTTCGGATCTGTATCCCTGACCATTTCAGGACAGAACCTTTGGTACAATGCCCCCAATTTCCCCAAGTATGTGAATTTTGATCCGGAAACATCAAGCCTCGGCGTAAGCAATGTACGCGGTCTGGAATACCTTTCCGGTCCTACATCACGCCGTTTCGGGGCAAGCATCAGGGTAACATTCTAAACTGAAAAAATGACTACAATGAAACTGAAAAAAATATTTTTTATATCAATCGCTTTTGCAGCGGTGTTAAGCTCCTGCAAAAAGTTTGACAGCATGCTGGACAATCCCAACAGCCCCCGCCCGGATGCTGCCAGCGCCGACCTGTACCTGACCCAGGCGCAACTTGCATTTGCCGGTTTTTTCAACACGGCTTCCAGTTTTGGGATGGAAGTAACACGGCAGATTGTAATGTATGGGCCGAGGTATGATAATGCCTACCAGCCCCAGAGTTTTGACGGCATCTGGGGTACTGCATACACTTCCGTTTTAAAGCATATCAATGCGCTCATCCCCGTTGCAACAACGGAAAAGAAGTTTGTAAATGTGGCAATGGCCAAGATCATGAAGGCATATACCATAATGACCCTCGTGGACATGTTTGGAAATATTCCTGTTGCTGAGGCAAACCTTGGGTCAGAGAATACAAACCCGGCAGCCACAAGTGGTAAAGATGCTTATGCTGCAGCAATAGCTCTTTTAGATGAAGCGCTTGCTGACCTGGATAAACCAACAGGAGCTTATCCCGGAACGCAGGATTTGTTTTTCGGAACAACAGGAGCAGCCGGTGTTACAAGATGGAAAGCTGTTGCAAGAACTTTAAAACTCAGGGCCTATCTGAATACACGCCTGGTTGATAATACTGCAAAAACAAAAATTGATGCACTGCTTACACAGGACATCATTGATACACAGGCAGAGGATTTTGAATTCAAGTATTCAACCAAACAGGCCAACCCCAACAGCCGCCACCCGCGGTACAATGGCAATTATTCTGCTACAGGCTCTGCAGGTGATTATATGGGTACATGGTTCATGTGGGCGTTGGTTCAGGAAAAGGGAAGTTTCAATAATAATAACCCTGCCGCAGACAACAGTGATCCCCGTACGAGATATTATTTTTACCGTCAGCGCACAACATATGCAGATGTGAACTCACAGACATCATCATGTTCTGTGTCACCAACGCCAGCTCACTTTCCTGCCGGAATGCCTTTCTGTCTTACGACCTCTGGTTTTTGGGGAAGAGACCATGGAGATAACTCAGGTATTCCGCCTGATGGCAACAGAAGAACTACTGTAGGTATCTACCCTTACGGCGGAGATTTTGATGCAAACCAGGGAACCAGCGTAGCACTGAACAGAGGTGGCCAGGGTGCAGGTATCCAGCCCATCTGGTTATCTGTATTTACTGAATTCCTGAAAGCGGAATCAGCGCTAATATTGGGTACTGCGGGTGACCCGAGAGTATTACTGGAAAGTGGTGTGCGTAAATCTATGACCAAGGTAATAGGCTTTCCCGCAACGGTTAATGTGGCACCACCTTCAACTCTTGTACCGGATGCAACCAAGATAAATAACTATGTAAACAAAGTACTGGCTTTGTATGATGCGGCTGCCACAAACAACGAAAGGCTTGACGTCATCATCAAAGAATATTACATAGCCCTGTGGGGTAACGGTCTGGATGCATGGAATAATTACCGCCGCACAGGTAAACCAACAAATATGCAACCTACCATTGATCCCAACCCGGGATCATTTACAAGGTCAATGCTTTATCCCTCGGTTTATGTTAACCGCAATGTCAATGCACAAACCAAAACTGTGGATGTGCAGGTGTTCTGGGATACCAATCCTGCAGGTTTCATCAAATAAAAACTTAATAATCATGGGAAAACTAAAATCAAATATATTGTTACTTGCCGCAATGGTTGCGGCAATGTACTCCTGTAAAAAAGGGGAAGTGGTATCTGACCCTGAGGCCAATGGTTCCGGTTCTTACGTTACTTTGGTTAGCAGCCAGGGAAATACTATTAATTACGCAAACCTTGCAGGCAGTAAGGTTGGCATTACGGTTAAGGAATACGGTGAGCCGATTGAAAAAATAGTGTTATACGTAACGAAAGGCGCAAGCGCAAATCTTAACCGTACAGCCTGGAAAAAAATAAAAGAGGTTCCTTATAGCGGGGAAACAAAGCTTGAAGTAACAGCAGCGGAAATAGCTACTGCATTGGGAGTTACTCCTGCTGACCTTTCACCAGGCACTTCTTATATAATTTATAATCAGTGTGTAACAAAGGCGGGGGCTATACATGATGCAGCCAATACCAACAGTGGTTACCAGGGTCTGCCTGCTTATAATATGGTATTAACCTGGAGTACCAGTGTAATTTGCCCCTTTGCACCTCCTGCTGCAGGTACCTATATAGTAGTAGCGGATCAATGGGCTGATTGGTCTGTAGGAGATGAGGTTCAGGTAACTGATGGCCCCGGTGCAAACCAGGTTAACCTGAGTAAGGTTTGGCCGAATCCAATTTACGGAACTGTAATAAATCCTTTGTATATCACTGTTAATCCTGCAACAGGTGCAGCTACTTCACCAAGCGGCCTTGCGTGGGGTGATTACAGCGCTTTTGGTTTTACTACTGTTAATGGGACAGGCAGTACCGGATTTGTATTTTCATGTATAGGTACAATAGATGTTAGCATCAGGTTTTCGGCTCCGCCCTTTGGAGATCAGGGACTTCAAAAATTAACATTGCGGAAAAAGTAAAAGATAATATTAATCTTGTTAAGAAACGAACTTCTGTATTTTTTGCAGGAGTTCGTTTTTTCTTTGGGAATCTTCCGTCCGCTTTTCGTCTGCCCGGGGTCTTCTGTACCCCGCATTTGTGTGTTGGCATAGACCTTAGGATTATAATGTCAAATTACATCCGAGTGTTATTGGAACCAGATAAATAATTGAACCCCGGGTTTTGCTGCGCACAAGCTAACGCAATGAAAAACCCGGGAGGCCTGGGGGGAAATTCATTGTTTACAGACTTTCACAAATCCCAATACACCACCTCATTTAAAAACACTTCATAAACTTCTTTCCATCCTTCAAAGCCCCTTGTATTGCTGAAGAAATGGTTGTGCCAGATGGTGATGAGTGTGCCGTTTACTTTTTTTACTGTGTCGTGATAAGTTTTCAATTCGGCGTAAGCCTGCTGTGGCGTATAACCTTGTTCGTAATAAGCGTTGGCATCCATAAAACAGAAAGGGTAAATGATCAGCGAAGTTTTTTCTTCTGCTGCAAGATCATACCAGTGAAACGTACTGGCTACAGAGGCCCTGAAGCCATTGATGCCGCCGTAGCCCATTGAAAATTCTTTTTCTATTCCTGATGCAATCAGTTTGCGGTAGGTGAGGGGCAATGAAAACCTGATGTAATGCTGCCTGCTGCATTCTGTTTTCCGGTTGATGATGTATTCCATCAGTTCCAGCTCTTCACGCAGCAACTGGTCGTCATCGCCGCTTTGCCACGAAGGGTGAAGACCTACATGATAACCCTGCGCATGGTATTGGATGAGCTCCTGCATATCATCCCTTGTAGGTTCAATGTTCCTGTCAAAACCTTTCTGCTCTTTGGCAATGAGGAAAAAGTAATAAGGCTTTAAACCATATTTAAGATGTAATGCAATCAGCCATTCGTAAACATCATAAGGGTCTTCCTGTTTGCCCTGCCATACTTTTATTCTTTCTTTTACTGCTGAAATTTCACCTTTAAACAGTGATTTCAACAACCCCCCTGCGCTGCGTATGAGGCCTTTGTTGAGGTATGAGAAGGCCACATCAATATCATAAGTGGGGATAAACCTGAACCGCTGGTTCCTGAACACAATTGCGGGGAAATATCTTTTTAAAACAAGTTTAAAATCATGGAGCCATATGTTTACCAGCGGGAGCTGAAGGAAGTTTTCTTTAAATGCGAGGCTGCCGGTATGTGCATAGCGGCCGTATTCGTCTTTTTTATGCGGAAGGTATTCTTCATAACGGCTGATGAGATAAAACGAGGCGGCAAAAATATCAAAAACAATATCCCCGCCGGTGGTGCGGAAAAAAGCTTTATACCCGTTGATTTCAAAAACTTCAACCTGTTGTTTTTTTATGCCTTCTTCAAAAAGCAAATGAGAAGGGGTGATATGGATTTCTTTATCCGTTATCCGTTCAGCTGAATAATTGATTTTTGGCCCGTCGTAAGAAATGAACTCTTCTCTGTTATGGGTAAAAGAAATGTATAAACCACATATATCCTGCAGCAATGTTTCCGCTATATAATGCCATCTATTTCCGCTTTGCGCCGAATACAGCAGGAGCATGAATTACGGGTATTTGTCCGCAAAATAGTAAAGTAAGCCCAGATGTATTGAGGAATTTGCCGGGCCGGGTTTCTTTATTAACCGGGTTGGTTTTTGTTTCTCTCCTTCCACATCCGGTTGAATGTTTTTTCTGGAAAATCAAGTTCATTACGGTGTTTGGTCCAGCCTTTAAAAAGTTTATTTACCAACTGGTTTTTCAGTTTCCTGTTTCCTGTGTTCATCAGTTTCCTGCTCAGTGAGGCCTGCCTCCATATTTTCCATGCGGTTCTTTCAGCAAAGCTGCTGCTGCCTTTTTCAACTGCTTCGTGGCGGTTCTCAAGCAGCAGTTCATGCAGGTTTATTTTAACGGCGCACACCTCTGTGCAGTTACCACATAATGAGGAGGCGTAACTTAAATGCTTCCATTCTTCCATTTCTTTTAAATGGGGCGTTATTACACTTCCTATAGGGCCGCTGTAGGTGGTGTTATAAGTATGTCCGCCAATGTTTTTGTAAACGGGGCAGGCGTTTAAACAGGCGCCGCAACGTATGCAGTACAAACTTTCCCTTGCTTTGGGGCTGGCAAGAATATTGGTGCGGCCGTTATCTAAAAGAATAACATACATTTCTTCCGGCCCGTCGGGTTCCCCTTCTCTTTTTGGCCCGCTGATGATGCTGTTATATACTGTTATTCGCTGGCCCGTTCCATAAGTGGAAAGCAGTGGCCAGAATAATGCAAGGTCAGTTATGGAGGGGATTATTTTTTCAATACCCGCCAGCACAATATGTGTTTTGGGCCATGCGCAACACAGCCTTGCATTGCCTTCGTTTTCTGTTACTGCAACACCGCCTGTATCTGCAATAATAAAATTGGCGCCCGTTATACCCACTTCCGCTTCAGTATATTTTTTTCTCAGGTTTTCCCTTGCTACAAGTGTAAGTTGTTCGGGTGAAAGGCCGGGTGCAGTATGCAGTTTTTCATGAAACAGCCGGGCCACATCTTCTTTGCTTTTGTGCATGGCAGGCGTAACAATATGATAGGGCGGCTCGCCATCCAATTGCTGTATGTATTCTCCCAGGTCGGTTTCCACGCTTTCAATGTGGTGTTCATGAAGAAAATCGTTGAGGTGGATTTCTTCAGTGGCCATGCTTTTGCTTTTTACAATGGTTTTGCATTTTTTTTCTTTGCAAATAGAAAGTATGGCTTCCCTTGCCTGTTCTGCAGTTTCAGCCCATATTACTTTACCTCCTCTTTTATGAAGGTTCATTTCAAATTCCTCCAGTTGCTGGTCTAAAGTTTCTATGGCACGCCACTTTATGTTTTTTGCCCTTTCCCTTACAAGGTTTACATCAGTAAACTGTTGCTTGCCCTGCGGCACTGCTGCATTGTATTTGCTTATATTGAAATTGATTTTGCGGCGATGCTCAGTATCGGCCGTTTTAACAACGCTTGCAGACAGAAATGAAGTACTGGTTTGTGACATGTTGCCCTTGCAATAATGAAATGAACTGATTTATTTTACCTGTGGTTTTTTTCTGTTTGTGCTTCAAAATATTCCAAAGCTGTTTGCTCAAGCGTTTCGTAAAATTCATTTCCGTATTTCCTTGTCAGCGCTTCTTTAAGAAAAACATATACAGGCATTTTAAGTTTTTTACCAAATGAGCAGCCGGGGTTACACAATGTTTCCCTTGGCTCATAATTCACCATTTCATATTTGCCATCCTTGCTTTTTTTTGTTTTAATCGGGTACAGGTGGCAGGATATGGGTTTTTTCCATCCGGTAGCTTTCAGATCAGTTTTACCATCATAAAAGGCTTGCTCGAAGGCGCATTTGATAATTCCATTTTCATCCCTGTATCCGTATGCACATATTTTACCGTCAATAGTGGGGGTGACCCAGCCAAAATCCTTATCGTAGCGGTAAAGGCCCTGCCTTTCTATTTCTTCAACTGATTGTTGGGGAAGATAGTGTTTCACGGTTTCAAACACATCTCCAATAATATCCAGTTCTTCTTTTGCAAGCGGCGCCCCTGCATCACCATCTTCGCAGCAGCCGCCTTTGCATTTGTTCAGGTCGCAAACAAATTGCTGCTCCACCACATCATCGCTTACCAATATATTTTCAATTGCTATCACGTGTAAAATTTAAACAGCAAATTTACAGGTTGAAGGCCGGTAATTTATTATTTTTTCCACTGCAGCGTATTGATGAGGTGCTTCATATCCTCCTGCAAAAACCTGTTGACAACCCCGAGGGAATCTTCATTGGGGGCGGCATCAAAATACAGGGCGCCGCGGAGAAAATGTTTTGCGGTATCGGTTAAATAAAACTGGTTTGCTGTTGCGGCATTTCCACCAACAGTAAAATATATACCCGGAATGTTGTTGGGGGAAACAAAAGCAGAGTCTTCTATTGAACTTGCTTTAAGCGTATGCTTATAAGTCATTTTATACGCTTCTTCCCGCAGCCTGTCAAATGTGTTGGGTACAATGGAATCCTTGTATCCCTTTTCAGTTTTTATTTTGTAAACCGAAGTACCGCCAATGGTTTTATAGCTCAGGTAAATGCGGCCTCTGAAGGAAGGGAAGTCAATATTGATCCAGTATGGGTTATCAGGGTTTTCATCAAAAAAACTGCTGTCTTTTGTAATCTTCGAATACACGGGATATTTAAATGTATAGGGATAACCCGGCTCGCTGAAAAGCTGGTATTCTTTTTCAGGAAAATCAATTTTAAAATAGCCTTTTGGTTTGGGTACAAAGGGGCTGTTGCAGGAAAAAATGAGTATAAAGAATATCGGGTAAAAGCGCCTGTTTTTCATCCGGCAAAGTTATTCAGCTGGTTTGGATAGGATGGTTACTTTAAGTTTTTTTATACGGTTCTTCTCCAGTTCAAGAACTGTAAAAATGAAATCAACGCTTTTAATTTCCTGGTTCACCTGCGGTATTTCACCCGCAATTTCAAGCAGCAGGCCGGCCATGGTTTCACTGTCACCCTTTATCGCATCAAATGTATCAGGCGGTAATTCCAGCAGGCGGCATGCATCATTAATCAATGTCTTTCCTTCAAACACAAAATTATTCTCGTCTATTTTGCGGTTCACGTTTTCTTCATCATCAAATTCATCTTTTATTTCTCCCACCACTTCTTCCATAATATCTTCAAGCGTTACAATGCCTTCTGTTCCGCCAAACTCATCAACCACCACTGCAAAATGTATCCGCTTGTTCTGGAATTCCTGCAGCAGGTCTTCAATCAGTTTGTTTTCATGAACAAAATAAGGCTGACGCATCAGTTTGTGCCAGTCAAAGTCTGCCGGTTCATCAAGGTGTGCAACAAGGTCTTTGGTGTGTACCATGCCCACCACATTATCCAGGTTGTTCTGGTAAACGGGCAGGCGGGAATAATGAAGCTCTTCCACTTTTTTTATAACGCCGGTGAATGGCGTGTTGTGGTCTATGCCGTGCACATCAAGCCTGCTGCGCATAATTTGTTTTACAGTAATGTTGCCGAACTTGATAATTCCTTTAAGGATGTTTTTTTCTTCTTCTGTTGCATCCTGCGGCGTGGTAAGGTCAATGGCCTGATCCAGCTCTTCAAGGCTGTAGGCATTGGCCTTTCCGTTTCCCAGCCCTTTTTCAATGCGGTCAGAAAACTTTGCCATGCGCCTGCTGATGCCCTTGCAAACCGAGTTTACAAAATCTACGAACAATGAAGTATGATAAGCAAACTGAAAATTATTCTGGGCTGCATGTACTTTTGGGAGCACTTCCCCGAACAATACGAGTATAGAAGTGATGACAACCGCTTTTAATAAAAATTCAGCAAAGCCATTGTGTATTGTTATTGTCTGGTCAAAGAGAAAATTTGCAACGATGATGATGGTGATATTAATAAAGCTGTTGGCAATAAGCAATGAGGCAAGCAATGTCTTGGGGTCGTCAAGGAGCCTGATAATTCTTTTTGCTGACGGGTGCTGTTTTGTTTTTAAGGCGTTAATGTCTTTATAGGTTAATGAAAAAAAAGCCACTTCGGCGCCGGAGATCATGTATGAAAAAAACAGCAACAACATAAGAAAAATAGCAAGGCCTGCTATCATAGATTGCGGGTCCGATGCCAGGAGCACAGGTTTAAGGAACGAATGAATGAAATCATCAAACGAAGGAATTTCCAATTAATGTGGTTTAGATGAACAATGCTTTCAATCATAAAGGCAGGTCATAAGGCCTGCCCGTAACTATTTTTAATGCTGCAAATCTAATGGATTCGGCAATTATCTTTTTAAAAAGGGAGGTCTTCTGATGACCCGCCGATGGGGGGAACGTCTTCATTGCCCAGGCCTTCAATTCCTGTATTATCTGTAGCAGAGCTGCCCGAATGTGATGAACCGTGGCCGCCGTCAGCCCTTTTATCAAGCATAATCAGGTTGTCGCCCACCACTTCAGTAGCAAACTTCCTGTTTCCCTCTTTGTCTTCCCAACTCCTGGTGCGCAGGCGGCCCTCAACGTATATCAGGCTGCCTTTGTGCAAATACTTTTGTGCAAGTTCTGCAAGTCCCCTCCACAGTACTACGGTATGCCATTCCGTCTGGCTGATGAGTTTACCGGCCCGGTCCTTATACGTTTCAGTAGTAGCAAGCGGAAATTTTGCTACAGCAATATTACCTTCCAGGAATTGTACATCCGGATCTTTTCCCAGGTTGCCAATAAGCATCACTCTGTTTACGCCACGCATAGGTATATGTTTTATTTTTCCAATACATCGTACCCCTTGTTTAACCTGACTTAAATTTACATTTTTTTCGTATTAACAGGAGATGTTTTTTATACAGGCCATATCAATACAAAGACAGCTTACCGTAAACAGGAAAGCACCTTAATAAAACGTTTGCATTCCTAACTTCCGGTTAAGCCTGTTTCTTTTATATAAGAAGCGAGTAATTTCGGGAAGGCGTAATTCTTCAGTTTGCTTTTTGAAACCAGCATGTAATCATTTAAATCATCAATTGGCGTGCTGACAGAAATACGGATAAACCTTCCCTGCAGTGTTTGATGTGTAAGCTGGTGACGGAAAAGCCCCGATATTTCAACAAGTCTGTTTTTTTTATTTTTTAAAACAGAAGATAAAAGAGGAAGTTTTAAAACTGACGACCGGGATAAATTCTTTTTTTGCTCTGTAAGTACAAATTCATTAAGATTTTGCCAGATGTCTTTACCCGTTCTTTTCCTGATGTAAACGGCATTACCATATTCAATAACAGCGTAGTATAACCATCTTTTTTTTGCAGTAAGCTTTTTGGCTTTAACCGGTAACTGGTCAATGCTGCTGGTTTTATAAGCTTCGCAATTGTTTCTGAATATGCAATTATCACAATCAGGCGCTTTGGGTTTGCAAACAACTGCCCCCAAATCCATAATGGCCTGGTTATAAATTCCCGGTTGTTCTTTATCTAAAAGCTCCTGAGCAAAACCGGCAAAGAATTTTTTCCCTTCAGCAGAGTCAACAGGGGTTGTAATACCGAATATCCTTGCAATTACACGAAATACATTACCATCAAGTACGGCATATGGAAGATTGAATGCAAAAGAGCTGATGGCAGCGGCAGTATAGGGACCAACCCCTTTAAGGGACTTTATTTCTTCATAAGTTTCAGGAAATACTCCTTTGTATTGTTTTGAAATAAATTTTGCAGCAGCAATAAGGTTTTTGCAACGGTTATAATAACCGAGTCCTTCCCATAATTTAAAAATTTTGCCTTCCGGAGCTTTGGCGAGGCGGTGTACATCGGGGAATGCTTTTACAAAACGGTTGTAATAATCCAATCCCTGTTCAACCCTTGTTTGTTGAAGAATAATTTCGCTCAGCCATATTTTATAGGGGTCTTTTTCGCCTTTCCAGGGCATTATACGGGTGTTTTGTTCCCGGTTCCATTGCAGAAGCTGCGATGTAAAAAAGGAATCCATGCTGTTTATCAGGCCGTTATCGGAACATTTTTTTACAACGGAAGGGCGGTTTATACAATTTTTACGCTGCCCGGCCGTTCAATATATGCAAAAATATTAGTATAATCGGTTGATTTTATTAATTTTAGACACGGAAAAAAGACCTTTTCAAGGCTCAATGCCCTTTAAACTGGTAATTTTGCTTAAACATTCATATCCATTTTTTTGATCAAAAAAAATTGAACAAAATGAGAAAAGCCGACTTAATTAACAACATCGCTGAAAAAACAGGAATTCCCAAGGTAGATGTTTTAGTTGCCCTTGAAACCATGTTTAAGGAAGTAAAGGAAACCCTTGCTAAAGGAGAAAATATCTATATCAGGGGATTTGGAAGTTTTATCACCAAAAAAAGAGCTGCAAAAATTGGCCGTAATATTAAAAAGAATACGGCTGTACATATACCGGCTCATTTTATACCTGCCTTTAAACCTGCCAAAGAATTTGTACAGGAAGTAAAGAAATTGCAGATAGACGCCCACATTAAGGAAGAAGGTGCAGAAGAAATGGCAAATGCCAGTTAACTTTGCTCCCTTAAATAATATGAGGTTTGAATAAACAGCAGTTTCTTGTTGTAACAGGTGCATGTATATTATTATTCAGTCTTTATTTTTTTGGAAGGACAAAGCCCCTCGCCAAACAACCTTTAAAAAATGAGGCTTCGGTACAACGCCCTGATTTTGCTTCTATACTTGCACGTGCAAAATCGCAATTAACCCCCGAACAGGTTAGCCGCTTAACTGCTTTGGAAAATTCCGTTGTTCGCGGAGATGTAAAAAACCAGAAAATTGCTGTTTACGATCAGTTGGCATCTTTCTGGAAAGATTCGGTGCCCGCTGGATGGTTAAATGCTTATTATTTGGGGGAAAAAGCCAAGTTGGAGAATTTAGAAAATTCCCTGACCTTTGCTGCCCATTTGTTTTTAAGGGAGCTGCGTGGAGACAATGATCCCGCCATAAGAACATGGATGGCGAATGAGGCAAAAGATCTTTTTATTAAAGCGCTTTCAATAAATCCGGATAATGATTCAACAAAGGTAGGGCTGGGCAGTTGCTCTTTTTTTGGGGCTGCTGGCGGCTCTTCGCCTATGGAAGGCATACAGCAAATCAGGGAAGTGGCTGAGCGGGATACATCCAATGCTTTTGCCCAGTTTATGCTGGGTTATGGGGGAATCATTTCGGGCCAGTTTGATAAGGCGGCTGAAAGGTTTTTAAAAGTTGTTCAGTTAACTCCTGATGATACCGAAGCGGTTTTTTTATTAGCAGAAGCGTACGAAAAGATGGGCGAAAAGGCAAAAGCGGTTGAGTGGTATGAGAATGGTAAAAAAAGGGTTAAAAGCGCTGAACTGATACATGCTATCAACGATAAGATAAACTCATTAAAATAATTTTTAAATAACTGAAAAACTTTTTTTGATATGCCTTGTGGTAGAAAGAGGAAACGTCATAAAATAGCCACACATAAGCGTAAAAAACGCCTTAGAAAGAACCGTCATAAGAAGAGGAACAAATAGAGCCGTCTTCTGATGCCCGCCTTGTTACGCCGGGATCATTTACCGGCCTTTTAATTTGCGCTGATAGATTGCTTGTCCGGTTTGCATTGTTTTAATTCCCGGATGACTGCATTCAGCAAAAGAACACAATCATGATGGTTTTGAAAAAGTGTTTTTACGCTTGAACAAAGAACTTATTATAAATGCAGCCCCGCAGGGCGTTGAAATAGCCCTGTTAGAGGATAAAAAACTGGTTGAACTCCACAATGAAAAAGTGGATGCCAGTTTTGCGGTAGGGGATTTATACCTGGGCAAAGTAAAAAAACTAATACCTGGCCTTAATGCAGCATTTGTAGATGTAGGGTTTGAAAAAGACGCCTTTCTTCACTACACTGACCTTAGTCCCTATGCCCGCTCACTATTGAAATTTACACAACAGGCCATTAATGATAAAACTGAAGGAGGGTTTGATTTTACCAAATTTGAGATTGAACCCGAAATTGTAAAAACAGGCAAGATCAATGAAGTACTTGGCCATCGCCCCAATATTCTCGTGCAGATATTAAAAGAGCCCATTGCAGCGAAAGGTCCCCGTTTGAGCTGTGAAATTTCATTACCCGGCCGGTTTGTGGTACTCACTCCGTTTAATGATATCATCGCTGTCTCCCGTAAAATTCATTCGTCTGAAGAAAGAAGGAGGCTGCAGAAAATAGTCGAAGCCATCAAGCCCAAAAACTTTGGCGTTATTGTACGTACAGCTGCAGAAGGAAAAAATACAGCTGAGCTTCATGAAGATTTGCTTGCCCTTGTTTACAGCTGGAAGGGGATACAGAAAAACCTGATTGGCTCGGCTGCACCATGTAAAATATTGAGTGAGCAAACCAAGACAACCAGCATACTACGTGATTTGCTCAATGAGGATTTTAACCGCATTGTGGTAAATGACAAAAGTATTTATAACGACACCCGCAGTTATATACAGAAAATTGCACCTGATAAAATTGATATTGTTTCTTTCTATCACAATGGCTCCCCCATATTTGACCAGTACGGTATTACCAAGCAGGTAAAAGCCGCATTTGGAAAAACAGTTAACCTGCCCAGCGGCGCTTACCTGATTATTGAGCATACCGAAGCGCTTCATGTTATTGATGTAAACAGCGGGTACAAAAGCGTAAGCAATAACCAGGAAGAAAATGCGCTACAAACAAATCTTGAAGCGGCCGAAGAAATTTCCCGCCAACTGCGGTTGCGTGACATCGGGGGGATTATTGTTGTTGATTTTATTGACATGAAGCTTCCTGATAATAAAAGAAAGTTGCTGGAAGCCATGGATAACTTCATGAAACCTGACAGGGCCAAGCATGCTGTATTACCCATATCAAGATTTGGGCTGATGCAGATTACCCGCCAGCGTATGAAGCCCGAAATGAATATCAATACGCAGGAAGTATGCCCCGCATGTAATGGAACAGGTAAAATTTCTTCAGCGCTTATCCTGGAAGATGAGATAGAAAAGAACCTGAGTTACCTGATCATGCAAAAACACAAGTCACTTACCATAGTGGTTCACCCCATTATGTTTGCGTACCTCACCAAAGGGCTCATTTCAATACGCCGCAAATGGGGGTGGAAGTACAAGCAAACTATTAAGGTTAAGGCCAACAACAATTATCATCTTACAGAGTTTCACTTCTTCGATAAAAATGAAGAAGAGATCAAACTCTAATTGCCGGAAATTTTATTAGGCTTCTTCTCCCCTTATTTCAGCTTTTTTAAAACCAGTATTAACAAGATAAACGCCGATAAGCGTTACGGTTGTTCCTGCAGCTATCAGGAAATTGAGCTTTTCATTGTTGAGCGCTGCGCCAATAACAACTGCTACAATCGGGTTGATATAAGCGAATACGGAAGCTTGTGCAGGCGGTAACCTTTTAAGTGCATATATAAAAGCTGAAAAGGCAATAACTGAACCAAAAATGACTAAATAGCCAATTGCATACCATGCATTAATATGTACTTCAGCAAGTGGCTTATGCTGGCCTGTTATATAAGAAAGCAGGGTAAGTATGGTGCCGCTGATAAACATTTGCCAGCCGAGGCTGTAATAGGGATTAAGGTTTTTGGCGTGTTGCGCTGTGTAAATGGTGCCAAGGCCCCATGTCATAGTTGAAACAACACCGAGCAATATGCCTATGTAAAAAGTGGAATTGAATAATGCATCAAGATAATCGTAAAAAATAATAATGATACCCCCGAAACCCAATACCAGTCCTGCAATGGTTGTACCATTCAACTTTGCTTCTTTAAACAGGGCTACGCTGAAAATCGCAATCCAGATAGGAGAGATGGCGCCGATAACAGAGCCTAAACCACTGGGTAAATATTTTACCGACCATGTGCTTAAACCGTTGCTCAATACAAACATCAGGAGGCTCATCCACAAAAACTGTATGAACTGTTCACGGGTGGGGAGCTTATAACCTTTTACAAAAAAGAAAACAATATAAATACCGCCGCCAAGCAATTGCCTTATGCCCGAAAGCTGCAGGGCAGGCATGGCTTCCACACCTTTTTTTGATGCCAGCCATGTGGTGCCCCAGAAGAAACTTACAAGTGCAACAGCAAAAAGGGCTTTCGATCGTTCTGTCTGGTTGCGGGGCCGGAAAGGTTGTATTGATGTTTTTACCCTGTCGTATATGTCGTAGATGTAATTCTTCATCAATACTTTTTTGCAGCAGCGGTTAATGCCTGAAGTGCCTCATGCCTGTTATTACCATTGCCAGTTTGTTCTCAATACAATAATCAATTGAATCTTTATCCCGTATTGAACCGCCGGGCTGTATGAATGCGTTAATACCAGCTTCATGCCCCATTTTTACACAATCGTTAAAAGGAAAAAAAGCATCTGAAGCCATAACGGCCCCGTTCAGATCAAAATTAAATTGCTTTGCTTTTTCCAAAGCCTGGCGCAATGCATCAATGCGGCTGGTTTGTCCACATCCCTTGCCTATAAGCTGTTTGTTTTTTACCAGCGCAATGGCATTACTCTTTAAGTGTTTGCATACAAGGTTTGCAAAAATCAAATCTTCTTTTTCTGAGGCAGTTGTTTCCCTTCCTCCCGTTTCTTTCCAGTCTTTGTAATTGCCTTCATCAATACCCTGAATTAAAACACCATTCAGCAAAGATTTATATTGCTCTGCTGTATTAACTTTTTCTTTTTGTTTCAGTAGTATGCGGTTCTTCTTTGATTTCAGAACGGAGAGGGCATCCTCGTTAAAAGCAGGCGCAATTAATACTTCAAAGAAAATTTCATTTATAGCATCAGCTGTTGCCTTGTCAATAACGCTATTGCAAACCAATACACCGCCAAATGCGCTTTCGGGGTCTCCGGCCAATGCTGCATCCCAGCTTTCTTTTACAGCAGGCCGTATTGAAACCCCGCATACATTGGTATGCTTAATAATAGCAAACCAGGCACCCCCGGAATCTGCTGAAGCACCCGCTTGGGTTCCGCCGGGACGGGATGGGGAGGCTTCTGAAATTAATTGAATGGCTGCATCAACATCAACGAGGTTATTGTAAGAGAGTTCTTTGCCGTTTAACTGATCAAACAATTTATTTAAATCACCATAATATACTGCTGCCTGATGCGGGTTTTCACCATAGCGCATAGATACAGGGTTGGTTAGGGATTCGAGGAAATACAGCGCTTCTGAAGGGTTGAAATATTTTGCAATGGCAACATCATAGTGCGCTACTGTTTCAAAAGCTTTTGCTGCAAAAGCTTTTCTTTGTGCAAGTGTGGTCTCTCCTTTTTGTTCAGTGAGAATTTTTTCGAGCTCAGCATAATCTTTTTTAGCAGCCACCACTACTACATCTTTAAAGTTTTTAGCAGCGCCCCGTATCATAGAAGGCCCCCCGATGTCTATTTTTTCTATTATCAGCTTTTCTTCATTTGTAGCTGCTAAGGTTTCTTCAAAAGGGTACAGGTCAACAATCACAAGATCAATTTCAGGGATATTATATTGTTTCATTTCCTGAATGTCTGTTTCATGATCTCTTCTTCCCAAAATACCGCCAAATATTACTGGGTGCAGTGTTTTTACCCTTCCGCCAAGAATGGAAGGGTAAGTGGTGAGGTTTTCTGCAGGAATAACTTTTATTCCCAGTTTTTCAATAAACTGCTGTGTGCCCCCAGTTGAGTAAATGGTTATCCCCAGTTCAGATAATAATTTTACAATGGGTTCAAGCCCGTCTTTGTAATAAACAGAAATTAATGCAGATTGAATTTTTTTTTGCATACGATGAAATCCTTTAACAGGCAGGCCTTACAGCATTTTTACCCGCAGGTTGAAGAAGGTTTACAAATCAATGATAAATGCCCCTTGTTCCGGTACGGAATGGAAGCGCAAATGTAGGCGTTCACAATCTTTTTTCCATTTCTGAATTTTCCACAAAGGATTGGTGGAATCAAAAACAATCTGATTGATGTTGAACTGTTTTGCAAGCTGGTCAATATAAACTGCAGGGTTTCCTGTTACTATAATAAGATCAGGATTTAATTTTTGTGATAGTAGCCCCCCGTTATTCAGTTTCCCGGAAAGCAACAGTATTTTTTTGTTGCCGAACAGGTACAGGTTTGCCTTGTTATAGCAACCCTGTATTTCATTTTTTCTTTTAATGCCGTGATAAATACGCGATGGTTTAAGATGGAAGTTCTGCATGAAAGCGTCTTCAAGCAGCGATGAATCGCCGTCGAAAATATAATTCCTTCCGCTGATAAAATCTATGGCCCTTAGTTTAGGAACGTTATAAACTATTATTTTTTCCTGTTTGTTCAACATTATTTCATATACTGCTCTTGCCGAAAGGAACAGCATAAAAAAAGCGAGGCCTCCAATGAGCCCTGCATTTTTTTTCTTTAAAAGCCACCATGCAACAGCCGCTATTGTTGCGAATAAAAGCGCCGTTTCAGTGATGCTGAGCCGGATGCCATTGACAACTGAAAATGGCACCCGATCCATCCTTTCAATGAAATTGTTCATAAAACTGATGAGGTACTGAAGCGCCTCTCCTAACAGGGAAGCAGGGGCTGGGAACACAGCGACAAAACATAATAATATTTCGCCCAGCAAAATAATTCCTGATAAAGGTACTGCAAGCAGGTTGGTAAAGAGAAACAGCGTCGGGAACTGGTGGAAGTGGTACATTACAACGGGAACGGTAAGAACCTGTGCAGATAAAGTAACAGCATTAAGCCGCCAGAATTTATTGAGCAGTTTATTCTGAAAATAAAACCAGTTGTCAATGGGTTTCTGAAAAAGAAGGATGCTTAACACCGCAGCATAGCTCAGTTGAAACCCCACATCCCATAAATAAAACGGGTTATAGCACAACAATAAGAAGGCTGAAGCGGCAAGTGAATTATATATTGACGACTGGTGCTTCCGGTTTTCACTTATTATAAGCGCCGTAAACATAACAGCGCTTCTTAAAACAGACGCAGAAGCGCCGGCCAGTAAACTAAATGACCAGAGAATTAAAATAATAACTGCAGGCCTGAGCCACCGGGAAATTTTTCTTTTACCAAAAGGTTTAAAGAGAAACAGCAATACAGCATAGATTAACCCGAGGTGCAATCCTGAAATAGCAATAACATGCACCACACCGGTATTGGAATAAGATTGTACAAGGTCTTTATCAAGATGGTCCCGGTAGCCGATGAGTAATGCTTCAGCAACACCGCGTTCCCTGCCAGACGGAATGAACTTATTTAATACATTCAGTATCCTTTCACGGCTGCGGTAAATGATTTTCTTCAGGAGGTTTTCTTTTTTATCAGCCAGAATTTTAAATTCACCCGGCTTCAGGTAAACCTGGTGAGCAATACCCTGGAAATGGCAATAGCGCCTGTAGTCGAATGCGCCGGGGTTACCGGAATTTTGTATTTCCTGTAATGGCTTTTTAAATATAATCTGCGAGCCGTAGCCTATTTTTTGCAGTGATACGTCTTTCTGAAAATAAAGGATAATCTTTCCATTTACTTTTTTAAGGCCAACCTGCAGAACAAGATAATCAACTGACGCATCTGCCTTAAAGGATTTGTTTTTCTCTGCAAGCGGTTCCTCTATTGTAACTGCTATTGCTGATAAATCATTGTACCATCTCCCGAGACGGTTTACATTGTTTGATGCGTCTTTTTGCCATGTAATAAATACAGCTGCACAAAACAAAAGCAAATAAATGAGTATGCCCCTTAGGCTGCGCCACCTGTAACGGAAAGTTTCAGGTGTAAAAGAGAGAAAAACCATTGTTGCAAAACAACAGCATGCAATTAATGTAAACGGCCACATGGGGAGCCGGTAATGCCATTGAAAGATGATACCTGCAACGAATGGTGCAAGAAGACGCAAAAAAGGAATTTCCTTCCAGGGTGCTATGGGCTTTACAGGCATAGTGTAACAGGTTTGCCGGGGATTTTTATTAAGGCCAATATACCCGGATACAACTTTGCCAGATGGCAAAGTTGAGAGGATAAGGCATAACGGCTATGGAAAAAACTGAACAGACAGGCATGACCCGAAAATCACAGCTTCAGAGGCACACTGCAAATGCCCCTGGCAGGAGGTTTAATCTTTATTTTTCAAAGGTATCATCACTGTTTTATAAGGGTGACGCTGCAACGGCTAAACTAAATTCAGTTATTCAGTATTGACGGGCTAAAAATTATCCCTGTTTTTTTTACGGTATTTTTCTGATGTTTTTACGGGGTCAAACACCCCGTTTTTTTACGGGGTCAATTCCCGTTTTTTTTACGGTATTTTCCTGTTTAAAAGACGGTTTTTTTAGGCTTTTTTCTTTCGCAATACCTGATTCCCTTCTTTTTACAGATAAGGCTAATTTATAATTAATTGACTTACATGACTTTGCCATGACAAAATACCCACTATCCCCAATATTTTTATAGTGTTAACCAGATTAATAAAACAATTCAAACTCTCAGCTATGACTACAATTGAAAAAAAATCCTTAAAAGTGGGCTCATATGTAAACACCCAACATGTTGATACTGTAATCAGGACATATAAACAGGAAAGGTGGGCACAGAATTCTGAGCGTATAGGCAAAGAAGATTCACTAACCTGCTGGTACAGCATTGAAGAACTGGAAGCTTTCCTTGAAAATGCTAAGCAGCATGGCGCAGACGGGATAAAAATGCAGTTTGCTGTTTACCCAGCTGATTATTCAAAAGTTCCTGAATATGCCGGCCG
>JANRKT010000125.1:0-17116 GCA_033763355.1 Chitinophagaceae bacterium | reverse complement strand
GCGTTAAAGATCAACCATCTTCTGAATCATGGTTCAGGCAATGGGGTGACCCAATGGCACGAAACATTACCAAAGCTACTCTTACTCCCTTTCTTCCTAAACCAGGTACTGCTAATGGTGCCGCCGTGATCGTGGCTCCTGGTGGCGGTTTTCGGTGGCTTTCGATGGGTAACGAAGGCTGGGAAGTTGCACAGGCACTTGCAGACAAAGGAGTAGCTGCCTTTGTGCTCAAATACCGGCTTCACCCCACCGCAGAGCCGCTCGATAGTTTTAAAGCCTGGATGAATCGTCCACGTTTTACTCCTTCCACTGATTCTTCAAACGGTACAACACCCACACCACCGAGACCACCACAGATAGATCTGTCTAACCAATTACAAGACGCCGAAGCTGCTTACGCTATGATAGTGAAACGTTCTGCAGAGTGGGGTATAGATACAAATAGAATTGGTATGATCGGCTTTTCTGCCGGCGCCGGTCTTACGATGCATTCAACACTTCACTCAAAAACAATGAAACTTGCTTTCATTGGACCCATCTATGGTGGTATGGGCCCCGTAACAGTGCCAAAAAATGCTCCGCCTATGTTCAATGTCATTGCAACTGATGATTTTCTTTTCAGGGGCCAGTTTGGTGTTGTTGATTCCTGGTTCAAAGCAGGCATCCCGGTTGAGTTTCACCTTTATCAAAATGGCGGACATGGTTTCGGCCTGGGTAATCCCAATCGAACCAGTAATCGTTGGTTCGATGCATTTATGCACTGGCTGGACGTTAATGGCTTTGTTGCGAAGTCCAAATTGAAATAATTTTATCTCGAATCGGGTCTCGCATCAAATTCCATTTTTGCATATCGCAGGCAATCGGAAAACTTCTTTACTTATTTTCTAATTATCCCGCAAAGGCGCCAAGGAAATCCTTTGCGACTTTGCTCCTTGGCGTCTTTGCGTGAAATAAAACTGAACCTATATCCGCTTACCGGCATGATCAAAAATCTCTTCTTCAACTTTGATCCGGTTCATTTCTCCGATCGGTACTGCTACAAAACCGTCAAGCGATATGTGCATATATGAAATTATTTTTCGCATGAGGTGCTGTGAAAAGGATGCCGTGATGCGTGGAGACACGCATCGGGGCGTCTTATTTTTTACGGATACGAACCAAAGCTGAGCGATAGGAGCATAAATGAAATTATTTTTCTCATAAGGTTCTATTTTTTATTGTTGCTTCATTCAATTATGTTGCACTGGCTGTGGAGCATGGGCGAATGGAAATCTTTATGTTAGGGACTACCCTACTTTCACACGAAGCAGTTTTCGTCCCAAAATGATAGTCCAGATTGGAAGCGTTAAGACTCCCATAAATGAACCTATTATTAGGATATTATGCAAAATGATGTTCGCAGTGGTTTCAACTGGGATCTCCAATTCTTTAATTGGTGCAGCAGGTATTCGAAGACCAATCGGATCAACAAGTATAGCATAACCAATATTGAAGATACCAACTAATGCCAGGCCAAGACCAACAATAATCCCGAACCACCTAATACCCCGTGAGAGTATTCCTGTCAATTGCCAATTGATTACTATAAGCCAAACACCGAACATCCCTTGTGGAATCATGTAATACTCGTCTGACATGATTCATGGAAAAATCAAAAGGAGAAATAGTGCAATAAGAGAAAGTGTCATTATACCCGTGGCAAGAGTTGTTTGACTCATTCTCGGAAGTTGTTTGTGTGAAAGCTTATGAAGTGCAATTAATGCCGGGATCATGAGCAAAAATTGTAGAATAGCTAAAACATCATGAGTTCTGAAAAGGAAAAAAACTTGCTTGGTTTGTTCAACGGTTGTACGTGTCATGACAGCAGTCATAAGAATTGCATAAGCAAGGATACCGAATATGCCGCTTGCGATTGCTGCTTTCCCTGCGGAGCGATACGACAATTCAGGAGAGCTCGAATTTTGTGGCTTCATTGTAGTGATTATTGTTTGATGGCTTATAGGTCGTTCATTAAGGAAGGTAACTCATTTTTATTTTCTCCGTGTCGCCTTCGCTTATCCGCTTACCGCCCTAATCAAAAATTTCTTCATCATCTTTAATCCAGTTCATTTCTCCGTTCGGTCCTGCTACAAAACCGTCAAGCGATATGTGTCTCGCCTGAGGCGAGATGTGCATAAATGAAATTATTTTTCTCGTAAGGTTCTATTTTTAATTGCTGTCTATGATTTGTTGATTGTTATTTTTTGTGGGAGACCACGAATAAAAGAAAAATGTGGAGATGAGAATCACAATAAACCTCTGCACGGTAAATTACGTTTCGCTTATCACTACAACCTTTTTATCGGTCACCGGAGTATTAAGAACTTCCAAAACTTTAGGAAGAATTGCCTCTATACTTTTCAATGTATTCCTAAAAACATCAAGAACAATTATTATAAACGAGATGTTGCTGGTGTTCTGTTGATAAGGAATATTTTTATCGACCACGATCCAGTAATCGAAATTATTCTGTGACAATAGACGAATCAGTTCACCATTTTTAATTCCTGTCCAGCCCATATCTTTTACTGTAAATACTTCCATAGCTGATGGGAAGAGTAACTTCACCCGTATATCAATATTCTCATCGAGAAGTATTTTCATGCTGTGATTTCAGTGAGAATTTTTTGAGCTGCCAGTTCGATAACAGCTTCGGTTTGTTCACGGGTAACGGAGGGATGTCCCAGAAGGAATTCTTCGAGTGAGCTTTCTTCAAGGTAATCAAAAAGTGTCTTCACAGTTACTCTTGTGCCTTTAAATACAGGAGTGCCGCCTACAATGTCTTTGTCAATAGTTACATATTTTTCAAGAGAGTTCATTACCAAATTTAATTCTTTTATTCCACTATTAAAACATCATTTCCCCGTAGGCTTTGATCCAGTTCATTTCTCCTCCCGAAAGCTATCGGGACGGGCCTGCTACAAAACCGTAAGCGATATGTGCATAAATGAAATTATTTTTCTTCCCGCTTTGCGGGATTTCACTTCGTTCAACATAAGGTTCTATTTTTGCAGAGGTTTATGAATGCTGGTAGACCCGGCTTGTTTCTTCGCTGCCATCTGCGTCTTCGCAAACGGCTTTATCTTGCATTATCCATTACTGGTTTGTGACCTGTGGAGCCTGCGTTGATTCCTGAATAAATACAATTTTCCATTTGTTATCTTTCTTCCTTAAAAGCAATGTTATACCAAACGGTTCATATACCTCCCGCTTTCCGTCCTTGTAATCGACAGTTATTCCGGCAGAAGAGCTCCACAATACATTGTTTTCATTTAAATAATAAAATTTCTCGTTTCCTTTTCTTAATATTTCGGTTTTGATTGCACCATAAAAATCTTGCACCATTTTCTTAAATGCAGTAACATCATAATATGCTCCTGTAATTTCCATATAAGCAAAATCAGGATCGTTGAGAGCAAAAAGTTCATATAAGCGGGTAGAATCTGCATTTAATGCCGCTTCACGAATCTGCGTAACTACAGCTTGTACTTCGGTTTGTATTTTAGTAGTGTCCAATTCAATGCCTGCAGTTTTTGATTGTTGCTTGCAGGAAAATAGTGCAATAGCAACAAGAAAAATAAATAATCTCATAATAGGTGGTTTGTTGCGTAATAATAATGGCGGTTCGCCATTTTGTAGACTAAATATAAAAAATAATTCATTACTCCATTGGTAATGCAAAGTCACTCTGGCTTACCCGCTTACCGATATGATCAAAAATTTCTTCATCAACTTTGATCCTGTTCATTTCTCCGTTCGGTACTGCTACAAAACCGTCAGGCGATATGTGCATAAATGAAATTATTTTTTTCATATTTTATTTTCAGCAAGTATCTATTAACTCGTTAACTCTTTATGCATTACTTCAGCCGCAAAATCAATTTCCTTTTCTGTATTGAAAATATGGATTGAAAATCTTATTCCATTAAATCCAAATTCTTTATGGGTGGGACGTATGCTTAGCCTATGTTTATCCAGGAGCATTTTCACAAATGGATTTTTTTGAAACGGATCCCGTAGAAGCAGGGTAAGCATCGGAGAGCTGAGCGGACCATCTTTTGGACTCAGGATCGTTGCATTGTTCAGATCTTTCAGTTTCTCATATAATCGGTTTCGTAATGACAAATTATGTTTCTCGACCTTACTCATACCAATTGATCCAAGATACCCGATCGCTTTCCCCAATCCTAATATACAAGCTAAGTTTACTACGCCATTCCCGTCATTGTAAGTATTGTAAGATTCTTCAAACTGCATAGGACGGATAAGATCCTGCGCTTCTTTTGAAATATACAAGAGACCTGTTCCCTTCGGGCCCATCAACCATTTATGTCCGCTTGTAGCATAGGCATGGCATCCTAATTTTTTTACATTCACCTCAATTGCTCCTGCTGATTGTGCACCGTCAACGATACATAAACTGCCGTTGTCCCGGGCCATTGAAGAAATTTCAGCAATTGGCATCCGAAGTCCTGTTGATGAAAAAACATGGCTTACACTGACGAGCTTTGTTTCTTTCCGGAGATTCTCTTTTATTCTTTTTAATATCAGGTCAGCATTATTTTCTCCCGGCGGAATATTTATTTTATCAATTATAGCACCGTAATACTTCGCCAGATAATTCCAGCATAACAATCCCCCACTATGCTCCTGGTCAGTAATGAGAATATGATCTCCTGCTTTTAATCGTAATCCCTGTGCAACAGCATTCATCCCGTTCGTTGTGCTATTAGTGATCATCATTTCACTGATATCACAACCGAAAAACCCCGCCGCAATACCTCTTGTTTTTTCAGCCAATGATTCTGCGCCGTGTCCTCCATAAAATTTTAGGGGGAAAGATTCTAATTCTTTCCACCTGGTCATTGATTCTTCTATGGTTTCTCTCCGGCAAGGGCCCAATGTCCCGGTATTCATATATGTCAGGCCTTCCTCAAAAAGATATTCATCTCCGGGTGCACCAGAAAATGTTGAATTGATTTGCCCATGGGCCGAAGAAAAAGGAAATACTGTGTTTAAGATAGTGCCTGCAACTGCAACAGACCCAACAGAGGATAAAAATTTTTTCCTGGTGTATTTATATGATCTCATAATGGTGGTTTAATAATCAGGGACAATCTGCTTTGCGAAAGTTATAACTTTTTCACTTGCCTTTGATCCAGTTCATTTCTCCTTCGGTCCTGCTACAAAACCGTCAAGCGATATGTGCATAAATGAAATTATTTTTCTTCCCGCCTTGCGGGATTTCACTTCGTTCAACATAAGGTTCAATCAAAATTATTAACAAGAGTTTTCAAGGCATCATAAGTGGCCGGTGTGTTTACGGTCATGTGATGTTCATCCTGATAAAACTTCCATTGAAAGTTGAGTTTGTTTTGTTTGTTTTGTGCTACCCTATCTGCCAATATAAAAGAAGGCCGGATCAAAACTGTTTTTGAACTTGTATCTTTTTTTATTTGCTCTGCAGTCATTTTTTTATCCTGTTCATTAGCGATAGCAAGAAATGATTTTTTGTTATCAAATTGCTGGCCACTAAGTATCGAAGCAGATTCATTTAAAAGCTTATTGTTGTCCCACCACATGCTCGGATCTATTGCAACATAATTATCAAAAAGATCTTTATGCTTCAGGAGAATATTCATTACCATAAGACCACCCATTGAATGTCCGATCAAAGTACGGTTGGACGAGACAGGGTATTTCTTTTCTATATGAGGCAACAATTCTTTTTCAAGGAAGGAAACGAATGCTTCACCACCACCGGTGGTTTTAGCAGTAGGTTCATCTAACCATGGAGATGATCCCACATGAGTGGGTGAATAATCACGATAGCGCTGCCAGATATTACCAATGCCAATAAGGATGACATTAGCTGCAGCCTTTGAAGCCGGATCTTTACTTAGTTTGTCCAGGACCTTTTGTGTTTCATCAAAATTGGCTTCTGCATCCAACACAAATATTACCGGAGGTTTTTTGTTTGCCGGTTGGGCTTTGGGAATATGAAGCCATATGAATCTATCTTCATTTAATATTTTAGAATGAATAGTATCAACGATCTTATCATTAGTAGTTTGGCTGACGATCGGCGGTTGCTTTTGATCGGCTGAACTACAAGAAATCCACAAGATCATTAATACGGCAATTGCTTTCATGTTTCTATGACTATTAAATTCAATAGTAAGTTACAATTAAGAATGATGAGAAATCCTTTTATCAATTTTGATCCGGTTCATTTCTCCTCCAGATAGCTATCGGGACGGGCCTGTTACAAAACCGTCAAGCGATATGTGCATAAATGAAATTATTTTTCTCATAAGGTTCTATTTTTTATTGTTGTCTACATCCTTTCCTGCCAATTTATAAGTAATCATTTTAATAAAACCACTGGCATCAATTTCCTGAGTAAATGCATCCAGGTATTCGGGTAATTGATATTGATTTAGAAAGTCAGTTCCCTGTTTCGTCACATCATAATAATTGACACCATTTCTATTTTCTTGTATGGCTAAGAAGCCTTTTTCAACTAACTCATTTACTGCAATGATAGGCTCTCTACCCCAAAAGGTAGATTTTGCAAAATATCTTATCAATCCATAGTCATTATTACCCATGGGATGCTTTGAAATTAATTGGAGTAGCAGTATGTAAAATTCGTTTGGAAACTTCATAAGAGCACTAACATTTTTGCTTTACGCAAGTTCTTATAAAGAAAGTAATTCATTTTCAGATGTCTGGTATCCCGTCCATATAATGCAGTGTCACCTTCGCTTATCCGCTTACCGACATGTTCAAAAATTTTGCCGAAGGCATCCCTTCGGGACTTCATCAACTTTGATCCAGTTCATTTCTCCGTTCGGTCCTGCTACAAAACCGTCAAGCGATATGTGCATATATGAAGTTATTTTTCTCATATAGTTCTGTTTTTTTGTTGTGTATGGCACGGAGCTTACTGATTCAGCATGGCAGCAAATTCATCAATAGAAACCACAGTTATTTTCGGGAAAGGAATTGTTTTTAAAATATTGAAATGATTATCCTCAGAAACAAGATAATCCGCTTTACCAGCAACTGCACCGTCACAATATTTATTGTCATCAGCATCTGCTTCTATTAACTGCCATCGGTAATAAGTATTTAAATAAAAAACATTGGGCAATTCGCTTAACAGTGATATAAAAGCATTGGCGGTTGTAATGCCATATTTTTTCTGAATGGTTTCTTCGTATTCAAGAACAATCTCATCTGTTATTGCAAGATTGTATTTGCCTGCTATAAGTGATTGGTAAATGATATGCCAGGGGGACCTGGATGTAAGACACATGACAAGCACATTGCAGTCAATTACCACTGTCATGCTCAAGCTGATTTACGGAAATGTTCTTTTTTCCATTGTTCAAAGATGGAGGCGGTATATTCTTTTTCATCAAAAGCTTTATCGGCAGTTCTGGTTACTTTGTCGGCAAGGTATGTAACCAGTAAGGATTTGATTTCTTTTAAATCTTCTTCAGACTGATCCTGCTGGAACAATTTCAGTATTTCTAATTGGGTTTTATTGAGCGGGGCTGCCATATTATAAGTTTTTAAGAACAGTCTTCTTTGATGTAGCAGGGTCTTCCTCTATTAACTGATTCTCTTTTTTGTAAATAATTGTGCTATTAGCATCAATGGCTTTCTTTCTCACATACTCACGAAAAGCATTTTCCATCCTTCTGAAGTCAATATTTATCTGGCGGGGTTTCATATAGCAAATTTAATTCTTTTATAGCAGCAATAAAAGTTAGTTTCTCCATGCAGTGTCGCCTTCGCTTATCCGTTTACCGGCATGATCAAAAATTTTGCTGAAGGCATCCCTTCGGGGCTTCATCAACTTTAATCCAGTTCATTTCTCCTCCCGATAGCTATCGGAACGGGCCTGCTACAAAACCGTCAAGCGATATGTGCAAAAATGAAATTATTTTTCTCACAAGGTTCTATTTTTTATAGAAAGTTAATTCATTCTCAATTGTTGTTGTGAGGAACCGCGACCCCGGAATGGTTAATTTTTTTGTGGAAAGTTTCAAAAAAATTGGGTTGACATTTCCAATATTTATCATATTTTTGTCAACCATAAAGCTTTTACATCATGGCACCTGTTATAGAAAATATATTTGGAACTAGGCTAAAACTCGCCAGAAAAATGGCGGGTCTATCCTTGCAAGAGTTAGCCGATGCACTTCAAAATAAAGTGACCAAACAGGCTTTAAATAAATATGAAATGGGCCAAATGAATCCATCGAGTGAGGTTCTGATAGCCATATCAAGTGCGTTAAAAATTAAGCCAGAATATTTCTTAAAGAAAAACCCTGTTGAACTTGGCTCAATCTTGTTTAGAAAAAAGGCAAGTTTATCTAAGAAGAATGAAGAATCTGTGGTCGAGAAAGTTCGAGATTATGTTGAGCGATATCTCGAAATTGAAAATATTGTTGGCATTGACAACAGCTTTAAAAACCCGCTTAAGAATTTTGAAATTAACAGCAAGAAGGACGTTGAAATTGCAGCTAATAAATTAAGGAAGGATTGGGATTTAGGCACTGACCCAATCCCGAATATTATTGAAATGTTAGAGTTGAAAGGAATTAAAGTCCTTTTAATAGATGATGTTGATGAGATTGATGGATTAGCAGTTTTTACTTCAACCGGTGTACCTGTAGTCGTTGTAAATGTTCGTGATAAATCAATTGAGAGGATTAGGTTTACCATTATTCATGAATTAGCACACCTTTTATTATTGTTTAAGAAAGCTATTGCCGACAATTCAAAAGAAGTTGAAGTTCTCTGTCATTTATTTTCAAGTTGTTTTTTGATTCCTAGCGAAATGCTCTTTAAGTTAATCGGGAACAAGAGAACTTATATTCAAATCAACGAAATAATTTCTATCAAAGAATATTTTGGCATTTCCCTTCGAGCTATCGTTCATAGACTCCGTGAACTTGAAATAATTACTGATAATTATTATCAAAGATGGGTCATTTATATGAGCAAAACCTATGGCTCAAAAAAAGAACCCGGTGCTTATAAGGGAGAAGAAAAATCAAAAAATTTCGATCAGCTAGTAAATAGAGCTTTAGCTGAAGAGCTGATTAGTCTCAGCAAAGCAGCAGCCTTGTGGAATACCAGCATTAATGAAATACGAAAAGGATTTATTGGTGTCTAATAAAAAAGAAATAGTAATCAAGGATGCTTGCATTCTTTTTGACCTGGCTGATTTAAATCTACTCGCAGATTTTTTTCAGCTTGAGTTGACTGCCTTCACAACACCACAAGTTGTTGGAGAAATTACAAATGAATCTCAATGGGAGGAAATTTCAAAGTTTATCGATAATGGAAAGTTGGCAGTAGATGCTTATGGAGATTTTGTCGCAATAACAAAAATATATGACGAGCATCCCGGGTTAAGTATAGCTGATAGTTCTGTATTGGAGCTTGCAATCAGGAAAGATGCGATAATCTTTAGCTCAGATGGAAGTCTTCGTAAAATTTCGATTAAAAAGAAACTGGTTGTAAGAGGCATTATCTGGATAATTGAAGAACTTTACACTAAAGACATAATTGCATTAGATACCGCTATCAGTAAACTTGAAGAATACAAAACCATAAATCAAAGAGCACCAATAAAGGAAATTCAAGCACTCATCGATAAACTTAAAAAATAACCACCATGTCATTAGATACTCTTACCAAAATACTCATAGCTGGAGCTTCTTTATGCGTAGGAGCTTATTTAACTGCATTGCGTGCAAAAATTAACTCTACCAAAGTAAAGAATAACCTCCATTGGGCGTTTTATGGAGTATGTGCTATTGTGTTTCTTGCCGCCGTCGGTACTTTAATCATTTGTTGGAATGAATTAATTTATGATCCTGAGACTCAAAAAGTCAAGTTCAAATGGCTGGAAATTGGTATTATAATTATATGTATGATTTCGAGTTTTCTTCTGTTTTTGTTTACTAAAAAAAATTTAGCAGGAAAGCATCATTATACTATAGCCGAACTGAATCCTATTGTGAACAGCTTTACAAAAAACGCCGATAAGAAAAATATCAAACTCTTGGCAGGTGATATAAACTTCTTTGGCAACTCTCCCCATGAAATGGAAAACAATTCCCAATACATTTGCTTAAGGGGAGAGAATTTTAAAAAAATCCAAATTCTTTGCACTGCACCAAAAACAAATGAGGAGAAAATTAGATATGGAAAAATCCTTAATGATTTTCCACATGTTGAACTAAAATATTACAAACCACCTCAAGCAGATCTAATGATTCGAGGAAGAATGAAAACTTTAAATAACGTACCCAATTTATTAATTTATAACAAGGTTAGTTCAGGAATATATGAAGCTATTGAAACTAACATGGGCAATTCAGATGGCGCATTATACAACCATATATGGGAATTGATTTGGAACATGGCGCAAGACCCATCGAATGATCAGATTAATCATTATAAACAGTTGTTTAGAGGTTAATTTATGAAGGTAATAATCATCAACTCACCGTTGTTCCGTGACAGGAATGAGCTTTATGACGAAGACTCATTGCCTCCTATTGGGTTGGGATATATTGCCACTATTCTAAAGAATAATAATATCGATGTTTCATTAATCGATGCTGTTGACCAAAGAATATCGGTAACAAAATTAATTGAGTCGTTAAATAAAATCAAACCTGATTTTATTGCTTGTAATATTTTCACTACAAATTATGAATTGGTAAAGAATATATTTGAAGCAATTGATTTTAAAAGTCATTTCATTATCGGGGGCCTATCTACAAAACAGTTGTATAAAGATGTTTTTAGTTGGAATACAAATAATCCGGTCGACGTAGTGACTGGCGATGGTGAATTAATAACTTTAGATATTGTGAAGGACGAGCTGAAGGAAATCCCTTTTTATCAATCGGGTAGCAAAAGATTTTTTTTAGTTGACGGTAAATCAAAGTACGAGGTAAAAAATATTTCCAATGTTCCCCTTGATAGATCTTTCTTTTTAAACGAACCGGTAAATCATCCTTTAGGTTTTACTGAAGCAAATATTGTTACGAGTAGAGGTTGTATCTATAATTGCGCATTTTGTGCAGCAGCAAGATCATTGAACAAGGACTATTCGATTAGAGAAAAATCGGAAGATTCAATAGTTGAGGAGTTGAAAGAAATCAAAAACTTGTATCCATCGGTAAACTCCATTAGAGTGCTAGATGATTTGTTTCTTAAAACAAATAAAACTGTTGAGAAAGCGATAAACGTATTTTCTAAATTTAATTTTCAATGGCGATCAATGGCCCACGTTATGACTTTTCACAATGTTGACGAATCAATAATGAATCAATTAAAAAATAGCGGTTGCCATGAATTATTTATTGGAATAGAGTCAGGGTCTCCAAAAATTTTAGGTCAAATTAATAAGACAAAGAATGTCGATACAATACTTCAAAACTTGGAGAAAGTATTCAAAGCAGGCATCAATATGAAAGGATATTTCATATTTGGGTTCCCAAATGAAGATAGTGAAGACATGGAGTCGACCTTTCAGTTAGCACAAAAACTGAAAGAAATCTCTTTGATCAATAAAACGAACTTCAGGACAAGTGTATTTCAATACAGGCCTTATCATGGCACTCAAATCTATCACGATTTGGAAGGTGCTGGAATAAATTTAAGTGTCAGGCAAATTCAACCAAATAAAGACCTGTCCGAGCTTGTAGGTCGTTTGCAATTTAATTTTCATAGCGGCAACTATTCAAATGTTGACGATTTCATGGTTCGTGACTATATTTACCGTACTATAAACCTAAATGACGGTAAAATATTCGCTGGACTTCAATCAAAAAATACAGCCTTGCACTAATAAAGTGTGCAAGGCTTGTGGACTCTATTTAAATCAATTACCAGTATTTGATGTAGCAAATAAATCTCATATTTTTTGGGTTGGATTGTCGGCAGTGCAGTTTGATGAAAGCATTGAAAGGTTACCTCTATCACCTAATACCAAATCAGGAGCATTAATAAACGAAATTGAAAAGCCACTTAGAGAGAATATTAGTTTTTACAAAACTAATATTGTCAAGTGTCTACCGTTAAAGGATGGCAAGATTCGATACCCTCTTGAACATGAAATGGAAAAATGTTTTCCAAATTTTGAACATGAAATTAATGAGCTAAGTCCTTCTATTGTTTTTCTTTTAGGAAAACAAGTAGCGACATTTGTGTTGAAGAAAATGGGGATTGATGATTTTATTCTTTCGGATGATTTTAAATATGATGTCTTTGAATTTGGTGAAACTTTATTCATTCCTGTTCATCATCCTTCTTTCATACTTGTTTATAAAAGAAAATTTTTAAATAAGTACACATCAGCTCTTCAGTTAATTTGTGAAAAATCCCTCTATCTTGAAGTTTAAGGCGAATAGAATTACCGAACGTACAAGAGTGCGACGCAACAGACGATGCCCAACGAATGGGACGCTGGGTACATAATCCTTTTAATGATCATTCAATGGCAATCCTCTTTTCTGAAACTCTATCCAATTTAAATACTCCGGCGCTACACGGTGTACTTCCATGGTAATACAATTATCAACCGGGCAAACAAGCTTGCAGAGATTGCAGCCGACACATTCCTGTTCTTTTACCGTGTACGTGTTATAAGGTTTGCCATAGTCAAGATTGATGGACTGGTGTGATGCATCTTCACAAGTGATATAGCACAGCCCGCAATGGATACATTTATCCTGGTTGATCTTTGCGATATGATGATAATTGATATCGAGATCTTCCCAATGCGTAATGGCGGGCACCGACTTACCGATAAGACTTTTGAGCGTTTCAAAACCTTTCTCATCCATCCAGTTGCTGAGCCCCTCACACAGATCATCAATAATGCGGAAGCCATATTTCATAACAGCAGTACACACCTGCACATTGCTGGCGCCAAGCAACATAAACTCCACCGCATCTTTCCAAGTGCTGATGCCACCGATACCGGAGATAGGAACTTTGTTCGTCACCTCATCCTGCGCAATAGTGGTGAGAAATTTTAGTGCAATGGGTTTTACTGCCGGTCCGCAATAACCACCAAACACAGATTTGCCTGCCACATAAGGATTGGGCACCAGTGTATCAAGATCAACACCTGTGACCGACTGAATAGTATTTATCAACGATAATCCATTGGTGCCGGCTTTTACCACCGAACGTCCCGTTGGCACAACAGAATGTACATTGGGTGTAAGCTTGGTGATGACGGGAATGGTTGCTGCTTCCATCACCCATTCTACAACCATGCATGCAATCTCGGGGTCTTGTCCCACGGCGGCGCCCATGCCACGTTCCGTCATTCCATGCGGACAACCAAAATTCAATTCTATTCCATGTGCACCGGTGTCTTCTGTTTTTTTGATGAGCTCATGCCAGCTCTTTTTATCATTGTCTGCCATGAGTGATACGATCATGGCACGGTCAGGATATTCTTTTACTATTTCAGTGATCTCTTTCAGGTTCAGATCCAGCGGCCGGTCACTGATGAGTTCAATATTATTAAAGCCCATCACTTTGCTGCCATTGTAATCAACAGCCGAGTATCGTGATGATACATTTTTTATTTGTGAGCCGAGTGTCTTCCACACTACTCCGCCCCAGCCGGCATCGAGGGCACGTTTTACATTGTATTTTTTATCGGTGGGCGGAGCGCTGGCGAGCCAGTAGGGGTTGGGAGATTTTATTCCTAAAAAGTTTGATGAAATATCTGCCATACGATTTATTTTGAACCACGGAGGCACAAAGTCACGGAGTATCACAGAGAGTCTCCGTGTGTCTCTGTGCCTCAGTGTATCAGTGGTTTATTTCTCAAATAAATAATTTAAAATTGCCTTTGCGCCTTTCTTACCAGCTTCAACTGCATCAACTACTTCTTTACCGCCATTCACGGCATCACCACCTGCGAAAACTCCTTTAACATTCGTTGCGCAATTATCATCTATTACAATTTTCCCTTTTCTATTTTCCATTTTCAATTTATTCACCAGCTTTTCAAACGGCACTTGTCCGGCCGCTTTTATCACCATATCAACATCAAGTGTAAATGTTTCACCTGTATCAACAGGGGAGCGGCGGCCGGATGCATCGGGTTCACCGAGTTTCATTTTACTGCATACCAGTTGTTTTACTTTTCCTTGCGAGCCTTTTATCTTTTTTGGCGCAGCCAGCCAGATGATTTCACAACCATCCAGCTTTGCAATGTTGAGTTCATATTCGGTACAAGGCATTTCATCCTGTGTTCGGCGATAGATCATCGTTACTTCTTTTGCGCCCAGTCTTTTTGATTGTGTGGCCGCATCAATGGCAGTCATGCCCATGCCGATCACAGCAACCTTATCACCAACCGGAACGGATGAATAACCTTTATCTCTTATATCATAAATAAAACTGATTGCATCCACTACACCTTCCAGTTTTTCTCCGGGAATATCTAATTGCCTGGCTACACCTACACCAATCCCGAGATAAACAGCATCGAATTCTTTTTTTAATTGCGCCAGTGTTATGTCTTTTCCCAGTTCCTGGTTGTATTTAATTTCAATACCACCAATGGCTGTAATATAATTTACTTCGTCTTCGCAGAATTTCGGTGTTACTTTATAGGCAGCGATGCCATAGGTCATCAATCCGCCGCCTTTTGCTTCTTTTTCAAATATGGTTACATCAATTCCTTCTCTTGATAGCACATGAGCACAACTTAATCCTGCAGGACCGGCACCAACGATAGCTACTTTTTTGCCCCCGCCCTTGCCCCCATCCCCTAAAGGGGGGTCAGGCAGAGTCTTTCTTTCGAAGAGTTGCCATTTTTTCTCCATCGCAATGGAAGTAGAATACTGCTGTAACCTCGCTATTTGAATTGGTTCTTCTTCAAGTAAATTATAGACACAGGCACCCTCACATAATTTTTCTACCGGGCAGACCTTGCTGCAACCGGCCCCCATGATATTTGATTCAAAGATGGTATGTGCCGAACCTTTTATATTATCAGTTGTGATCTGCTTGATGAATTTAGGAACATCAATATGAGTCGGACAACTTTTGGTGCAGGGGGCATCATAACAAAACAGGCAACGGCTTGCTTCCACCACCGCTGCAGTCTTATTTTCAAACGGCGGACGAATGTCAGCGAAGTTTTGTTCGTATTGTTCGTTGGTTAATCTGTTGTTTTGAATTGCCATTAAAAAAAATTTTACCGCTGAGGCGCAGAGACCGCTGAGAATTTTCCTCTGCGTCTTCGCGTCTCTGCGGTTATTAATCTAAAGTTCAACAAGTTTTCCGTACGTCTCCGGTCTTCTGTCTCTGAAGAATTGCCAGGTGGCTCTTACTTCTTCGATCATGTCTAAATCAAATTCCGCTATCAATAATTCATCATTATCTTCTGATGCCTGTGCAAAGATTTGTCCTCTCGGATCAACAAAATAAGAGGAACCATAAAATTTACCGAGGTTCCATGGTTTTTCTGTGCCCACACGATTGATGCAGCCCATAAAATATCCATTCGCTGCTGCATGTGCAGGTTGTTCGAGTTTCCATAAATATTGTGATAAGCCTGCAACAGTAGCTGAAGGATTGTAAACAATCTCCGCACCATTCAAACCCAGGCATCTTGCCCCATCAGGAAAGTGGCGGTCATAACAAATGTAAACGCCAACCTTTGCATACCTGGTTTGGAAAACAGGATAGCCGAGATTACCGGGTTTGAAGAAAAATTTTTCCCAGAAACCGCTTGTGTGCGGGATGTGGTTTTTTCTGTATTTGCCAAGATAGGTTCCGTCGGCATCAATTACTGCTGCCGTATTATATAACACTCCAGCTTGTTCTTTTTCATACATGGGAACGATCATCACCATGCTGTATTTCTTTGCGTACTGCTGCATTCTTTCCACCGTCGGGCCGGGAATGGTTTCCGCACTGGCATACCATTTTGCATCTTGTCCGGGGCAGAAATAAGGTGTATTGAAAATTTCCTGCAGGCACAATATCTGCACACCTTTCTTTCCCGCTTCTTCAATCAATGGTATATGTTTCTGTACCATCGCTTCTTTTATTTCTTCAATGGTTCCTTCGCCTTCGGTTTTCGGCAAAGACATTTGAATGAGTCCTGATTTAATTTTTCTTGGCATAAATTCAGTTTTTGCTTGCCACAGATTTCTCAGATTAACACAGAGATAAAAATTAATTAGTGAAAATTTGTGTAATCTGTGGCGGTTATATTTTTCCCTCTACTTTTTTTCGCTTTATAAATTTACCATATCCTTTCTGCAATAAACATTTTCCATTATCAATAGCTACTTGTCCACGCAAAAGAACTGTTTTTACTTTTCCCTGCAGTTCCCAGCCTTCATATCCGCTGTAATCAACATTCATGTGATGTGTTCTTGCGGAAATAGTATGTTTTTGTTCCGGGTCAAAGATCACAATATCTGCATCGCTTCCCGGCGCAATGGTTCCTTTACGGGGAAACATGCCAAATATCCTGGCCGGGTTGGTGCAGGCTACTTCTACATATTTATTTAAGGCGATCTTTCCTTTGTTGACTCCTTCATGATACAATAGCTCCATCCTGTTTTCAATCGCCGGGTGACCATTAGGTATTTTTGAAAAATCTTTTTCACCCATTTTCTTTTGTTCCCACATAAACGGGCAATGATCTGTTGCTACTACCTGTACCAATCCCTGGTTGATGCCGGCCCATAATGTTTCCTGGTCTTTCTTTTGACGAAGGGGAGGACTCATCACCCATTTGGCGCCATCAAAATCTTTTTCATATAACGATGCATCCAGTATGAGGTATTGTATGCAGGTTTCAACAAATACTTTTTGATTTCGCCTGGTGGCATTGCGAACGGCATTCAATGCTCCTTCGCAGGTAAGATGAACAATATAACCGGGACAGCCGGTATAATAACTCATGTCGGTAAATCTTTCTGATGCTTCCGCTTCTGTTATTTCCGGTTGCGATAAGTAATGATATAAAGGAGAAAGTTTTCCTTCACTTCTA
>JANRKT010000124.1:0-12822 GCA_033763355.1 Chitinophagaceae bacterium | reverse complement strand
ATTTCAAGGTGGTTGATTTTATTTGCCCTGTTGAGGAAGACCACTGCAAATACCTCGTAACTGAAATCTTTTAGTGTGGCCTGCAGGTAGCGGGCCAGCGAAGGGGTATCTTTTACCACAGGCTTTTCCATAACTGACGATGCCTGGCGGCGGCGGCCCAGTTCCAGTGATGCGGCAATGGTAATGGCCTTAGCCTCACCGATACCTTTAATTTTCATCAGGTCTTTTAAAGAAAGTTTGCCCAGTTCATTCAGGTTGTTCCTGCTGAGCTGCAGTAATTCACGTCCCAGGTCAACAGCGCTTTTATGCCGGGTACCGTTGTGGATGAGTATGGCCAGCAATTCAGCGTCGCTGAGGTTTTCCGCTCCCTTCAATCGTAATTTTTCCCTTGGCCGGTCGTCTTTGGCCCATTGATTTATCGGGTATTTATTCTCTTGCAACATAATATTTGTTAAAATATCTTCGTTTTAGCGATTATCCAAGTTATCCAATTTACCGAAAAACTAAAATCTCGTTCTTATGAAAAAGACTAACCGCCAACTGGTAGTAGGTTCTTTACAACCTTTCTTCTTTTGTGTAGGTATGTACCTTGTTGTTCTGATTTTTTCAGTTTTTGTTTGTACTTCTATTTACAGGGCTTTTAACGGAAACAAATCAATTGTTGCTATGCAGAAAAACAACCAGCCGCAACAAGACCTGAAGCAGGTTACAACTGCCAGTACTGCTGCGATGGTAACGGCTATCAAATAACTGCAGGCCGTCATTCCTGATCCCTGTTCACCCGGTAAGTTTATATAATTGATGATAATTACCGCTTCATGCGGTAATTTATTTTTTGTACCATATACCCCCTTATTTCTATCTTCGCCGCACCAAAGTCCGGAGGTTTTGCTTCGGGAAAACCCTTTGGATACAGTTTTACAGGGTTATGGAAATTCCTGCAGCATCTGCCAAAATCTTCTCGGGTACCAATTCCCAGTACCTGGCTGAAAAAATTGCCCAAAAATACGGGGCCACATTAGGAAAAATCAATATTCAACGCTTTAGCGATGGCGAATTTCAGCCCGTTTTCTTAGAAAGCATCCGCGGAGATTATGTTTTCCTCATTCAAAGCACTTTTTCACCCAGCGATAATTTGATGGAACTGCTGCTGATGATTGATGCGGCAAGAAGGGCATCCGCATACAAGATTGTTGCTGTAATGCCTTATTATGGTTATTCCCGGCAGGACAGAAAAGACAAACCCCGTGTGGCCATAGGATCAAAGCTGGTTGCCAACCTGTTAACTGCTGCCGGTGCAGACAGGGTTATCACCATGGACCTGCATGCGCCCCAGATACAGGGCTATTTTGATATACCTGTTGACCACCTTGACAGTTCTGCAGTTTTCATTCCTTACATAGAAAAACTTAAACTGGAAAACCTTACCTTTGCGGCCCCTGACGTGGGAAGCGCCAACAGGATACGTGAAATAGCCAGCTACTTTAATTCAGATATGGTGATTTGCGATAAACACCGCAAACGTGCCAATGAAATATCCAGCATGGTGGTGATTGGCGAAGTAACCAACAGGGATATAGTTCTTATAGATGATATATGCGATACTGCAGGCACATTAACTAAGGCTGCAAAACTGCTTAAGGACAAAGGTGCAAGAAGTGTAAGGGCACTTTGCACACATCCTGTTTTAAGCGGTAATGCCTATGCCAATATTGAAAACAGTGTGCTGGAAGAACTGGTGGTTTGCGATACCATTCCGCTGAGGGGGCAAACGTCAAAAATTAAGGTACAAACTGTTTCCGAACTTTTTGCCATTGCCATACGCAATGCATTCGAAAACCAGAGCATAACCAGCTTGTTCATTCACTCGCAGTTAAGGAATAAATAATATCCTTGCCCCTGAAGGGGAATTTAAAACAATGACTGTGTTCTTTGTTAAAAGCGGGGTGAGAAGAAAGTAAACCATTTAATAACAATAAACCTCATTCACTAAAGAGAGCCCATACTCCACTTTAGAGGCTGGGGGAAAAATCAAACAAAAATGAAGACAATTACAATCGAAGGACAACTGAGGACCGAAACCGGTAAAAAAGCCACCCACCGGGTTCGCTCTCAGGAACTTGTGCCTGGTGTAATTTACGGGGGTGCACAGGAGGTTAATTTCGCCGCTCCTGTCCTGGCATTTAAACCGCTTGTTTATACACCCGCCTTTCAGCTTGCAGAAGTAAAGCTGGATGGCAAATCTTACAAGTGCATTTTAAAAGACATCCAGTTTGACAAGATTAATGACAGCTTAAGCCATGTTGACCTGCTTGAACTGGTAGAAGACAAAAAAGTAGTTGCCACCATCCCGCTGAAATTTACAGGCGCTGCTGCAGGCGTAAAAGCGGGCGGCAAACTGGTAACTAAAATGAAGGCGCTTAAGGTTAAAACCTATCCCAAATACCTGAGAGAAAATATTGAGGTGGACATTACCAACCTTGAACTGAATGGCAATATACGTGTGGAAGATGTGAAGATTGACAATTATGAAATCCTCAACTCACCACGTATCCCTATTGCATCAGTTACCCTCACCCGCCAGTTGAAACAGGAAGAGGCTACTGCACCGGCTGCGACTGCTGCACCGGCGGCTGCCGCCGCTCCTGCAGGCAAGGCCCCTGCCGGGAAAGCTGATGAAAAGAAAAAATAATTCTGATAAAATAAAGCAGATGCCCAGCTTAACCGGCTGGGCATTTTTATTTTTGCTGGCCCATTTAATAACATGGAAAAGTTTTTAATTGCCGGATTGGGAAATATCGGAGATGAATACGCTCATACCCGCCACAACATCGGGTTTGATGTGGTGGATGCGTTTGTAAAAAAACACGGTGCCGGCTTTGTTACCGGCCGGCTTGCTGATACAGCAGAAATAAAATACAAAGGCAAAACCCTCATCTGCATAAAACCTGCCACCTACATGAACCTGAGCGGCAAAGCGGTGAAATACTGGATGGACAAAGAGAAGATTGAACTGAACAGGCTGCTGGTAATTGTTGATGAAGTTGCACTTCCCCTGAACAAACTTCGCCTAAGGGCGGGTGGTAGTGCGGCAGGCCATAACGGTTTAAAAAATATTGAAGAAACATTGGGTACCAGTCAATACCCCCGTTTGCGCTTTGGCATTGGCAACAATTACCCCAGAGGCGCCCAGGTTAACTATGTTTTGGGCAAATGGAAAGAAGATGAAAAAGCCCTTGTAAACCAGAAAATTGACAAGTGTATCTGGGTTATTGAAAGCTTTGCTTTGGCAGGTATAAGCAATACAATGAGTGCGGTAAATAATTTAGAATTAGGGGGTTGATTTCTCAAATTGTTTGATTATTTTAGCGGGCTTGACAAATATCCCTTTCCAATTATCCCTGAATAAACCTGAACCTTTTTGAAACACAAACCGTTCAAAGCGTTTAGTATTTTTCAATCTTTAAACCTTATTGAACATGAAAATTTTCTGCGTAGGCCGTAACTATGCCGCCCATGCAAAGGAACTTGGCAACGAGGTGCCGGATGAGCCTATCATCTTTATGAAACCCAAGAGCGCATTACTGCAGGCACATACCCCATTCTATTACCCTGAGTTTACCAACGAACTTCATTATGAAGCAGAGCTGGTTTTGCGCATCTGCAAAAACGGCAAATACATACAGGAAAAATATGCCGGCAAATATTATAATGCAGTAACGATTGGCATTGACTTTACAGCACGTGACATTCAGGAAGAACTGAAATCAAAAGGCCTGCCCTGGGAAAAAGCCAAGGCATGGGATAACTCTGCGGTTATCGGTAAATGGATTGATATTACAGCCGATACCAAAAAGAACGACATGAACTTTTGCCTGTACAAAAACAAAGAGTTGGTACAGCAGGGCAATTCTAGCCAGATGCTTTTTAATTTTGACCAGGTGATAGCCCACATTTCCAATTATTTTTCTTTAAACATCGGCGACCTTGTGTTTACCGGGACACCCCCCGGCGTAGGCGAATGTGTGGTGGGCGACGAATTTGAAGGCTTTATTGAAGACGAAAGCATGTTTGAATTAGCCATAAAGTAATTTCTTTTATACCATTTTAAAGACCGCTTACCCGAAAGGCAGGCGGTTTTTCATTTTATGCCATTTCAGTAACTCATACTTTAAGTTATTACATTTGTAACCCTTGTTTAATAATTATGGCCGCCTCTGAACTGTTATTAAAAGCTTACCGCCTCATGTGCTATGCAAAAGCCATGGCGGATACTTATGAAAATAACAGGCAGGTTTGCAAATATGTACACTCCACATCAAGGGGCCACGAAGCCATACAACTGGCAACCGCATTTCATTTACTCCCCTGCGATTATGTAAGCCCGTATTACCGCGATGAAAGCCTGTTGCTCGGTTTGGGTTTTACGCCCTATGAACTCATGCTCCAGTTACTCGCCAAAAGAGATGATATTTTTACAGGCGGAAGGGAATATTATTCTCACCCCAATTACCGTAACCACGATAAACCCACCATCATTCACCAGAGCAGCGCTACAGGCATGCAGGTTATTCCCACAACTGGTATTGCACAGGGCATACAATTTCTTGAATACAGCAATTCAAAGCTCCTTAAAAAAGGAAATGCCGGAGAGCCTCCCGTTGTAGTATGTTCTTTAGGCGATGCCAGCATCACGGAGGGAGAAGTAAGTGAAGCATTACAGTTTGCCGTATTAAAAAAACTGCCTGTCATTTACCTGGTGCAGGACAACAACTGGGGTATAAGCGTTACGGCCGCTGAAGCAAGGGCCATGGATGCTTTTGAATATGCGGCAGGTTTTCCGGGAATGAAAAAGATAAGGTTAGATGGCAGTTACTTTGAAGAGAGCTATGAAACCATGGGAAAAGTAATTAACCATGTACGCCATCATCGCTCACCCGTTCTGGTACAGGCTTCAGTGCCGCTGCTGGGCCATCATACCAGCGGTGTGCGCAAAGAATTTTACAGAAGTAAAGAAGACCTTGAATTTCATGCAAAAGATGACCCCGGGCCAAGATTGAGAAAACGGTTGATTGAAACTGGCATTCCCGAAGAACAAATAAAAGAAATTGAAACCAACAGCGCTGCAGAAATAGCAAAGCAGTTTGCGGATGCTGTGGCTTCGCCTGAGCCGACACCTGATATGGCTGAAAGTTTTGTTTTTGTTCCCACACCCATTACATGGGAAAAAGGCGAACGTTCACCTGCCGGAGGAGAAAAAATAATGATGGTGGATGCGGCCCTTTTTGCCATCAAAGAAATTATGGAAGAATTTCCGGAGGCGGTTTTATATGGGCAGGATGTGGGCAGAAGGTTAGGCGGCGTATTCCGTGAGGCGGCAACACTTGCTGAAAAATTCGGCGACCACCGTGTATTCAATACCGCCATACAGGAAGCCTACATCATTGGCTCTACAGTTGGGATGAGCGCTGTAGGTGTAAAGCCCATTGTTGAAATTCAGTTTGCAGATTATATCTACCCGGGGGTTAACCAGCTGGTTACTGAAATTTCAAAATCATGTTATTTAAGCTGTGGGAAATTTCCCGTTCAAACACTCATACGCGTACCCATAGGCGCATATGGCGGTGGGGGGCCTTATCACAGCGGAAGTATTGAAACCACATTGCTTTCCATTAAAGGAATAAAAATTGTTTACCCTTCCAATACAGCAGATATGAAGGGGTTGATGAAAGCTGCTTTTCTTGACCCCAACCCTGTAGTAATGCTCGAACACAAAGGCCTTTACTGGAGCAAGGTACCGGGAACTGATGAAGCCCGTATGCCTGAGCCATCACGTGACTATATCATTCCGCTTGGTAAGAGTAATGTTGCTTTACAGGCAGATCAAAATGCACTGAACAACGGCGACAGTTGTTTGGTAGTGACTTATGGTATGGGTATTTACTGGGGCAAAGCAGCAGCAAAAAAATTTCCGGGGCAAATTGAAATTATTGACCTGCGTACTTTGTTCCCCCTGGATGAAGACCTTATTTTTGAAAGGGTGCAGGTGCATGGCAAATGCCTTGTGCTTACCGAAGAACAACAAACCAACTCTTTTGCAGAAGCGCTTGCAGGGCGTATATCAAAAGCATGTTTTACTTTTCTTGATGCGCCTGTTGAAGTGCTCGGCGCACTGGACCTGCCCGCTGTACCAATGAATATGATACTTGAACAGGCTATGCTGCCCAACGCCGATAAAGTAACGGCACGTTTAAAGTACCTCCTCGCATATTGATTACCGTGGAATAACAGAGAACGACATTTGCCTTTCGTCCATCTGCACAAGCAATACTTCACTTTTGATTCAGGAAATTGAATTAGCATAGTCGGTTTGCCGAACCATTCAAGTCTGATCGTGGTAAAAAGTTTCCAGACTCAACCCCTCCTTCTCCTTGCAATAAAAGGTTCTTTTACCGGCGCACTTTTTACAGGGTCAAAAAACTTTATCAATAAAAGGCCGGCAAGAAAACCGCCGATATGTGCCGCATAAGCTACGCCACCGCTATCCCCGCCGCCTAACATACCCAGACCGCTGATGACCTGGAAGAGTATCCACAAACCCAATGCAAGTATAGCAGGAATAGAAATGAGAAACCACAGCAAATAGGCATGCACCCTGCGGTTGGGGAACAATAAAATATAAGCGCCCAATACGCCTGATATTGCACCGGAGGCGCCGAGGCTTGGCACCAGTGAATTCTGGTGAAGCATGTAAGTTGAAAAAACATGACTAAGCGAAGCAAGGATGCCGCAAACAATGTAAAATACAAGATAACGTATATGACCGAGGCGGTTTTCAATATTGTCTCCGAAAATCCACAGGTAAAGCATATTACCAAGTATATGCGCCCAGCCGCCATGCATAAACATGGAAGTGATTAATGTAAAATAAACCGGTAACGGGGTGGGCTGCAATCCGGGTAATTCAAAAGTTTGCCCGGTATTGGGGTCCTGAACTATTTGCCCCTGTGTTATAATGTCTGTTCCGGTAATTATTTCAGCAGGCACGGTAGAGAATGCGTATGTAAAACCAAGGTTGCCACCCATGCCCTGCAAAAAAATAAATACAAGTGCATTGATAACAATCAGTGTATAATTTACATAGGGCGTTATGGTGCGGTCTGAATTGTCGTCGCCGATTGGGAAAAGCATAATGAAATTGTTTGCTCAGTTAAGGTAGCAAATTCCTGCTAACAAACCTGCCTTCACTTTCAAACAGCATTGGGGCAGCATCATTATAGTTGTTTTAAATAATAAAGCTGCTGTATTTTAAACAGCAGCCTTATTTCAATATTACCGGATAACCTGTTTTATTTATTATCGCCTGCTCCCTGTTCAACAGTAAGCACCGGGATTTTTGATTCGTAGGAAAGTAATTTTTTGGTGATCTTATTCCATAAACCCGGCAGGCGGAACTCTTTTATGGGGTTTATCATGATTAAATCAGCATTGATGCGTTTTGAAAATTCAAGTGTGCTTTGGGCTAAATTCTTTCCTTCCAGCATAAAACACTGTACGGGTATGGTGGAAAGGCTTTGGATAACTTCCAGGGTTTTATCCAGTACATTGTTCTCCCCGCTGATGTCTTTTCTTAATGATACGAGGTACACGGTGGATTTAAACTGCCGTGCCAGCATAGCAGCAAGCTTTATGCGGCGTATCGGTATTTGCTCATTCAGCGGCAGAACAATTTTTTTAAAATGGCTTACCAGCCCGCTTGACCTTACCGCAAGAACAGGAATATTTGTTTTTCTTGCAAGGCTGCTGATGGACAGCGAAGACAGGAGCCTTTGTACAAAATTAAATTTGGAGAGGCCCATTACCACAAGGTCCATACTGTACTGGTTGATGTAATTTGAAAGCTCCTTCTGGGGCCTTCCCTGAATGATGCTGATCTCTATTTCGCAGCCTTCGCAAAGGTGCTCCCTGTACTGATCCCTTAATGCCACCAATTTTTCCCGGCCTTTCTTCAAATCAAAAGAAGTGTCGTAAGGCATGGATGATGTGGTTTCAAAAGGCAGGAAGCGGAACAGCGGTTTTGAAACAATATGCACCAGGTGAATGTTGCACCTGATGTGGTTGGCCAGTTCAATGGCCTTGGCAATGGCCCATTGGTTTTTCTTGGTAAAGTCAACCGGTACAAGAATGTTGTAGAACTTGTTTGCCATACGTTTGAGTTTTTTGGTTTTACAATCGGGTTATACAGATTAATTCTTTCTATACAAGGGTTAACAGCGATTGAAATACTGGTTCTTTTATTTTTTTATAAGCTACTTTTTCCAAAACTTCATCAGTGGTACAGAATGCTACCCCTTTGCCTGAATGGGCAACAATGCAGCGGTCATTTGCCCCGTCGCCCACCACAATGGTATTTTTAAGGGCTACATTATTCTTTTCACATGCATATTGCAGGGCATTGGTTTTGCAATAGGCATGGCCGCACATGCTGTCTGCCGGGGCAATAAAATAAGAAGGTATGTTTACTTCCCCGGTGGCTTTTCCTGAAAAGAACTCCAGTTTATTGGCCATGGAAAAATCAGCATCTATATTCTGTTTAACATAGTTTGTAATGAGCTGGTAACTGTCGCTGATAATCCCGGTTATATATCCTTTTTCTTTAAACGAAGTTACCACCTCTTTAATATCTTCCACCATCGGGATATTACTTACAACGCCAAGCAATTCGTCAATGGTCCTTCCTTTCAGCAATAACCCTATCCGTTTGGTTAATATAATGGGGTCTGTTTCGGTTTCACGCAGGTCTTCAAGCTGCGGCATAAAACCAAATTCCCTTGCACATTCATGGATGAACCTTCCTTTGAGGATGGTATTGTCCATATCAAACACCACCATTTTATGAAAGCCGGATAAATTTTCTTTCAGTGTTTTATTCATTTCCCTGTTTATGGTTTCAAGAGAATGAATAGCCTCTTCATTTACCATCTCGGGGTTTTCCTGCTGCGCTTTTGAAATGATGGCACGGGAAACTTCCTTACTCATTTTACCAAGCGCCTCCCAGGGTTTGCTGTTGTTTTCAATATAGCCAATGTTCACTTCTTTTATTCTTGCTTTCATCAGGTACATGTCAATCAGTATCCCGATGTCAACACCATAATCATTAAAGAAATTGATTTTTGAAAAGAAGTATTTCTTTCCTGCAATCATTCCGCTTAATGGCTGGGAAAACTCCGAAAGGCCGGGATAAAAAATATTCAGCAGGGGTTTTGCCACCAATTCTGTTACCCTTCCTGCATTGCGGCTGAAAGTGCCTTTAATAAAATCAGCTTCGTTATTTAATAATGATCCTGTAAGAAGGTCAATTGTTTTTTCAGGATAGGGGTTAATATCCGCATCGAGGAAAACCAGCAATTCATTTGTTGCATGTTGTATGCCATCTTTCATGGATATACCCTTGCCACGCACCTGGCTGGTAACCACTTTTGCACCGTGCGATGCAGCAATTGCTGCAGTTGCATCATCTGATTTATCATCTACCACAATCACTTCGCTCACATTGGGGTGCGACAAGCAGAATTTTACCACACTGGCGATGGTCCTTTCTTCATTTAGAGCAGGTATAATTACTGTCAGCATAAAGTCTTCCTTTTGTTTTACAATCAAAGTATTGCTGCAGCCTGTGATCTTTTCCTGTCAGGATGATTCTTATGCCTTAGTTTCTGCCGGGCCGGGGTAGTTATAAGGCAAAAGCCGTACCTTAATTTATGGTTTGATTTTTTTTCTGCGGTATAATAATGATGTTCAGGGCCGGGGATACAGATATACTGCAAACTAATGATTATGAATTAAAAAGACATTAATTCGCCGTTAAAAAAAGGGCTGTATTTCTTAATGTTAGTGAAACGTGGAAAAATTGTTCTTTTGAAAAGGAATTTAAGCTCGTTTCTGTAAAATAATTTGATGCTTAACCATTGATCATTTAATCCACGACAGCATACAATATAAAAAGTTGTTACGGCACTTCTGCACCAGTTGAAGCCCTCCACAACATAAACCATTCTTCCCTTGTTATTTCAATTGATTTTGCGGCAAGTGCAGCTTTAATACGTTTTGTTTTGCTGGTGCCGGTAACAGGTATAATGCCTGAGGGATGTTTATACAACCATGCGAAAAGTATCTGGTCAGAGGTGGAATTATATTTTTCGGCCAGGATTTCTGCAACGGCCATTATTCTTCTGCCCCGTTCATCATCGCTGTCGCTTAACAACTTGCCGCCACCCAATGGCGACCATGACATCGGGATAATTTTTTGTGCGATGCACTGATCCAATGCTCCGTTTGTAAACGGGTCGAGTTTTAACAATGAAATTTCAAACTGGTGGAATTTTAGCGGGTAGCAGCTATGCAGCAACTGAAACTGTGAAAGGGTAAAGTTGGATACGCCAAATTCAAGCACCTTGCCCTGCTGTTTTAAAAGGGTAAAAGCTTCAGCTATTTCTCCGGGGTTCATTAATGGGTCGGGGCGGTGAATCAGTAAAACATCAATGTAATCCGAACCAAAATTTTTCAATGATTGCTCAGCGGACCGGATGATGTGCGCTTTACCGGTGTCGTATGATTTTATTTTATGTTCGGGGCGGTGCGGGGTAACCATCCTGATGCCGCATTTGGTAATCAACTGCATTTTTTTTCGCAGTGAAGGGTTTTGTAAAAGCGCTTTGCCAAACTCTTCTTCAGTAGTGTAATGCCCGTAGATATCTGCATGGTCAAATGTGGTTACGCCCATTGCAATACATTCTTCAATAACCTGCAGGTATTCATTGGTTGAAAACCGGGCACCCCACTGGCCCCACTTCATACAACCTGCAATAACGGGAGAGAAATATGTTGTATTCAAATTGTAATGTTGTTGTAATGAAAATAAAAAATCCCTCCCGTTTGAGGGGAAGGATTTTAAAAAATTCTTATGAAGATATGTGTTTAATATTCATTGAAACGGTCACGGTTGCCGCGGAAACCACCACTTTTCTGGTAGCCGCCCCTGTCGCCAAAGCTTCTTTTCTTGAAGCCACCGCCACCACCGCCTTTTTGCTGCGGGCGGGCTTCGTTTACAATCAGCTTTCTTCCCATAACTTCACTGTCGTTAAGGTTTGCAATGGCTTTCTGGCCATCTTCTTCTGAATCCATTTCAACAAAACCAAAACCTTTGCTGCGGCCTGTTACTTTGTCGTTAATGATTTTGGCAGAAGTTACCTCGCCGAATTGACCAAAAAGATTTGACAGGTCCTCATTTGTGAGGTTGAAATGAATGTTACCTACGTAAATGTTCATTGTGAAAAATTTAATTAACAAAAACAAGATTTAAGTGAGCTGATGAGTAACCGCAATGACTGAGGAGGCTTGTTCTGCGAGGCTTCTCAAGAACATATCAGGACTTATCTGCAATCACAAATTAAAGATAACTACAAATTTTTGTACTTATTGCCCGCTGGTATTACTTTTTTCAAAAATCATCTGTGCCAGGCGGCTGTCACGCTGATACACGTCATCTCTGAAATTGAGCCGCCCCTCCCGGTCAACAAATGCTGTAAAATACGCTATAAAAACAGGAACGGTTTCTTTTAATGTTACATATTGTTCCCTTGAAGCGTTCATTGCCGATTTGATTTTTTCTTTGGTCCATGATGAATCATTCCTGAGCAGGAACTGCGCCAGTCTTTCTGGTTCTGATACCCGCACACATCCGTGGCTGAAAGCCCTTTTTTCCTGGCCAAAAAGTGTTTTGGCTGGTGTATCATGCAGGTAAATATTATGGCTGTTGGGAAATAAAAATTTAACCTGCCCCAGTGCATTCCATGGCCCGGGCAACTGCCGCACTGAATTACCATTCCATTCCATGTGGTTTCGTGTAAGGTAATTTTTATCTCTCCTGATGGCAGGCAACACCTCATCCTTTAAAATACCGGGAGGCACATTCCAGTAAGGGCTGAACACAACATACTTCAGATCGCCGCTGAAGATTACCGTTTTGTGAACTGATTTTCCAACCACCACATTCATCGTCCAGAGCAGTGAATCATTTTCATATGCATACAAAGTGTAGGCGGGAATATTTACTGCAAAATATACGCCCTTCGGCTCCTCAGGAAGCCAGCGGCACCGTTCAAGGTTTACAATCAACTGTTCAATTCTTTTACTTAACGGTGTATTTATCTCCTTTACTATTGATGGCCCCGTTATCCCGTCTTCTTTTAAACCATACCTGTTTTGAAAACGCTTAACGCCATCTTCAAGTTCTTTATCATATAGCGCTGATCCATTGTCGGAGGCAATATCGCCAAGGATAAAAAGACATTTGCGTATTGATATTACGGCTGCTGAAGAATCGCCGGGCCTGTAAGATCTTTTATCTGCTTTAATAAAGGTCAGACCACCTTTTTTTTGAATTTCCCGGTATTTTTTTAAATAGTCTTTTAAAAGTCCGTATTGCCTATACACCGGTTCGGTGGCTACAAATTGCGGGTTGGAGTCAAGCAGCAGTGAGTCCATTATTTGCTGCAGGTTTATTTTTTTGCGGGGCAGGAACCAGTCAATTTTTTGTGATTTTGTTTCACTCATTCCTTCCCAAACATAACGGGCATAAGAAAAATACTGTGCAGTAAGCATCAGCTCAATATCAGCATTGGCAATTTCTTTTCTGTAGAGGCTGTCATTGTCATTCATCATTTCGTGAAAAGGCTCCCGGTAAGGTATTTTATTGGGAAGACCCTCATCACTGATGTGTTCGATGCGGTTAAAAAGGTTGTCAGCCTGTTCTATCAAACC
>JANRKT010000123.1:0-2345 GCA_033763355.1 Chitinophagaceae bacterium | reverse complement strand
TAAATTTTAGCCCAACCCTCAATGCCCGGTCTTATAGCCGGTTTGCCATTCACTGTCAGTTCCTCTTCAATTGTGCCGATGAATTTACTGCCAATTATGCTTTCGTGAACGAATTTATCTCCTTTCTTTAGCTTGCCTTTTGCATACCACTGCGCCATTCTTGCTGACGTACCTGTGCCACACGGACTGCGGTCAATGGCTTTATCCCCGTAAAATACAGCATTACGTGCTGTGGATGTTTTATCTAAAACAGTCCCTGTCCATAAAATATGAGAGCATCCGCTGATTGTCGGGTTTTCAGGGTGTATAAATTCATATTTCGCATTGATGTTTTTACGAAGTTCCCTTGCCCATGCTATCAGCTTATCAGCAGAATAATGTTCAAGGCCTTTAAAGTTTTGCTGTATATCCACAATAGCATAGAAATTTCCGCCGTAAGCAACATCAACTGTAAGTTCGCCTAACTCCGGGCATTCAGCTGTAATGCTTTCTTTATCCAAATATGCAGGCACATTGGTAAGTTTTACACTTTTGCATTTTCCATTTTCCATTTTATATTCAACATTTACCAAACCAGCAGGTGCTTCCATCCTTATTTTACCAGGAGTTTTAGGCAAAATCAACCCTTCTTCAACTGCAATTGTAATGGTGCCTATTGTTCCATGGCCGCACATGGGCAGGCAACCGCTGGTTTCAATAAAGAGTACCGCCACATCATTGTTTGGGTCATGTGGCGGATAAAGGATGCTGCCGCTCATCATGTCATGCCCCCGCGGTTCAAACATAAGGCCTTTGCGTATCCAATCGTATTCTTTTAAAAAATGCTGGCGTTTTTCACTCATGTTTTTGCCTTTCAATACTGGGCCGCCTTCTTTTATAAGACGAACAGGGTTGCCGCAGGTGTGGGCGTCTATACAATGGAATATGTGTTTAGCCATTTTTTTTGTTCAGTTTAGCCTGCTGCTCTGCTATAAACCTTTCCGTCATCTTTTCCAGAATTGAAAGCGTTACAGTTCCTTTTGATAATATCATATCATGAAATGCCCTGATATCGAAATTTTCTTTTAATGCTTCCTCCGCTTTCTTTCTCAGCTCACGTATTTTCAGTTCACCCATTTTATAGCTCAGCGCCTGGCCCGGCCAGGCAATGTAGCGGTTGATCTCTGTATTTACTTCATGCAAGCTTAAAGCGGTATGGTCCGCAAGATAATTAACCGCTTGTTCCCTTGTCCACCCTTTGGCATGAAGGCCCACATCAATTACCAGTCTGCATGCACGCCACATTTCATAAGTTAACCTTCCAAAACGGTTGTAAGGATTTTTATAAAAACCCATTTCAATCCCAAGATATTCCCCATACAAAGCCCAGCCTTCGCCAAAAGCATTCACATATAAATTGCGCCTGAAATCAGGAACACTATCCAGTTCCTGCGACAAAGAAATTTGCAAATGGTGCCCAGGTACTGCTTCATGCAATGCAAGGGCTTCCAGTACATACAAAGGACGGCTCTTTAAATTATAAGTGTTTACCCAGAAAGCCCCGGATCTTGTACTATTAATGGACGCACCGGAATAACGTCCTCCCGTATAGTTTGGGGCAAGATAATCAGGGACCGGTTCAACTGTGTAAGGCTGCCGGGGAAGTTTGCCAAAAAAACGCGGCAATTGCCCGTCAATTTTCTTGGTTATAAATGATGCTTCTTTTAACAGCGCCTCAGGCGTGCTGACATAAAACTGTGAATCTGTACGCAGGTATGCTATAAATTCTTTCAATGATCCTTTAAACTTCACTTCTTTCAGCACTGTTTCCATATCCGCCTGTATCCTTGCCACTTCTTTTAACCCGGTTTCATAAACCTGGTTATAGCTTAACCCAGTTGTTGTAAAATAATTAACCCTCTGCTGGTAATATTTTTCTCCGTTTGGATAGGAGATCACCCCCAGTGATTTTCTTGTAGCTGGTATATATTCTTCTTCAAAAAACTTTTTAATCCGTTTATATTGCGGAATAATATTCTTTTCAACTGCGATTTTTCCTGCGCTTGCAACAGAGTCCCAGTCCTTATCATTTACCTGAACAGGTTTTTTTAAAAAGGGTCTGTAAAAAAAACTTTGGCTTACATCATCCACAACATGCTGGTTGTATGTTGCCGCAAACCCCTGAACAATAATTGCCGGCTGTGAAATACCTTCTTTTAAACCACGCCTCATCAGGCCCAGGTGTTCATCCACATAGCGGGGAAAATCGTTGAGCGTTTTGAGATAGCGTAAAAGCGAAGCCTTGTTTGTAAAATTTCCTGATGCCCTGCCGGGAAAACTGATGTGAAAACCCTGGTCGCTTAAAA
>JANRKT010000122.1:0-2827 GCA_033763355.1 Chitinophagaceae bacterium | reverse complement strand
GGTCAGTATAAATTCTATCTGTTTTGGGCAGGTCATCTACTATAAAACCTTCTGATTTGAGTTTAAAAATCCCGATAACAGAAAAAATGATGATAACAGCCGTAACGGAATAAATTGTTTTTTTATGATTGAACACCCATAACTCTATTCTTGTGAGCGCCGCATCCATCCATTTGCTTTCAAGGTAGCGGACGTGACGTTGTTTCGGGTCAGGCAGGTAGCTTAATGCAGCAGGAAGAAGTATGAATGAAATCAGAAAGATAACCATGATGTTGATGCCTGCTACCACACCAAACTCCTGCAGCACTGCACTTTTGGTTAATGCAAAAACAGCAAACCCTATCGCTGCAGTAATATTACAAAACAGCGTAACAATGCCCATTTTACTTACCATTTCAACCAATGCTTGTTTTTTTGTTTTGCCTGACAGGTATGCTGTATGATATTTGTTGATGAAGTAAATACAATTGGGTACACCAATTACTACAATCAGCGGGGGGATGAGGCCGGTGAGAATGGTTATTTTATAACTGAACAATTGCAATGTGCCCAGGCTCCATATTACGCCAGACAGTACAACTGCAAGTGAAAGTATTGTTGTGCTTGCCGAACGGAAAAATAAAAAGAGGATAACTGCTGATAAAATAATGGAACCGGCAAGGAACCACTTCATTTCATTTGCAATGCGGGTGGCAATGTTGTTCCTGATAAGCGGTAAACCGCTCAGGCGGAGTTCAAGGTTGTTTTGTTTTGCAAAAGCTTCTGCCTGGCTTGTAATTAAAGGAACAACTTTTTCCCTTTCTTTTGAGTTGAGGATCCCTTTGTTAATTTTTACGCCAACAAGATAAGCGCTGGTTTCGGGGTTATACAAAACACCCCTGTAAAATGGCAGGCTGAGAAAAATGTTTTTACAACTGTCAAGTGTTTGCTGGTCTTTTATCTTTTCAGAAAAAATATGCCCTGCTATCAGTTTTTGTGTACTGTCATTTTTAACAAGGTTAACGGCAGATGATACATCCAGCACATCTTCTACCCCGTATGTTTTTTTTAAATCGTTGTGCAGTTTTGAAAAGCTGCTGAAAAAATCAATGGTGAAAAGTTTTTCCGTTTGAAAACCTATGGCAAGCAGGTTGCCGTCTTCGCCAAACTTTTCTTTAAAAGCAATGTATTCTTTGTATTTGGGGTTATCTGTGGGAATGGCTCTTGAGAACTCATAGCTCATTTTTACCTGACTTGCAAAAAATCCCATTACAATTGTTGATAATAATAAAAGTAACAACAGGGGCAGCCTGAACTTTAATATGCCGTCGCCAAGTTTCTTCCACATGAAATGCAGCTTGATTTTTTGAATGTGCAAAGAAACTTAATTTGTATGGCTTCACGAAGTTTTATATGCAGGATTGATTTAGCTTAATTTGTTAATACTTCTGTTTGTCATGCTGAGGAACGAAGCATCTGTGACCAGCAATCGAACACTATTTAGTAGTTTTCAGGCTTCTTCCTGATTTCAGGCAGGCTTCGCCGGGATAAAAAACTGAAACACTAACCTTAATTTTGTAATGATGAGATTGTTTTTTGTTTTTTGTTTTTTGTTTTTTGCATCTTATTTCTGTTCCGCACAGGGCATTCCCCCCATCGGCCAGTGGCGTGAACACCTGCCTTATAACAATGCCATTAATATCATTCCGGTTGAAGAAAAAATTTACTGCGCCACACCTTATGCTTTGTTCAGTTACGATACAGGTGAAAAATCTTTTGAACGGCTGAGTAAGGTAAATGGATTGAGTGAAGTAGGCGTAAGCCGGATGAAGTATGATGCATCCGCTCAAAAATTTATCATTGCTTACCAGAACAGCAATGTTGATGTGCTTTACAGGAACGATGTAATCAATGTGCCCGATATTAAACTGAGTAACGTGAGCGGCGACAAAAGCATTTATAACATTTATTGTTTTAATAACAGGGCATACCTCAGCACCGGCCTTGGAATAATTGTAATTAACCAGGACAAATATGAAGTGGCGGAAACCTATCTTATAGGCAATGGCGGCGGCCGTATCAGGGTAAATGATTTTACACAAGCTGCCGGTTTTTTTTATGCAGCAACAGTTGAAGGCTTAAAAAGGGCCGCTGTGAACAGCCCAAACCTTTCTGATTTCAATGAATGGCAAACCATAAGCGGCAGTACCGGGCTTTCTGCCGGGGAGTATCATAAAGTACTCAACGTGCAGGACAAGATAATGGTTCAGAAGAACGATTCGCTCTTTATTCAAAATGGCAGCAACTGGATTTTTTTTTACCATGATACATGGCCAATAGGAAACATTGATTTTTCAGAAAATAAGATCCTGCTTTCAGAAACTAAAGGCATCCAGACAAGGATTGTTGTTTTAAATACCAGCGGCGCAACCGAAAAAGTGCTGCAAAACCCCTTGCTTTCCCTTCCCCGGCAGGCAACCATTTATCAAAGTGAATATTGGATTGCTGACCAGAATAACGGGTTGTTTAAAACTGATGGTAACAGTACAGAACGGGTATTTCCCAATTCACCCATCAATATCGCCACAGGCGATTTGGTTTTTTCGGGCAATGATTTATGGGCTGCAGCGGGTTCTGTGAGCGAATCATGGACATATCTTTTTAATCCCAATGGTATTTACCGGTTTTCCGGCGATTTCTGGACAGGTGTAAACCAATACATTTATCCGCAACTGGATACATTACTCGATTTTATTACCATAGCAATTGACAAGCAGAATGAAAAAGTGTATGCCGGTTCTTATGGCGGGGGTCTGCTGGAAATTAATAAAGACAATTCATTTAAAAT
>JANRKT010000121.1:0-14675 GCA_033763355.1 Chitinophagaceae bacterium | reverse complement strand
GGTATTCCTGCCGGCTTATGGCTTGGCCAGCATCTTTATGCAAGGCAGGCTTTTGTTCCGATGCTTAATTTTTTTCGTTTTCTTTCACCTCTTGCATGGATACCGTTTGCCATACTTTGGTTTCATATTGGCGATAAACCGGCTATTTTCCTGATATTTATGGCCACTTTTTTTCCGCTTGCATTGGCCACCATGTCGGCCGTTGCAACCATTCCCGGCATTTACTTCCGGGTAGCCCATGATTATAATTACAAAGGCATTGAACTGCTTACGAAAGTTACTTTTCCGGCAGTATTGCCCCAGGTAATTACAGCATTGCGGGTAAGCTATGGTATTTCCTGGGTGGTGATTGTAGCTGCAGAAATGGTTGGCTGCCAGGATGGGTTAGGTTACGGAATATGGGAAGCAAGAAATGGCCTGCGGCTGGATGCTGCAGTTTGTTATATGATAGTTATTGGTTTAATGGGTATGGGTATTGACAGGTTGCTTGCCCAATTAACCAAATTACCTAATATACGCTGGGGCTATGAAAGATAAACACACGGCAGGCAGCCTTGTACTGGAAAAAGTTTCGCATGGCTATGGAACAGTGCCTGTTCTTAATAATTTAAATTTTGTTGTTAATCCGGGCGAGGTAGTAGTATTGGTGGGGCCGTCCGGCTGTGGTAAAACAACAATATTAAATTTATTATCCGGTCATATACAACCGGTTTCGGGCACCATAGAGAGAAAAGGTGTTATCCGCACCGTGTACCAGCACGACAGCCTTTTTCCCTGGCTCACTGTTTCAGAAAATATTTTGGTGGGATTGCGCTTTATGGAAGACAGGGCTCAACGGGAAAAAGAATTAAATGAACTTATCTCTCTTGTTCATCTTGAAGATTTCAGGCATCATTATCCGCATCAGTTATCCGGCGGCATGAGGCAAAGGGTAGAACTTGCACGGGTTCTAACGGGTGATTCTGATATTTTATTGATGGATGAACCATTTTCTTCTCTCGATTACCAGGCAAGGCTTCGTATGCGCAGGGAACTGATCCGCTTACTGGAGAACAGGCCCCGTACAGTTGTTTTTGTTACGCATGATATTGAAGAAGCGGCACAATTGGCTGACAGGGTACTGGTGTTATCCAACCGCCCTGCAACGATATGCCGGGAATTGCACATAAATGCCATGCAGCCAAGGAACCTTACTGACAGTGCAGTTATAGAAGCAATGAAAGAAATTCTTAACGAACTGGGACTGCAGGCGCATGATAAAATGATATAGCATAACTTTAATAAGAGATTGTTATGAAAGTAAACGCCTTTGGTTTGATTATTGGGGTGGTTGCAACCCTCGCCATGCTGGGTTTGCTTCGCTATCGTCCGTGGAACAGTAACAGTTCTGCCAATGTACGTGATGTAATACATGAGGGATCGAATAAACAGGCATTGCGTGAACTTACAGTTGGTTTTTTACCTGTTACATGCCACCTTACCTGCCCCGTTACTGATTACGCATCAAAAACAACACAAACCAATACCAATTTCAACTCCCGTGTGTTCTCAGATTTCCCAACTGTGGTAAGCGCCCTGGAAGCAAAACAGGTGCAGGCCACTTTTATGATTGTACCATTAGCTATGAAGCTCCGTGAGCAGGGGGTGCCTGTAAAAATATGTTACCTCGGCCACCGGGATGGTTCCGAAATTGTAGTTGCAAAGAATGGTAGTGTGAGGAGCCTGCTTGACCTTAAAGGAAAAAAAGTAGCTGTTCCCAGCCTGTACAGCAACCAGCATTTTGTTATTCATAAACTCATGGAAGATTATGGCATGAAGAAAGGCGATATCAGCTTTGTGGTATTGCCTCCGCCTGATATGCCAACCTCACTGGCATCTGGCGCTATTGATGGTTATTTTGTTGGTGAACCTTTTTGCGCAAAAGCGGAACTTGATGGCATTGGCCGTGTTCTTTATTACGCAAGGGATATCTGGCCCAATTTCATTTCCTGTGCATTGGTTGTACACGAAGACTTAATAAAAAGCCAGCCTGGGGTTGTAGAAGATCTCGTTCGTGGTATAGCTGCTTCAGGGGAATGGGCGGAAACCCACAGGGCGGAAGCAGCAAAATTGGTTTCACCTTATTACCGCCAGGATGAAAAAGTGCTGAATTATGTATTAACTGCCGACCCCCGCCGCGTAAGTTATGTAAAGCTCACCCCGTCGGATGAAGAACTTCAGCAGATACAGGATATGGGATTGAAGATCGGCCTTCTTACAGAACGCATTCCAATGAATGAAATAATAGACCGTAAGTTTGTGCCGCAGGAAATTATACCGGCCCCTATTGATGCTGCCAAAATACCCCAGCCCAAAAGCAGGGAAGAATGAATTTTGAAATTGTACACGCCGTATAAAATGCCTCAGGAACCAGGAGCGGAAAGCCATTTTTTAATATTAAAATTTAAACAAAATGAACGACAATCAAATGAATGAGCTTGCTGTTAATGACAATGGACCTGTAACTGAAAACACAGAAGCCATTCTCAGTAACCAGGAAATTATCAAAGGCAACCAGGGCACCATTAAAGGGAACCAGGAAACGATCAAAGGCAATCAGTCAGTGATCAAAAACAACCAGGGAGTGATCAAAAATAACCAGGGAACAATCCTGAAAAACCAGGGAGTGATCAAAACCAATCAGGGTACGCTCCTTAAGAACCAGGATGTCATCAGGTCTAATCAAAAAATAATCATTGATAACCAGAAATCACTTAAGGCAAACCAGGGAACAATTCTTTCAAATCAGAAAGCCATAATCAATAATCAAAAATCCATTCTTAAGAACCAGAAAACACTTGATGCGATCCTTAAAAATCAGCAAACAATTTTAAAACTGCTGAGAAAAAAATAGCCCTGTAATTTTTTTACAAGTTCGGAATAATGAACGTTGTTATCAGGAATTTTTAGTATAGATAATTTTCCGGGGGCAAGGATATTGGGGTTTTAAACAACCGTCCTCTTTCCGGTATTTCTTTGTCTCTGCTGTTAACCTGTGGTATGAAAAAAATATTTTCTTCCGTTTTTTGTTCATTCATACTTTTTACGGTACCTGCCCAACAGGTGCAAACGCCTGACCGGGTTTACGGAATATTATTTACTGAAGTACAGATGAGCCGCATTTTCCCGGATGGTAAGACTTTTGTGGACTGCCGGCCCAAACGTGATCCCAAAGCCATTGTTTCAGATTATACGAAACTTAAAAAAGAAGCAAAAAAGAAGAAGGTTGAAATTGACCTGAAAAAATTTGTTGAAGAAAATTTTGATGCACCGAAAAAGCCTGCAGATAATTATCATACGGATGTTAATGAAGATGTGGCCACCCACATTAAAAAGTTGTGGGCTGTATTGAAGCGGAGCCCCGACGAACCAGTGGCGGGTTCTTCATTGTTGGCTTTGCCCCATTCGTATATTGTTCCCGGCGGGCGTTTCCGTGAAATATATTACTGGGATTCTTATTTTACCATGCTGGGTTTGCAGGAAAGCGGGGAACATGAAATGATGGAGAACATGATAAAGAATTTTGCTCACCTCATCAATACATACGGCCATATTCCCAATGGTAACCGGTCATATTATTTAAGCCGTTCCCAACCTCCTTTTTTCTCTTTGATGATAGAATTACTTGCAGATATTAAAGGGGAAGATGTTTATGGCATTTATTTACCCGCACTTGAAAAAGAATATCAGTTCTGGATGGATGGAAGCGATAAACTTAAAACGGCAGGCGTTTACAGGAGAGTAATAAGATTTGCTGATGGCTCCGTTTTAAACCGTTACTGGGATGATGCAGATGTGCCGAGACAGGAGAGTTACAGGGAAGATGTTGAAGCTGCTGAAAAATCCGGCAGGGATAAAGTGGAAATGTACCGGCATCTGCGTGCTGCTGCAGAAAGCGGGATTGATTTCAGCAGCCGGTGGTTTGCAGACGATAAGAATATTGCCAGCATTGAAACAGCAGATATGATTACTGTTGACCTGAACGCTTTGTTGTATAACCTCGAAAAGGTAATTGCAAAAGCATACAGTGTGATGGCTGCAAAAGAAAAAGACATCAGTAAATCTGCGGTCTATTCATCTCAGGCTGCAAAATATACTGCTGGAGGTGAAAAAAGAAAAAAAGCAATTGACCAGTATTGCTGGAACGATAACACAGGTTATTATTGTGATTATAATTATGTGAAAAACCGTAAAGAAGATAACCTGACGCTTGCAGCAATGTACCCCTTGTTTTTTAATATTGCTGACAGGGCTAAAGTAAACCGGCAGGTTCCGCTGGTATTATCGAATCTTTTAAAACGCGGCGGATTATTAACTACCATTCACAATACAGGACAGCAATGGGATGCACCCAACGGATGGGCGCCTTTGCAATGGATGAGCATCATAGGCCTGGAACGATATGGTTTTTATGAAGAAGCCAAAGACATTGCACAACGCTGGATTAAACTGAATACTGATGTTTACAAAAGAACCGGCAAGCTGATGGAGAAATACAATGTTGCAGATACTGATCTTGAAGCCGGCGGCGGTGAATACCAATCACAGGATGGTTTTGGCTGGACAAACGGGGTGCTGCTGAAGTTAATGTCGCTGTATAATAAATAGTAGTAAAAGAACTCTAAATAATCACATCTTCAATTGTTCTGCTCTGCCTGCTTTTTTCAGCAGCAAAAGCCATGATGTGGCTTTCAACAGAAACATCAATACTGGAACTTAAAAGGGCAGGGTTTTGCTGCGCTACCGCCTGCACCCAATCCTTTACAAGTAAATGGTCGCCGCCGCCATGTGCATCTGTTTTAAGGTTCCATGTGGTCTTCCTTCCGGTTTTAAAATCAGTCATAATAAAAGTTTCCATATCACCGGCAATATCCCCTTTGGAACCCATTATACGTGTGCGCCTCCCTTCATAAGAAACATGCGCCTCCATTGAAAAAGCAGCGGTAACCCCATTTTTAAAAAGAATGTTCACGGTAAGGTGATCCGGCTGGTCATTGTCCATCCTGTACACACAGCGGCCGTAATCTGTTGTTTTCAGGTTATGCAAAATTTCTTCATCCCAGCTGCTTTTATCTTCAGACAAATCAAACACGTATAACCTTTTTTTATCGCGGTAATAAATCTGTAAAGCAGAATAAGGACAATCATTTTCAACAGCGCACCCATCGGTACATCTTTCGGTGCTTCCGTCAGGGGCGTTCCTGGTGGTGAACCATTTTAAATTGCCAAAGCAATGAACATTATCGGCGGGGTCATTCACCAGCCACCTGATAATATCAGTATCATGGCATGATTTGGCAAGAATGATCGGTGTTGTGTTTTTACTGTTCCGCCATTTGCCACGCACATAAGAATGGCTCATGTGTACGTGCTCAATAGGTTCAAGGTGTTGTACACTGATGATTTCACCAATAATTTTTGCATCAAGGATTTCCTTCAGCTCCCTGAAATAAGGAGTGTAACGCAATACGTGGCATACACCAACAATGCGGCCTGTTTGCCTGGCTTTGTCAAGTATGTGCCTGCATTCAGCTTCTGTAGGTGCAACCGGTTTTTCAAGCAATACATCATAACCCATTTCAAGGGCCCTGAGGCAGGGGGCAGTGTGCAACTGGTCAGGTGTGGCGATGATAACTGCATCAGCAAATTTTTCTCTTTCAAAAATGTGCTCCCACGTACTGAAGCAATGGTGCTGTGGAATATGATGAAGCTTTGCTGTTTTGCTCATCCGCAAATGATTGGGGTCAGCAACACCGGTAATGAGGAGTTCATCAGGGTTTTCAAGTGCATAAGAAGCATAAATTGTTCCCCGGTGCCCTGCACCAATCAAAATGGCTTCAACGGGTTTGACTAATTTTTTATGAAGGGAATTGTAATAAAGATCTTCATGAAGGCCGAACATCCGGGCTATCTCTTTCCATCCGTAAGTAACATTTTCAGTTAAAAATGAAATTGACCTCAGCAGGCGCCTCGCAGAAATAAATTGACGTAACGACATGTATGAGAAAAGTTTTCCTTACCAAACACCTGAAGTATATCTTGCAGATGTTTTTTACAAGGGTAACAAATTTAGTGAAATTGACATAACCAAAGTTTATAAAGTAGTTATAACCAGCTTAACGGGAGAAGGCAAATACATTAACTTTGTAATTTGCGTGCAACCGGATTACAACGCTTCCTTAGTATGGGTTACAATCTAGTTAATAAAGTCAGGATAGTTACGGCCGCCAGTTTATTTGACGGCCATGATGCCGCTATTAATATTATGCGCCGCATTATGCAGAGTAAAGGCGCTGAAATTATTCATTTGGGCCATAACCGGAGTGTGAAGGAAATTGTAGAATGCGCTATTGAAGAAGATGTGCAGGGCATTGCTATTACCAGTTATCAGGGCGGCCATGTAGAATTTTTCAAATACATGAAAGATTTACTGGATGAAAACGGATGCGGGCATATTAAAATTTTTGGCGGCGGCGGCGGAACCATACTGCCTGAAGAAATTGAAGAGTTGCACAGGTATGGCATTACAAGAATTTACAGTCCCGATGACGGAAGAAAAATGGGATTGGAGGGAATGATTGAAGATGTAGTGAAACAATGCAGCCCCCTCCCTGCCTCCCCCGGTGGGGGAGGAGAAGACAAGCCTGCTGATTATTGGGAGGCTTCAGAAAAATGGAACGGGCAATTGCCGCTTGGTGAAGTAAAAGATATACGAAAGATTGCCAGGGCTATTACATTAGCTGAAAGTGGTAAATTTTCTGAAGCGGTTTATGATGGTTCTTCAATAACAGTAAATCAATTTAAAGCTGATCCGTTGATTTATGGAAAGCTGAAGGAGTTTGCGCTTTCTCACCGCAAAGAACCCACAATGGCCGAAACAATTTTGTGGGATAAATTAAAAAGCAGGAAAGAGGGGTATAAGTTCAGGAGGCAACATATTATTGGCCAGTTTATAGCAGATTTTGTTTGCCTGAAAAAAGGATTAGTTATTGAAGTTGATGGCAATTACCATCAGCTTCCTGAAATGAAGATTAATGAAGAAGAAAGAACAAAGGCGCTGAAAGAATTGGGATTTGATGTTATCCGATTTACAAATGACCAGATCCTTTATAATATTAATGAAGTACTGATTAAAATACATACTACACTCACGGGGCTACCTGACAAGCAAATTGAAGAAAAAGACAGCGGGCTTAAAAAAGCCTCACCCACCGGGGGAGGTTTGGTGGGGGCCGTTCTCGGCATCACCGGTACAGGCGGTGCAGGTAAATCTTCAGTAACCGATGAAATAGTAAGGCGCTTCCTTAATAATTTCTCTGATAAAACCATTGCTGTTATTTCTGTTGACCCTTCTAAAAAGAAAACAGGTGGCGCTTTGCTTGGTGACAGGATAAGAATGAATTCTATTTCTCATCCCCGTGCATACATGCGCAGCCTTGCTACAAGAGATGATAATACTGCGCTGAGCGGCGCAGTACGGGAGGCAATAGATATTTGCAAAGCAGCAGGATTTGATTTTATTATTTTAGAAAGCGCAGGCGTGGGGCAAAGCGATGCCTCCATTCTTGATTACTGTGATGTAAGCATGTATGTGATGACGCCGGAATACGGCGCTGCTTCGCAACTGGAGAAAATCAATATGCTGGATTATGCAGACCTTGTTTGCATCAATAAATTTGATAAAGCAGGTGCATTAGATGCTTTGGCAGATGTTCGTAAACAATATAAACGCAACCACGGTTTATGGAATGCCAAAGATGAAGAGCTCCCTATTATTGGTACAATGGCCAGCAAGTTTAATGATGACGGGGTAAACCATTTGTTTGAACAACTCTTAAAGAAAATTGCTGTAAAGTCAGGGTTGTCATTCGGGGAATTTCATTTTTCCGATACGGCTAAAGTTTCACAGGCCATCATCCCTTCCGGCCGTGTGCGTTATTTATCAGAAATATCAGAGAATAACCGTAGTTATGATCAGCTGGTGAAAGAACAGGCTGTTATTGCATCAAAACTATACCAGATAGAAGGCACAATAGAAACGCTGAAGAATTTCTCCTTTGATAAGGGGGCACATGGCTATACACAGGCTGTGCTGGAAAAAACAAAGAAACATTACGAAGATCAGCTTACCCCCGTTTCCCGCAAACTTATCAGCAACTGGCAGCAAAAAGTAAAAGAATATGGGAAAGATTATTATGAATACACAGTAAGGGAAAGGGTGATAAAACTGGAAATGTTCACTAAAAGCTTGAGTGGAACAAGAATTTCAAAAGTTGTGTTGCCTAAGTTTAAAGACTGGGGTGATATATTAAGATGGCAGGCGCAGGAAAATGTACCGGGACATTTCCCGTTTACTTCCGGTGTTTTCCCGTTAAAAAGAGAAGGCGAAGACCCGACCAGGATGTTTGCCGGCGAAGGCGGGCCTGAAAGAACCAATAAACGGTTTCATTACGTAAGCCTCGATCAGCCCGCAAAAAGATTATCTACAGCATTTGACAGTGTAACATTATATGGCGAAGACCCTGATCACCGCCCTGATATTTATGGCAAGGTGGGTAACAGTGGTGTAAGTATTGCTACTGTTGATGATGCCAAAAAGTTATACAGTGGTTTTGACTTATGTGACCCGAAGACATCAGTAAGCATGACGATTAACGGGCCGGCGCCTATGTTACTTGCTTTCTTTTTAAATGCTGCTATTGATCAGCAATGTGAAGAATGGATTGAAGCGAACGGGCAATGGGCAAAGGTGAATGATATTATAAAAAAGAAATACCCTGATGGTAAAAAACCGGTTTATAATAATCCATCGTTTCCGGGAGAGATGCCTGATGGGAACAGTGGTTTAGGATTAAAGCTCCTGGGTTTTAGTGGTGACGAAGTATTACCAGCTGAAGTATATGAAAAATGTAAGCAGTCGGCATTGCAGCAGGTGCGTGGCACGGTACAGGCCGATATATTAAAAGAAGACCAGGCCCAGAACACATGCATCTTCTCTACAGAATTTGCATTGAAGCTGATGGGTGATGTGCAGGAGTATTTTATACAAAACAAAGTCCGGAATTTTTACAGTGTAAGCATCAGCGGTTACCATATTGCAGAAGCAGGCGCCAACCCGGTAACACAACTTGCGTTTACACTGGCCAATGGCTTTACTTATGTTGAGTACTATCTCAGCAGGGGCATGAACATTGATGACTTTGCCCCGAACCTTTCTTTCTTTTTCAGCAATGGCATGGACCCGGAGTACAGTGTAATCGGAAGAGTGGCAAGAAGGATTTGGGCCAAAGCAATGAAATATAAATACAAAGCCAACAAACGCAGCCAGATGCTGAAATACCATATTCAGACCAGCGGCCGCAGTTTGCATGCACAGGAAATTGATTTTAATGATATCCGCACCACATTGCAGGCTTTGTATGCCATTTATGATAATTGCAACAGCCTTCACACCAATGCATATGATGAAGCCATCACCACTCCTACTGAAGAAAGTGTACGCAGGGCAATGGCCATCCAGCTAATCATCAACAGGGAACTGGGCAGTTCAAAAACAGAGAATTTTATACAGGGCTCATTTATCATAGAAGAACTTACAAACCTTGTGGAAGAAGCTGTATTGACTGAGTTTGACAGGATAACTGAGAGGGGCGGGGTATTGGGCGCAATGGAACGCATGTACCAGCGTAATAAAATACAGGAGGAAAGTTTGTATTACGAAACACTCAAACATACCGGTGAATTACCGATTGTGGGAGTAAACACATTCCTTAATAAAAAGGGTTCCCCTACTGTAGTGCCCAATGAAGTAATACGCAGTACAAAAGAAGAAAGGGAACAACAGATCAGCAACCTGCTTGCTTTCCGGGAACGTAATGAAAGTAAATCAGCAGAAATACTGAAGCGTTTGCAACAGGCAGCAATTAACAATGGTAACTTATTTGAAGAACTGATGGAAACCGTTAAGTATTGTTCACTGGGGCAAATCACACATGCCCTCTATGAAGTGGGCGGGCAATACAGAAGAAATATGTAAGTGCATACATATTCTGCCTGCATTTTTTTATTTCAATTTTCATACAGCGCCGGAAGATGTAAATTAGAAATTTGAAACAATTACTTTACGGATAAATTTTTGCTGTATGTAAACCACCAGCACGGCGTAAAATGTGAAATGGCTGTATTGTTGGATTTGTAAACAAATGAAATCATCACATGGAATTTGGGCGGGTTCCTGAAAATGAACTGAACAATATTGACTTTAGTTTACCTGCAGAGCCGGCGGGTAATAAGAATATATTAAGCGGAAAGAAAAACAAGAATGCCAGAGTGTACATTGGCTGTGCAAAATGGGGCAGACCTGAATGGGTAGGAAAGATTTATCCGCCAAAAACAAAAGAAAAAGATTTTCTGCAGCATTATGTGCAGCACTACAATTGTATTGAGCTCAATGCCACACATTATAAAATATATGGAGCTGCGGGCATTGGTAAATGGAAAGATAAAGCGAAAGGAAGAGATTTTTTGTTCTGCCCTAAAATGTACCAGGGGGTAACACACCGTGGCGGTTTGAAAGGGAAAGAATTTATTACTACTGAGTTTTTCCGCGGCATTGTTGCTTTTGAAGAACACCTGGGCCCCATCTTTGTGCAGGTGAGCGACAGTTTTTCTCCCAACAGGCGAAAAGAATTGTTTGACTATCTTGCTTCTTTACCCAGAGACCTTCAGTTTTTTTTAGAGGTTCGCCACCCGGGCTGGTTTTCCAATGCAGATGTGCGAAAAGAAATTCTGGAAACCCTGGCTTCACTTAATATGGGCGCTGTTATTACCGATACAGCCGGAAGAAGGGACTGTGCCCACATGCACCTTACCATTCCCAAAGCGTTCATCCGGTATGTAGGCAACAGTTTACACCCCACTGATAATACAAGAATTGATGCCTGGGTGCAGCGGATGAAATACTGGCTGGACAAAGGAATGCAGGAATTGTATTTTTTTATGCACATGCATGATGAAGCCACTTCGCCTGAGCTTACTGTTTGTTTGGTTGATAAGATGAATGAGGAATGCGGGCTGAACTTAATAAAACCAAAGTTTATTGACGATAAGGGAGGCGCTAAAACACTTCAGAAAGATTTGTTCAGTTAACTTACCTCAAACAATTCCTCCCATCTTGTGGTGTACCTTCCGCTGCGCAGTTCCTGGCGCATTTTCCAGTCACGGGTGGTGCCTGATGCTGCAAACTTCAATACATCATCACGCTGGCTGAAGTTGATGTTGTCAATCATATCCATCAGTTTGCGCTCACAGTTTTTGTTTTCAGGAACAAACAAATTCCCCTGTACAGATTCATCAGGGATAATGCCGCTGAGCATCACCCCTGCTTTTTTGTACGATTGTCCCTCTTCATACAGTTCATCTACCAGCCTTACAGCGGGTTTAATCAGTTCGTTGGTAAATGAAGTGGCAACGGGGAGTGTGGTATAGGTGCTGATGGTACCGCTTTTTTTAAAGCTGAGCATATGGTCCTGTTCTTTGGTTACCACAAAAACACTTATCACTTTTGCTGCACTGCATTGCCGCCTTAATTTTTCTGCTGCCCTTGAGGTATATGTTGCCACGGCTTCCTTTATATCATTGATGTTGCTTACAGGGCTGCCAAACATCCTTGTGGTTGCAATCATTTTTTTATTCAGCAGCTCATCTTCCATTTCTTTTGATGTAATGCCTTTCAGCTCCCTTACCAGTCTTGCACCAACCACGCCGCCAAGATATGTGCGGGCAAACTCTTCGCTTACATTTCTCAGCTGAAAAGCGTTGGAAATGCCCCATTGTTCTTTTAATTTTTGTGCATACCGGTGGCCTACACCCCAGATGTCGCCAACGGGTGTTATCCTCAATGCATCAATAATCTTTTCTTCTGTATCCAGCACCATTACACAACCGGTTTTCTGTTTATCTTTTTTGGATAAACGGTTGGCAAGTTTGGCCAGTACTTTGGTAGGCGCAACACCAACAGAAACTTTAATACCTGTCCATTGCTCTGTGGTTTCCCTTATTTCCCCGGCTATTTTGTGCAGGTCTTCAGGCGGAAATATGCTGAGGTCTAAAAATGCTTCATCAACTGAATACACTTCTACATTTTTTTTGCCAATCATCATGCGCAGGGTTTCCATTACCCGCCAGCTCAGGTCGCCGTATAAATTATAGTTGGAAGAAAAGACCGCCACATCATGTTTTTGTATCAATGGCTTTGCCATAAAATAAGGGCCGGCCATTTCTACACCCAATTTTTTTGCTTCATCACTCCGGGAAATAATACAGCCATCATTGTTGCTAAGCACAACAACCGGCCGCTTGTCTAAATGTGGTTTAAACAGGCGTTCGCAGGAACAATAAAAATTATTGCAGTCAATAATGGCTTTCATCAGGTCATGTTTATTTTTAAAATGGTCTGATGGAATTTCATTTCATACCTGGTGAATAATATAGGTTACTACCCCCCAAACAGTAAAATCACTGAACTCAGCCAGGTTAATTGGTTTATACCTGTTGTTTTCCGGCACAAGAAATGCGGATGAAAAGTTTTTATGGAATCTCCGCACCAGCAGTTCGCCGTTTAATACGGCAACAATTATTTTTCCGCTTGCCAGTTTTAATGATCGGTCCACAATCAGCACATCGCTGTCAAAAATGCCTGCATCCCTCATGGCATCCCCCTTCATGCGAAAGAAGAAAGTGGCCGGTTTGTTTTTAATGAGCTCTTCGTTCAGGTCAATGCCCCTTTCCATATAGTCATCGGCGGCAGCGCCAAAACCTGTAGCATTGGCGGTTTTTACCTGTTGCTGTGTGTATTGCTTTGAGCCTTTATAGGCAGCGCCGTAAAATTCTTCCCCATCCATAAAAAAAATTTTTCTCGAAATAAAGGTGATAAATTTTTTTGAAATAAACTAAATAGTTTAGTAAATTTATGCTAAATACTTTTGTAACTAAAAATCGCCTCAGCACTGCTCCCCGGTGGAAAGAGAGCAGCCGGGGGCAGGAGGATGGGTTATGCAATTACAAACTGTTACCACGGCTACAATCCCGGGTTACCGGGTATATGAGTACCTGCTTGTGTTAAACCCGCATGAAGAACTGCGCAGTAAGATCATGAAGATAAAGCAGGAGTTTTATGATGTGTACAAGGCGTCCACGGCCATCGGGGGCAAGCCGCATATCACATTGGTCAATTTCCTCCAGTACGAAATGATGGAAGACCGGCTCATCAACCGTTTAAAAACGGTGGCAATGGGCTTTCATCCCATTAAGATAGAGCTGAAAGATTTTGGAAGTTTTCCCAGCCATACCATTTATATAAATGTGGTAAGTAAAATCCCTGTACAAACGCTGGTAAAAGAAATCAGGAAAGAGGCACAAAGGCTCATGAAGCTGAACGATGATAACAAGCCCCACTTCATTCTTGAACCGCATCTTACTATTGCAAGGAAGCTGCAGCCATGGCAATATGAAAAAGGCTGGCTTGAATACAGCAACCGGCATTTTACAGGAAGGTTTATTGCTGACGGGATGTTATTATTAAGAAGGCCCATAGGGGAAATGAAATACCAGATAGTGCAGCGGTTCGAATTTCAGAACCTGCCGGTAACGACAAGGCAGGGGGGATTATTTTAGTTTGATAAAACCACAGAGGCATTATGACACTGAGTAACACGGAGAAAATTCATAAACCACTTACAGAAAGAGAACGATGGCTGGCTTCTCAGGTAGTGGATATAGCGATAAGTATTCATAAGCTTTTGGGACCCGGTTTGCTGGAAGCAGTATATGAGAAATGTTTTTGCTATGAACTGATGAAAAGAAATATCTCCTTTGTAAAACAGAAAAGCATTCAGTTGATTTATGATAATCTTGTAATTGACGAAGGATTAAGGATTGATATTCTTGTTGATGATTTGATTATTGTTGAATTGAAATCGCAGGAATTGTATCATCCTGTTTGGGAAGCACAATTATTGAGTTATTTAAAGCTTACGCAGAAAAGATTGGGCTATATCCTTAATTTTCGTGTTCCTCTTATGAAAGATGGAATTAAAAGAATGATTCTTTAATCTATTTACAGATAGCCTGTTCTGGCATCTGCTTCTCCGTGTTTCACCGTGTCTCCCTGTCACCGTGGTTAAAAAACTATTTTTATGAATACCAAATTACAACAGGACCATTTCAAGGTCAAACCTAAGAATCATTTACCCGAAAACAACAGTGATATATCAGACGGCGAAGGAACTTCTTATTTACAGGGAAGAGGGGCACAAATAAACACAAAGAACCGCTTCCTGAAAGATGAAAAAACAAGGGAGCACATTGAAGGCATTGATGACTGGGAAGAACCGAATGTGCCAACGCAGTACCTGGAGCAGGAAAGCAAAACGATTGTAAATAAAGTGGACAGCCCTGATGTAGGGATGATGTACAGCATGAACCCTTATGCAGGCTGTGAGCATGGGTGCATTTATTGTTATGCCCGCAATGTGCATGAATACTGGGGCTACAGCGCCGGCCTTGATTTTGAAAGAAAGATCATTGTAAAAAAAAATGCACCGCAACTGTTGCGTAAATTTCTGATGCACCCCAAA
>JANRKT010000120.1:0-16031 GCA_033763355.1 Chitinophagaceae bacterium | reverse complement strand
CGGCTCGGCAGAAAAACGCTGCTCATCATTGGCTCGTTTGGTTATATCATCAGTCTTGCTATGGTAGCATGGTCTTTTTATGCCCATTCGGGGCCCGGATTTTTAATGTTTTTTTTATTGTTGTTTATTGCCGCACATGCCATTGGCCAGGGCGCTGTAATTTGGGTGTTTATTTCAGAAATATTTCCCAATAAAGTTCGTGCACTGGGCCAGTCATTTGGCGCAAGTGTGCACTGGGTTTTTGCAGCTATTATTACACTGGTAACGCCGGTATTCTTAGATGCCGAAGATGGAATTTTTAAAGACAACCCCTGGCCCATATTTGCTTTTTTTGCAGTGATGATGGCGCTGCAGCTTATATGGGTGTTAGCCAAGGTTCCTGAAACCAAAGGAGTGTCGCTTGAGGACCTGGAGAAAAAGTTGGTTACTGACTGAGTTTTGTTTTTAAAGTTTCTTTAACGAAAGCATTATACTTTATCCCTTTTGTTTTTTTACAAAGCTTTTTTCTTTCTGCGCAAAAAGTGGTTGATATTTCCGGAGGGGATTCTGTTAACTACAGCGCCTTGAGTTTTTTTCATTCTGTAAATGGCGAGCCGGCAGGGAATGTAAAGTTTATCGCATTGGTTGAAGGCACCCCTTTTTTCAGAGATTACTGGATGAGTGCCCTCGTTACTTTACCCGGTACCAGAAAATTTGCCAATATACAGGTAAAGCTCAACCTGCTTGACAACAACATTCATTTCACGGATGTGAAAGGGAATGAAATGGTTACATCGGCGGTTGTTCATGAGCTTTATCTTGTGGATACAGTTGAAGCGGGTTCTTACAGCTTAATCAGCAGCAATGTTCTTTCGCCGGGGGCAACATCAAAAACACGGTGGTTTCTTGTACTGGAAAAAGGCACTGCAACACTGCTGAAAGAAGTAAGCAAAAAAATAAAAGAAACCAAACCTTATGGTTCAGCTACTACCGAACAGCGTATTGAAACCGGGTACAGGTATTACATTCTTTCCAATAACAACCTTTTTCAAATAAAGAAGCTCAGGTCCATTACAGAAGCATTGCCCGACCGCAGGAAGGAACTGAAACAATTTATCTCACACAACCACCTGCAGGAAAAAAATGAGCAACATTGGATATCCGTAATAAATTACTACAATCAACTTGCCGGCCAGTCAAAATAGTTTGTGATATTGTATGTGGGGCTGCTAAACTCTGCACCCCTTTCGCTAACTTTCGTTTTCAATTTCTGCAAAACAAAAACCCGGCGCAATGAAGCAGAGCAGATATTTACGCTACCTGGTGCTGCCCAATCTTTTCGGTATCCGCCGCACCAAAGAAATCCTGCGGGTTAACCCAACCATTATACCCCAGCGGGAAGAAGCAAAAGCCGTAAAGGTTTTCGTTTATGATTACAATGAAAAGGAGCTTGAAGAACGGGAGCTGGGTTCTGTAGAAGAATGCTTCCGGTTTAAAGAAAGTGGTAAAGTAAGCTGGATTAATATAGATGGTATAAGAAAAGCTGATGTAGAATTGGTTTGCAATCATTATGGCATCCACCCGCTGATTATTGAAGACATCCTGAGTGTTGACCAGCGCCCCAAAATGGATGAAGTGGAAGGTATTATGTTCTGCCTGCTGAACATGCTTTATTTTAACAACAACAGCAAAACGGTTGAACAGGAACAAATCAGCATTGTGCTGGGCAGGGATTTTGTAATTTCTTTCCAGGAAGATGCCAGCAGGGATGTGTTCAACCCTTTGCGCAACAGGTTAAGGATGGCGAACGCCAAAATACGGCAGCGGCCGGCTGATTACCTGCTTTATACCATGCTGGATATGATTGTGGACAATTATTTTATTGTAATGGAAAAACTGGGTGAGCAGATTGAGTTACTGGAAGAAGAGGTGGTGCGTAAAAGCAATACGCGTTCCCTCGCAAAGATCAACCAGTTTCGCAAGGAACTGATTGTACTGAAAAGAAATATTGCGCCTGTACGTGACCTCATCAACAGTATTATAAGAAGTGAAAGCGATTTGCTGGAAGACCAGACCACCAAATACTTTAAAGATATTTACGACCACATTGTACAGGCATTTGACCTGAGTGAAAACTACCGTGATATGATGATGAACCTGCAGGACCTGTATGTGAGCAATGTAAACCTGAAACTTAATGAAGTGATGAAGGTAATGGCCATTGTTACCTGCGTGCTGGCGCCGGCTACGGTTATAGGCGGAATATTCGGGATGAACTTTGATATTATTCCTTACGCCCACCACGAATGGGGTTTTTTTTTCGCCGTGGGTGTAATGCTGCTGGTGCCCATGTGGATGGTATGGGTATTTAAAAAGCGGGGCTGGTTTTAAGCCGATGTTTCACTTGTTTTCCCACCAGTAAAAATTGGTTTCGCTATACAGGACAAACCCGGCCGAAGGATAAAGCCGGTTGCCAACCATATTTGTTTTTTCTGTTTCAAGTAATAAACCCGCTGCATCAGTTTGTTTTGCCAGTTGTTTGGCTGCATCAATAAGCTGTTTTGAAATACCCCTGCCGCGGTATTCATTTAATACATACAGGTCGTTCAGTAACCAGGTGCGCATCATTCGGGTGGAGGAGAATTGCGGGTAGAGCTGTGTAAAACCAATAAGCGATTCATTTTCCTCTGCAACAAAAATTACAGATTCGTTTTTATGGAGCCGTTCTTTTAAAAAAAAATTTGCGGCGTTTAAATCACTTTGTTTCCGGTAAAATATCCTGTAGAGATCGAATAAGCGGGCCAGCTGTTCAAGGTCGCTTTCTTTCGCCTGTCGTATTTGTATCATCGGGCTAAACTTGTTGCCACAGATAAAAGAGATTAACACAGAAAAAAATCTTTGCGCTGATTTTTACCTGAATGATTTCTTTTATTCCCCTTTTGTGGCGGGGGCTGTTGTTTTCTTATACACCGGCACGGTGCTGCAGGGCTCGCCATACATCAGGCTTTTTACCGCCGGCCTTAGTTTTTTGGTGATCTCCAGAAAAGCAAATTCACCAATGGGTACATCACCACAACCTTTTATTACTACACGTTTGTCATTATACTCCCCCGCATTGATCAGCTGAATATTTTTAAGCAGCAAATATTTTTTCATTTCATCTGCTGTTCCTGAATAAACATCTTTTGCAACGGGTTGCAGGTTGCTTGCCACCAGCATATAGGCCCATGCGGGTATAATAGCATCCGCACTGCAATGAACCGCCACATATTGATCTTTGTATTGCTGCCAGTTTATCTGCTGCAGGGCATCACGAAATTCCTTCTCTTTCAATATTAATCCCCTGAATAAATAATCTTTCAGGTCAAAAGAATGAATGGGTTCGGAGGGAAGATAATCTTCGAGGTCAAGCGTTATCAACCCGCTTTCAGCCACTTTATTTACAATTACATCTCCCATAATTTCCATTTGCCCTGCAAAGTTACGGGATTAAACACAGGCGCAGTGTCCGGCTGCTATGGCAAACTGGCTTAAACAGAAGTGCACAAAAAGTTTGTACCTTAAGTTTCCGGGGTTAATCCCCTTTTATAACCTGCGATTTTTTAGAAACCCCGTTTTCATTGATGGCTTCGATACGGTAATAATATGTTTTGAGCAGATCCATTCCCCTGTAATAATAATCATTGGCATCATGCACCATAATACAGTTGTATAGTTTATCGGGGTGGGTGCCAAAATAAATATTGTAAGCATAAGCGTTATCAACGGGGCTCCATTTCAGCCAGGCGCCGCGTTTGTCTTTCTCTGTCCGCAATACAAAAAAATTTTTTACGGTATCCGGCTTTGCGCCATTCCCGTTTCCAAAAACCCTTAAGCCGCTGATGGCAAACTTGCCTGTGGGCATGTGAATGTTTTCTAATTTGACAAATCTTGCCTGCACCGGTTTTTCCAGCTCAACATATTCGTGCGGCACATCGGTTTTGTTATTGCCCTTGTCAGCAAGAACATTCCATTTCTTTCCGTCTGATGAATAATAGAGTTTATACTGATGGTACTGGTCATTCCATTTACCGAGCCGGTTATCATCCACATCCTGGTCTGCATAGTCGATCTGAACAGCATTTACTGTTGAAACATTTCCAAGATCGGTTTGTATCCATTCCCCCTTACCGGCAGTTGCAGCGCTCCAGTAAGTTTTAATGTTTTCATCAACAGCATAATTGGGGGAATAACTGCCAAGTGTTGATGAAACCTGCACTGGTTTTTTATAATTCAGCAGCATCCAGCCGGTGAACTGGCCCCCTTTCCATTCATGGGAAAAAGAAGGGGGTGAGGGTAGATAATGCGGATAATCCCCAAATGCGGTATTGCAATACATCACATCATCTTTATCAAACCCTGCGGGCCAGATGCCAAGCCTTCTTTCAAAATTATTTTTAACCGAAATGACCATGGTGCTGATATGCCAGTAATTGTTCCATTTATCCTGAAATGTGGCGCCATGTCCTGCCCCTCTTGCAAAGCCGCCCAACTTAAGGCTTAGGGGATCTGATTGGGCAATAAAAAAGCCAAGGGGGCTTTCTCCAATCAGCAAACCATCTGCATAACCGCTGAATTCGGTGCCCGGTGCGCCATATTGCAGGTAATATTTCCCTTTGTATTTCGTCATGTGTGACCCTTCAATAAACGGGTCAAGAAAAGTATTGTCCATGTATTCTCCAAACCGCTGCCAGCCATAGCGCCATGGTTCCAGCAAATACATTTCTTTTCTTGTTCCGATGGGCTTAAAGGTTTTCCTGTTCAGTTCAATGCCATACATGGGGAACTTATTGCTGCTGCCGTTGTACATATACAATCTTCCGTCATCGTCAGTAAAAAAAGAAGGGTCCCATCCCCCGATTTCAAACGAATCAACCAGCGGCTTCCATTCATTGGCTTTGGGGTTGGTGCTCATCCATAAAGTAAATGTGCTGGTATAAGTAGAACCAAAAACCAGCATGGTATCGCCGATGATTCCAACAGCGGGGGCACATAATTCATCATACACCCCGCCGTTCCAGGGGCGCAAAAATTTTTTTGAAATAAATTTCCAGTTCAGCATATTGCTGCTCCACCAATAGCCCCATTGGTTGGTGCTGAACAAATAATAATCCCCTTTGTAATTCACAATTACAGGATCAGCGGTTGCACGATGGCGCCCCCATTCGCTGAAGTTGGGTATGGGCGTATAGCCATAATCAATATTGATGGGATTGCAGTAGGTTTTCTGTTGCGAAAAAGCATCGGCGCAATAAAACAGCAGAAATAATATGACAAGTCGTTTCATAATTTAAAGTTACTAAGAATGGCGCCTTAAAGGTATCAATGATAAAGCCACCGGAGGTTCCGGTGGCTTAAAAACTTAATTAATAAAATTCAGTTTATCCTTTCCTTGTTTCGAGCAATTTAAAGAACTGGTCTAACTGCGGAAGAATTACAATTCTTGTTCTGCGGTTGGTGGCTTTACCTTCCGCTGATCCGTTATCAGCAATGGGTTTGTATTCCGCACGTCCGGCTGCGGCCATTTTTGCGGGGTCAAGCCCGTACTGGTTTTGTAAAATGCGCACCACGGCGGTTGACCTTTTTACACTCAGGTCCCAGTTGTCAAGCAATACACCTCGTTTAAAGGGAACATTGTCCGTGTGCCCTTCCACCATAAACTCAATATCCGGCTGGTTTTTTAAAACTGTTGCCACTTTACCCAATACCTCCTTTGCCCTGTCGGTAATATCGTAGCTTCCGCTTTTAAATAAGAGTTTATCTGAAATATCAATATACACCACCCCTTTATCAACTTTAATATTGATGTCTTCGTCATCAAGGTTGCCAATGGCGCCCTTCAGGTTCATCACCAGCGCCATGTTAAGCGAATCCTTGCGGGCCATGGATTCCTGCAGTGTTTGTATATAAGCATCTTTTGCGCCAATGTTATCCATTGATTTTTTTATGCTCTCCGCCTGCTGCGATGATATTACCGAAAGGTCCTGAAGTTGCTTCAGCGCCTGTGTATTGTTTTCTTTCAGGTAGGCCAGTTGTTTGTTGAGGCCTTCCATTTCCGCTTCCATCACGGCCCTTTTTCTTTCCAGTTCGGCTTTTTCATCGCGGCAGCTCCTTAAATCATTCTGCACACCAATGAATGATGTATTCAGTTCATCGTATTTGGCAAGTGCAGATTTGAATTTTTTGCTGCTAACGCAGGAAAAAAGAAAAACAGCAGAAACAATTACAGCAAGAACATTTTTCTGTAGCATAAGAGATGTTTTTTGTTATAATAAAGATAAGAGATTGAACACAATCGGGGGAGTGGGTATATTGCAGGAATCCACAATCATGCCACAGGCGTTTTAAAAAAAGCTGAATAATAAATTTTATTTACAGCCCGGCGGGAATTAGCAATTTGATTTAGTTTTACCCCATGCGCCGTTTTTTTCAGTTCTTACTGGTTAAGCCTGTGCTGTGGATGGCCAACAGGTTTTCATCAAAGCCGGACCTGCAGCGGGTGCATGCGGCATTGTCAAAACTGCTGCAACATATTGTTGAAAACCCCGGCAAAAAAGGGCTGGTGCTGAACATTGACCAGTTTGTTCATAAAAAATTCATCATTTTTTCTGATCACCACAAGGGGGCTAAAAACGGGGCTGATGATTTCAGGAACGCAGAAGACAATTACCTGCGTGCCCTGGATTATTATTACAGCAAAGATTTTTGCTATGTAAGCCTTGGCGATTGCGAAGAGCTTTGGGAAAACCTGCTTACCCCCGTTAAGAAAAACAACCAATCCACCATTGAAAAAGAAAAACTTTTTTTAAACCGCGGTGCATACATAAAAATATTCGGCAACCACGATGTGTTCTGGAACAACGACCCGCTGGCAGACTGGCAACTTAAACGAATGTATGGGTCAGCTATAAAAATTTATGAAGGGCTTATCCTAATGAAAAGGATAAAAGAAAGAGACATCAGAATATTTCTTACCCATGGCCACCAGGGCGACGGGCAGAGCGATGGCAATAAATTCAGCGCATGGTTTGTATCAAGGGTTTGGGGCCCGCTGCAATCTTATTTGCAGCTTAACCCCAATACACCGGCCTATGATGCGCATTTAAAAACAGAGCACAATCATTTTATGTATGAGTGGTCGGCAAAGCAAAAAGACCTGTTGCTGGTAACCGGCCATACACACCAGCCGGTATTTGAATCGCTTACCCACCTTGAAAGGTTGTACAGGCAATTGCTTGCTGCAAGGGAAAGCAAAAATGAAAAAGCCATAACTGATCTTGAAGGCCAGATCCGGTTCCGCAGAAAAGAATACGACCACATTGCAACCGATTACCTGAAAATGAAACCCACCTACTTTAATACGGGCTGCTGCTGTTTTACCGATGGTGATATAACGGGTATTGAGATTGAAGGCAATGACATCCGCCTTGTAAAATGGCTGTACGAAAGCGGCGCCTCCATTCGCCGTGTGCTGGAACAGATAAACCTTGAGGAGCTGACGGAGCGGATATAGGAGTTGCTTTTTGCTACAGCATGTCCCCCTGGTCCGTATCTGCAGCAAAGAAAAATTACAGACTTTTGCACTCTCAACCCCTGCTATGATCCGCAGAGCTACTGCTGTTGATTTTAATTTTGTTTACCAGCTTTACATGCACCCGCAGGTAAACCCGTTTTTATTGTATGAACCCATGGATGCGGAATCCTTCCGCCCCATTTATGATGAGTTGCTGCAAAGAGGTGTGAAATACATCTATGCCAGTAACGGGGTAAGCACCGGTATGTTTAAATGGGTGCCCGAAACTTACCGCAGTTCCCATATTGCATATTTGGGGGGCCTTGCCATACATCCCTCGCATGCCGGCAAAGGACACGGCCTGAAAATGATGGAAGAAATTATTCAGTTCGGGAAACAGCAGGGTTTTCTTCGCATTGAGTTAAGCACTGCTGTTACTAATGAAAAAGCCATTCACCTTTATGAAAAAGCGGGGTTTGAGAAAGAGGGCATATTAAAAAAATATACCCGCATGGAAAAGGAAAATGTTTTTCTTGATGAGGTGATGATGGCTTACCTGTATAAATAATACCCGTTGGGGCTTTAAAAATATCATTGCGTTGTGCGTCACCTTGGACAGACATCATGTTTAACCAAAAACCTAAATCTTACGCCTTAGAAATGACGAAAAATTTCAATTATTATTTGACCGGAACAGGATGGGCTGAAGTGATTTTTGCAAATGACGAGAAAAACTTAGCATTTGAAGTTTCATATTTAAGCGACCCCCTTTCCGAATTGTATGAAGGACTTAATCGTTTGAAAACTAATAAAACAAATATCGAAAAAGTTGTTTTTGCTGACGAACCAGGTGAACACTGCCTTTTTTTGACAACACAAGAAAATGGTAAACTAAAAATTGAGATTTTTTGGAGCGACGAGTGGGAAGAAATCAATATTGTCCCAAAAATTTCAACCAAAAAAGAGCTTGTTTATTTTGACACAGACACCTTGGACAATTTTATCAAGGTTGTTTGCATTGGGACTGAATATTTATTGCAACGAATGACATTAGAAGAATACAAAGCAAAATGGCGTTTATTTGAATTTCCACTTGACGCATACAACAATCTTAAAAAGACAATATATTTGGGTTGACGAAAAGCGAACGCAAAACAAAAGTATCCTTTGAAAAAGCATGGCTGGACAACATAACGTCGACTACGTGCAAGCGTCGGCTACGGTTCGGGCGGGACGCTCAGGCTGCAACCGGCGTTTCTTTGTATTTACGCTTGCGGCTTTTAAGGTTCTTCTCATAAATTATCATGCCCATTGGTTTTTCATACACTTTGCTTTCCACCCACGAAATAATATCGAGGTAAGTAAATGAACGGGTTTCAAAACGGCTGGTTTCAAATTTCTTTATGGTTTGCAGAAATTTTTCCAGCTCGGGTTTTAATTTTTGTTTGGGCAGGTGAAAAGAGTTGCGCAGGAACCGGAATATTTCTTCTTCAACCACTGTTAAGTTTTCCATTTTTGCCATGAAGCGGTAAACTGATTTGGCAAGCGAATCAATGATGTCTTCATTGCCCAGTTCATAATGTGCCAAAAGGTGCAGCAGCCTTGAATAACACTGCAGGTCGTTGCGCAGATCGGCCGGGCCGTTTATGATTTTCTGCAGGTAATCAATTGCGGTTTCATAATCGCCATAACCAAAGTAAAGGGTTGCTATTTTGTATGTAAACACCAATATGCGGTGGCGGTCAACATACAAACCGTATTCTTCCAGCTTTTCTTCAATCTGCGGCACCAATGCAAGGCCTTCTTTAAATGTGCCCTGCATCAGGTGCAGGTTAATTTTTGCACTGTTGATGTAAATAGAAGTATGGGTGCGGAAATTATCGTGCTGCCTGGCCACTGCAGTTTTCTCAAAAGCCTCAAATTTTTTAAGTGTAATTTCAAATTTGCTGAAGTTGCGCAATACAAAATGTGCATTCAGCAGGTTGTGCATGCCTTTAATGTAGTGCCCCACTTCAACATTCACCATCTCAGGTTCTGCTTCGTACAGGTCAATCCATTTCTGGCTGTAGCGGTAATACATCAAAAAATCCTGGCGTATAAAAGCATACCAGCAATAACTCTGGTACAGGTAAAGGAGTTCGTAAAAATCAGTAATGGTTTCGGGGTGCGGCGGCAAATGCTGTTTGAAAAACGCTTTAATCCCCGTTTCGTCCTGTTCGTTTCGTGCATGCCCGTGTTTTACATACCAGCGGTAAAGCAGCAGGGCAAGGTTGGAAAGTTTCACCACCCGGTCAATGTGGCCGCTTATTTCAGAAGCTTCCCGTGTAAGTATTTCTGTTTTTTCAAGTGTGCTCCTTGTAATATGGAGCGTTTCTATTTTCTTTTCAAGAGAAATAACCTGTGCCAGGTAATTGAACTTGTGGTTGGCCTTTGCTGTTTCCTTGGCCTTATCCAGTATTTTAAGCGATTGGAGCTTGAGGCCCTTGTTGTATAATACCCTTGCATGGTCAAGCAGTTCGCTCAGTTGCAGGTCGGTGTTTTCTGTGGTTTTAAGCAGGCGGAGGCTGGCCAGCAATTGCTTGTAAAGATGCGTTTTAAGGTTATTTAACTGGGGCTTGGTAACGCCCGGCAGTTTTTTCAACAACAGCTTCTCGTCATAATCGGGCAGTTTATCCAGTGCATCAAAGAGCTGAATAATCTTGAGGTCCTGTTTACCCGAACTTCTTTTGATATAAAGTTTGAAATGCCGCTTTTCGGATTTTTCCAGGGTGCGTACCAATTGAAATAATATGTCTGCAGAACGGTTGGCCATCAGTATAAAATTTTCCTGAAACACAATACAGTCAAGGGTTTCGGCGAACTGCAACCAGCTTTGGCGTAAACAAATTAAGCTTAAGTTGTTTTGAACGAAATTGTAATACGCCCTACCTTCATTGTGTTATAAGAAAGCAGTTTCATACAGCAGGCAATCGTTGAAAAAGTGGCTAAGAATCGTAAAGGCCGCATTCCCGAAAAGGGAAATGATCAAAAAAAGAAATTGAGCTAAGAGCTTAATAATATTCTGAAGATTTTCATATGGCAAGCAATCGTTGAGGCCGTTCCGTTTCTACGGGATGGCTCTTTTTTTATGGCCGTACGAATATAGGCATAAATCAGTAGTAAACAACTATCTCCGCCTGTTTTTTTGCATTTCAACCACCCCTCATCCGCTCAGGGCCAGTTTGTTACCCACTCCGGCACACGTAAATGTTTAATACCCTTTAAGCATTAAACCGCTGCTGTCATTCCCAAATAAAGAAAGATATGACCAGAATGGTGATAATGCCGGGCCCCGTCGCCTTGACTTTTGGGCGGGATGTTTTTAATGCCGCCCGGGCTTTAAAAATATATCAAAGCGTTGGTGGGGACCTGCCTACCGGACAGGCGGGCACCAACACAGGCGTGTTGTCGCAGGGGGCGTTTCCGCCGCCTGCGACAGAGAACTCCTCGTGTCTTACTGGTATAATGTAAGCAGCAAATAAGGTTTTACCCAAAAATAAAAACCGGTTCCGCATTAGCAGAACCGGTTTGATTTCTCATGTATGGTCACTGTCAGAACCCCGCTTCGCGGCGGTTGTCTTTTATATTTGATGCTTTTCGCAAAGCGTCTATAACCGTTCCGGTATTTATGTACTGCTTTATTTGCTGAGTTAACATTTTGCGCTGGTCTTCTGCTGGTAATGCTGTATTGGGCAAAGCGCCGGTATTATGAACCTGTATGAGGTACACCCCTCCGCCGCCCTCAATGGGCGCAGAAACTTTATTGAGGTTTTGTTTATAGAACGCGGCGCCAATTACTTTTGGTTCCCCGCCCAGGTTGGGAATAAACTGGTCTGCAAACCGTACCGTGTCAGCCTTTAAAACAGTAAGGTTATGGGCAGACGCAACCGCTTCAAGGGTGGTGATGCTGCCGATCTTTTTAATGATCTCCGCCGCTTTTTTTCTGTTTCGCAGCAGGGGTTCTACCAATGGCCTTGCTACCTGTGCAGGCTGCACCCCCTCGCTGTAAGCGCCGGTTATTACCGCCACCACATATTTATCATCAAAATCAAATGGCTCTGAAACATCGCCAATCTCATTTTCAAAAATCCATTTTACAAACTGGCGTGATGGCAACCCGGCAGCGGAATAATCCATTTCCCTGATGTTGTCTGCAAGCCTTTTATTTAGTTTTTGTTTGGTAACATTTTCATCAAATGCTTTTATGTTGCGGCTGTTGGCGGCAAACTGTGTTGCGGCTGCGGATGCGGCGTTATCTGTTTCGGGGCTGGGCACTATGCGTTTGGAGAGATAGGCAACCTTATACGCATCTTCAAATTTCTTCTGTTCGGTAATATGGATGTAATGGTACCCGAATTGCGTTTTTACAACTTTCCTGTCCCCTTTCTTTCCGTCAAATAATATGAACTTTCCAAAATCAGGGTCAAAGCTTTCCTTGTTCTGTATCTGCATCGAACTGAACTGCATTATACCGCCGGGAATCTTGTTGGCTTCTTTGTCATCAGATACCTGCATCATTATTTTTTCAAAATCCCCGCCTGCATTTATTGCTGCAGCAATGCTGTCAATCCTTTTTTTGGCGGTGCTGTCAGGTGTAGCGCCTTCGCCTGCTGTTCTTATTAATATGTGGCGGCAATAAACACTGTCGGGAAGTTTCATTACATCTACCTTTTTGGCAATTACATAGCTTCCCCCGTCAAGGTAAGGGCCAATTACTTTTCCAACAGGTAAAGCAATAATGCTGTCCTTCATTGCCATTTGAAGGTTTGACTTTAGTGCATAGCCATCAAAAAAGGGTAATGCTGAATTGTTTCTTGTTACAAATGCCCTTGCATCTGCCGCTACAGCAAAATCGCTTTTCAACGCTTCCAGCTGGTTCAGGATTGCGGTGCTGTCTCCTTTGCTCGGGCCCGCATCAAACACCACATAAGATATGCTTCTTGTTTTTTCCTGCTTGTATTCATCTTTGTGCTGCTGCACATATTCATTAATCTCTGCGTCGGTTACTTTAAGGCCCGGCAGGCTGTCGCTCATGGTTCCGTAAGGAAAGCCCGCAAATGAAATACCGGCAAATGTATTGTTATCGGTATTCATTTTTTCCACCATCCATTTGGGTACATTGGTTGCACCGCTTACCAGCGATACATATTTTATCATCATCTGGTTCAGCACAAGTGGATTGATGAGTTGTTCATTAATAGCTTTCACATCCTCGCTCTTTTTACTTTTTTTAATATTGGCAAACCACTGGCGTGCCCCGTCAATATTATATACACCGGTATTCTGGTCGGTAAACAATTGTTTAAATTCCTGCGGCGCATCATCGCTGAAAAGCAATGCGCCAAGCTCTTTAGGCGTAAATGCAATACCCAGTTTATTACATTCTGTCCGCACCAGTTCATCCTGTATATATGAGTTCCAGATGCTTTCCATTACATTTTGCGACATCATTTCGTTCATGGGATAGCCCCTTGAACGGTAACCTTCTTCCGCCAGCCTCACTTTATCACTGTATTCCCTTGCATCTACTTTTCTGCCGTTAATTGATCCTGCTGTGGTGGACGGGCCGCTGAACAATCCGCTGCTGCCGCCAACAAAAGCATCCTGCACCAGGAACCCGATAAGGCTTAAAGCAATCAATGATATAAGAAGAATCGCCGCCCTGTCACGCAATTGCTGTATTATTGACATATAAAATGTGGATGTGGTTTTTTAAATCGGACGGCAAAAATAGGTAAATAAAGCTTATCAACAAACTGTGGAAAACCATCCTGAACCGGCGCTGGATTTGACTTTTAGATGTGCATTATAAAATAAACACGGGGTTTAACAAAGTGGGGGTTTAACAGCCGCTCACCTGCAGATAAAGAAATTAACAGGGCAATGTTGAAAGCAACAAAATAACGTGGATAAATGGCATACCGTTTTACTTTTTATTGTGAAGAAATAGAAAACAACTTTACATCCGGCAGTATGATACATGCGGCGGCGGGTAAAAGCGGCAGTTTATACATACCCTGTTAACACAAAAAAACGTACATGATATGTTTATTTTATACGCAGCTTTTTTAATACACAGTTGTTAATATGTAACGTAAAGCTTTACCTGTGTTGGGTTACGCTTACTGAATAAAATGTGAAATACTGTGGATATGCAGGGTGTAATCAGAAAAGCAAATGCACAATAAAATATTAATCCACTAATCCACAGCCCTAATAATAATAGGTAATTTTATATAAATAATGTATTAATACTATAATACTATGGCAGTTATTCACCTTGACGCTGCAAAAGCCAATGTGCCCAACGCCGGTTTCCTGGATATTGATATTGACCCCACGCTGGACATCTTTCACGAAATAGAAAGGCTGAAGAAAGAGAGAAATGCCGTGTTGCTGGCGCATTACTACCAGGAACCGGATATACAGGATGTGGCAGATTATATCGGTGACAGCCTTGGCCTTGCGCAACAGGCGGAAAAAACCAATGCAGACATGATTGTTTTTGCCGGTGTGCATTTTATGGCCGAGACAGCCAAAATACTCAACCCTGCCAAAAAGGTGGTAATACCCGATTTAAAGGCTGGCTGTTCCCTCAGCGACAGTTGCCCGCCGCCCCTGTTTAAAAAGTTTAAGGAGCAGCACCCCGACCATGTGGTGGTGAGTTACATTAACTGCAGCGCAGGAATAAAAGCTTTAAGCGATGTGATATGCACAAGCAGCAATGCGAAAATTATTGTGGAAAGCTTCCCCAAAGAACAGCCCATTATATTTGCGCCTGATAAAAACCTGGGGGCCTACATCAGCAAAATAACCGGCCGCAACATGCTGCTGTGGAACGGCGCCTGCATGGTGCATGAAATCTTCAGCCTGGAAAAAATTACCAAACTTAAAATGAGACACCCGCAGGCCAAACTGATTGCCCACCCTGAATGTGAAGATGCCGTATTGAAACTTGCAGATTTTATAGGTTCTACCACACAATTACTGAAATACACAGAGAAAGACGGCACACAGGAATACATTGTGGCCACGGAAACCGGCATATTGCACCAGATGATGAAAGCCAGCCCGCAAAAAACATTTATACCAGCGCCGCCCAATAATGCCTGCGCCTGCAACGACTGCCCCCACATGAAACTTAACACACTTGAAAAACTGTATTTGTGCATGGAGTATGAAACACCGGAGATAACGATGGATGAGGAGTTGAGACTGGCAGCGCTGCGGCCCATAAAAAGGATGTTAGATATAAGCAGTAAAGCCGGATTGTAAAGCTGCCAAAGATTAATTATTTTAAAGGGATGGAGAAAGTTGTACTGGAGCCCCTTTACCACCGCGGAGGGGAATTTATTGCTTTAAGGTTCACGGGTAATAAAATACTGAACGAGGCGGTTAAAAAGCTGAAGCAAGTAAAATGGAGCCAGACACACAGGTGCTGGTATTTTCCATTAAAAGAAGAACTGTATAAAGATGCAGTTACCGCAATAAGAAACAATGCCGCTATTGATAACAGCGCCCTGAGGGCTTATCTTGAAAAGAGGAAAAAGATTGTTCAGATAAAGAAGGCTGCCGGATCTGCCAACAGGGAAAATATAAATGCCGGTAACCTGGTAACCTACCGCATTTCTTCCGCCCATCTTGACCAGTTGCAGCAAACCGTAAAGTTATTAACGCTTAAAGGGTACAGTGCCCGCACTATTGAGTTGTATAAAAATGAAATACTGGTGCTGATGCGCCTGCTGAAAGAAAGAAATATTAATGATTTAACAACAGAGCAGGTAAAAGCATACCTGCTGTGGCTGATGCAAAAGAAAAAATTTTCAGAAGCCAAAATTCACAGCACGTTAAATGCACTGAAGTTTTATTTTGAACAGTTGCTGAAGCGGGATAAGTTTTTTATAGAAATACCAAGGCCCAAACGGCCGGAGAAACTTCCTAAGGTACTGGCAGCAACAGAGGTGGTAAAAATGATAAAAGAAGCCGGCAACCTGAAGCACCGGACCTTATTGATGCTTGGCTATGCCGCAGGGTTAAGGGTAAGTGAAATTATAAACCTGAGGGTTAAGGATATTAACAGCAAAAGAATGGTTATACATGTAGAGCAGGCAAAAGGGAAGAAGGACCGGCAGGTAATGCTGAGCGAAAAACTGCTGGAGCAACTGCGAAAATATTTTTTGGAGTATAAGCCCAAAGTTTATTTGTTTGAAGGGCAGGAGGGGGAGCAGTACAGTGCCCGCAGTGCGCAGCAGGTTTTTAGCCAGGCCAAGGAAAAAGCGGGGGTTAAGCTCAAGGGTGGTATCCACACGCTGCGGCACAGTTTTGCAACCCATTTGCTGGAGCAGGGAACCGACATAAAATACATTCAGGAATTGCTTGGGCATAACGATATAAAAACAACCCTGCGGTACACGCATGTAAGCACAAAGGATATAAAAAACATAAAAAGCCCGCTGGATAA
>JANRKT010000119.1:0-8071 GCA_033763355.1 Chitinophagaceae bacterium | reverse complement strand
GAATTTGGCAATGAAACCGCCGTCATCAGCAAGTACCCAGTTTTCATTTTTTACGGAGCTGAAAGTTTTGGCAAAATCCTTAACGGCCCTGATGTTTACCAGGCTTTTGTTATCGGCTGCTGAAGCGCCGGAAGCCGGTTTGTCCAATGCCGCCATTGCTTTGGCCTGGTCAGAGGTTAATGTTGTTTTGGCGTTGAACTGAGCGTTAACATGGCTTGTTGCGGCAAAGGAAACAATGATTCCTGCTGCCAGTGTGAAAATGGTCTTTTTCATTTTTTAAGGTTTAATAGTTAATGATTGTATTTAATTGTTCTTAGGATGAGAGTGATTAAATTCTGAATGCAGCATTTATCTTTTTATGTAATCTTCAATCAGCTCCGGTTCACCGTTGCATATCCTGATTTTTTTTAGTGCATTGCATGTTTCCAGCTGAATGATGTACACGGTGTAGCCGTGTTTATAAATTTCTGTAACCAGCGTTATGGAGTAATCAAAGTAAAGTTGTTTGACCTGGGTCCTTAATTCAGGCAGCAGTTTTTCTTCTCCGTAATATTTTATGCTGTGCAGCCAGTTGCCTTTGCGGTCAAAATCGGCCCGGTTCATCGTGCCATCATCAATAAACTTTACCATAAAGCCATCCTCAACTGAGAACCAACGTTCATTAATAGCCGCAGGAAAGATTTTTTTAAAGCTGAGGATGGCTTTTGTATGGATGTTCTTCAGGGGGTTAACAACGGCTGGTGCGGTGTATATTGAGTCAGTATAGGAGACAAAAGCCTGTAATGCTTTCAGGTTAAAAAGCGCCGGCCTGCTTTTATGGCTTTGCGCTTCGGCTGTTTTAACTGATGCTGTTGCAGACAGGCAACCTGCCAGCACAGCAAAAACTGTGTTTTTCATTTTAATCTGGTTTAGCAACCTGCCTGTTTTATTGTACTGCAATAAAAAGGCAGTTAAATGAATGTTTTTCTTTTTAGCAAACGGCTGCTATTCTTCTCACAATTTGATGGTGCCTGAATAATTTATATCAGCGTGATTGTCCGGTAACCTGATGCCGCCGGTTACAGTTATTTCGCCGCGGGCAGATGCAAATTTTCCTGTGCCATCTGCAACAACGGCTTTTACACTGAACCGCAACATATTTTTATCTGGTGTTTCCAATATCCGGGGGTTTTCGGTAAAGCTGAGTAAAAGGGTATTTTCTTCGCCATACTTTATCAGGGCATTGATGGTTTTAACAGGGCTGGTATTTATTTTTTCAAGCTCTTCAGGGTAAAACCACGCAAGGGGGTTATTGTAAATCTGCCCTTCCTGTTTACAGAGGTTCACGTAAGTAACGCCCTGCCCGATAGAACTTTTATTGCTGCTGCCATATCCGTAATACCATCCTGACATTTGTTTGTTTCCTGGAAACCCGGGAGTATCTTCCATAAAGTTGCAGGGAACGGAGAAACGGCTGTCAAGTGAAATGTTTTCGCCCAACGCAAGGGTATGGAGAGGGTTGTTTGAAGGGCCGGTTTCTTTTTTACTGCAGGTTATAAGAAAAGCCGCCAGCAGCACATATCCTGCAAAACGAGGTAAAATATTAATGGAGCGGCGGTTCATACAACCCGGTTTATAAGTTAATGGTCAGATGCTCTCAAAAACGGCATCACAATATTTGTCGCAGCAAAATGCAAAAGGGAAACAGGTAATTAAGTGTTTTTTCTGTTTGGTCTTTTTTTCTGTACTTTACTGCTGCGAAAAAACAACCCATGGGCCCTGTTATACATTTACACGACGATGCGGGGCGGCATATTATCGGGCATTTGCTGGAGGGAGGCATCAACAGAAGAAAGGCGGAAGAAGAATTCTTTGGCGCCTACAGTTATTTTATAAAGGAAGGGATGCACAAATACTCCCTTTCCGAAGATGATGCTTTTAATGCTTACTCAGACAGCGTTCTGGCTGCAATTGAAAAAATCATAAACCGCTCTTTTGAAGGGCGTTCTTCACTAAAAACCTACCTTTTTCAGATTTTTCAGCACAAATGTGTTGACCTTTTACGGAAAAGAACGACTCATAAGAACAGCGTACACCATACACTGTCCATCAGTAACATGCTTTACGAGCTATCCGATAACGCCAAACTGGTCATTCAGCAAATGATAGAACAAGCAGACAGTGACCTTTTGAACCAGAAACTGAAAGAAACAGGCGAAAGCTGCCTTAAGCTGCTGCAGCTTTGGGCAGATGGTTACCCTGATAAAGAAATAGCAGCTATGCTGGAATATAAAAATGCCGATGTGGTTAAAACCAGCCGCCTCAGGTGCCTGGAAAAACTGCGGCAATTGTATAAACAGTAAAACTTATTTATGGCAGAAAACTTATCATATATTGACCGTTTCTATAAAGGCGAACTTTCACCTGAGGAATCCATGCAGTTTGAAAAAAGGCTGAGCGGTGACCCGGTATTTGCCGACGAAGTGGGTTTTTATTTCAGCACCCTTGAATCTTTAAAAATCCAGGTAGCCGGCGAAAAGAAAAAGAGGTTCCGCGAAATTTATGAGCAGCAAAAAACAGCCAACGGCATTCCTTCAAAACCTGTCCGGAAGTTGTGGCCTTATTGGGCCGCAGCCGCTGTTATTGCCGGGCTTGTTCTTGGGTGGTATTTCTTTTCTTCATCCAATATCAGCCCTGCAGAACTGGCAGACCGGTACGCTAATGAAAAACTTGAAGTACTCGGTGTAAAAATGAGTGTTGAAGAGGATGAGATGCAACGCGGCCTTAAATTATACAATGAAGGAAAATTTGTTGAAGCCCTGCAGGTTTTTGAAAAATTAATTGGTTCAGACGCCGGTTCTTTCAAAGCGCTTGAATATGCCGGCATTACCTGTTACCGCCTGAAGCATTACGACAAAGCCCTTGCCTGGTTTGTAAAACTGGAAAACTTTCCCGGCCTCCATGCCAATCCCGGAAAATTCTATCATGCCCTCGCCTTAATGAAACGCAACCTGCCCGGTGATGCTGAAACAGCAAAACAACTTTTGCAGGATGTTGTGAAGAATAACCTTGACAAGAGTGAAGATGCAAAGGAATTGCTGGAGAAATGGTAATTTATTTTTCATCGAAAAAACATTAGTTTATGAAATGGGCTAAAACAATTAAAGAATTGGATGACGAAAACCCCGACCCGCGGGAGAGGGCAGAATGTTTTGAAGAGTATGACGAAATAGAAATTCAGATTGATACGAAAACAGGAAAGAAACTGGCCATTTGTTACAGGGGCGGGAAACCTTACCGGCAACTTTCCGAATGGGTTACTCACCTTGATCTGCCCCGAATGGGCAGAATAGGAAAGAGAAAGTATGAAGTTTTTTGCGGTGGATTCTTGTATTTTTATGATGAAGAGCTGGTTAATTATCCTGATAAGATTGCAAGAGAATATTCTATTAAATTTCCTGGGGACGAATTTGACCCCGTGCATATTGAGAAATTAAAAAAATTCTTTGCCAAAATAAATATTGGCGTTCCTCATGAAGTTTACTTTCACTGGTACAAGGAAAATGACAGGCTGGCTGTTACTGTTTTTATAGACCCTCCTGCAGGTAACCCTGATCCTCCGACAGTTCCGCCTCCACCGCCACCTGAAACCATTGGTTGAAAACTGTGAAGTTTAAACACAAAGGCAAGTAGCTTTTCCCAACTCAAAAGTCGTATAGGCTGATTTACTCTTAGGTAAATCAGCCTTTTTTTGTAAAATACAGGTAACATTTAAAAGTTTTCGTTAACCTGTCAGAAGTAACGGCAGGTTTGTATTTTTATAGCGACTACTTATAAACGCACTGCTGTAAACGATGGGTAAACTCATTTTCTGGATAACATGTTTGATTTTTTTATTTGAATCAGATGTAAATGGGCAGTGCCCTGATAAGGAAGCCTTGCAGAACCACATTGTTTACATCACCGCAAATTATATACGAAAAGTGAAGCCACCTCCAGAGGAACAAATGGCAATATTGCTTGGCTACCTTAAAAAAATAAATGACTGCCCCTGGAGGAATGATTCAACCCATTCTTCATTATTACGGGTAATCGGGCGGAGTTATTTTCTGCAGGCTGATTACATAAAATCTGCACAATATTACAGGCAATGTATTAAAATGATTACTGAAAACGCCGGCAGCCCTTCTTTGAAAATGAGCCACCTCGTAGCCTGTTATTACTGGCTCTCGGTTTGTTATGATGCATTGAACAATTACAGCGAAAAGATAAAAGCATTGGACAGTTGTGCAAGCGTTGCCGTAAGATTAAACTATACAGACAGGGCAACATTAAAAGCTATTGAAAGCCGGGTTGAATATTCGTTTGATATTGGCGATTATCACCGCTGTATTGAGTATGCTTTAAAATGGGAGGGGCTCGGGCTGGAGTATGCTGCTAAAAATACCGGCGAAGAGAAAGATGCAGGGGAAAGAAATGTTTCAAGCAGTATTGGATGGCGGGTGAAAGCTTTGCTGAGATTAAAAGAGTTTGGGGAAGCGGAAACTATCCTTGCCGGCAAAGCAGGTGAGTACAAAAAGAAAAGACTTAAGAATTACCTGGGTATGACATATGGCCAGCTTGCACAGGTACAGGAATTGAAAGGAAATTATGAAAAGGCCCTTTCTTACTATAACACAGCGCTTAAATATTACGAAGAAGACGGGGATTATTTTAACTGTAAACAAACAGCAAAGGACATCGGCTATAACATTTACTTCAGGCATTATGCCGATGCCGGTAAAGCGCTGGCCTCGTATTCAAAAGCGCTTGGCTACATTAATAAAGATAAATACCGCAACCTTGCCGATTCATTTGAAACCATGAACATATTTTCAAACATCGGGAAGATCTATGCCAGAAGAGGCGCTTATGATTCTGCATTTAAATATTTTCAGCTTGCCTTCAGCCAGGTAAAAGCGGGGAGCAATGAAGAAGATATTTTGCAAACCACCCCGCAGGAAATGACAAGGTTTAAGAAAAATTATTATCTCACAGGCCTGGTGATAGACAAAGGCGATGCTTATTTAAAAAAATATACTGTATCAAAACAACAGGAAGATGTAAGGCGGGCCCTGCGTATATACAAAGTTGCTGACCGCCTGCTTGACAGGTTCAAAGCGGAGCAGGCAGAAATGGAATCAAAACTTTTCTGGCGCAGCGATACCCGCCGGCTTTATGAAAGTGCTGTTGAAGCCTGCTACCTGTCGGGCAATACAACCGATGCATTTTATTTTTTTGAAAAAAGTCGTGCTGTTCTGCTAAGTGATCAGCTGAATGAACAAAGATGGCTGGGTGAGGGTGACATTATGCAGCAAACACAGCTTAAAAAAAGAATGTTGCTGATAAAAAATGAAATGGATACTATTGAAAGGTCATCTGCACGTTATAAAGAGCTTCAGTCCGCACTTGATGAAAACAGGATGAAACTTGAAGATTTACTGGACAATATCAAATTAAAAAACCCGCTTTACTACCAGAGTTTTATTGATTCGGCAGTTATCAGCGTCACGGATGTGCAACAGAAAATTTTAAAAAACCACCAGGCGCTTGTTGAGCTGTTTACTGGAAACAATTTTGTTTATACACTGGTTATTACACCCGGAACGATAAATATCAGCAGGGTTGATAAGCCGGCATATGCGGGTCTCACTGATACCTGTTTAAAATATATATCCGATAATGAACTTTTAAATAGGGGTTACACCAATTTCATTAATGCATCAGGTAAGTTGTATGAAATCATCTTTAAAAATACCGCCATCCCTCCGGGGCGTATTATTATTTCGCCTGACAACCGGTATTTCCCATTTGAGGCGCTGGTTACTGCAAAAAGCAACAACAGCAACAGGTATTTTATAGAGGACTATGCTGTAAGTTATACTTATTCTGCAAGGTATCTTTTAAACCAGTTTGCGGGCAGCACAGCAAAAAGCGGTTTGGGTAATTTTTTAGGAATGGCCCCTGTTCACTTCAGGTATTCGGCGGCAGCCCGCCTGCCTGCACTCAGGGGAAGTGATCAATCACTTCACCGGGTTAAAAATTATTTCAGCAATGCCAGCATTGCTGTTGCCGGAGAAGCGTCGAAGTACAATTTTGGGAAACAGTTTTTTAAAAACCGCATCATTCAGCTTTACACACATGCAACAGACAGCGGGGTTAATGGCGAACCTGTAATTTATTTTGCCGATTCATTGTTGTTCTTGTCCGATCTGATGTACGAGAACAAACCGGCAACAAGCCTTATCGTTCTGGCGGCCTGCAAAACGGGTACGGGAAAATTATACGAAGGAGAAGGGGTTTTCAGTTTCAACAGGGGGTTTGCAGCTTTGGGGATACCTTCGGCCATTACAAACCTGTGGTCGGTAAACAATGAATCAACTTACCGTGTTACGGAATTTTTTTATAAACACCTTTCAGAGGGTTTACCAACTGATGTTGCCCTGCAAAAGGCCAAGCTTGAGTTTATCAGAACGGTGTCAAAGGAAAATTCATTGCCATATTATTGGGCAGGACCTGTGCTGGCAGGGAGGGCCGATGTTATTCAATTAAGCAGGCCATTTCCCTGGAAGTGGGCGGCATTGCTTTCAGGCGCAGCAATGGTATGCCTTTTCATTTGGGTATGGCAGGCAAAAAGGAAAGGGGCAGGGTAAGTGTTTTTTCTATTTCTTGTTTTTTTCTGTACTTTACTGTACCGAAAAAACAACCCATGGGCCCTGTTATAAATTTAAATGATGACGCGGGGCATGAAATTATCAGTGATTTGCTTGGCGGAGGCATCAGCAGAAAAAAAGCAGAAGAAAAACTTTTCAGCACTTACAGTTATTTTATACGGGAAGGGATGCACAAATATTCCCTTTCGGAAGATGAATCTTTTGATGCTTATTCAGACAGCGTACTGGCTGCCATAGAAAAAATTATAAACCATTCATTTGAAGGACGGGCTTCATTAAAAACTTATCTCTTCCAGATTTTCCAGCACAAATGTGTTGACCTTTTACGCAAGAAAACGACTAATAAAAGCAGTGTGCACCGCACACAACCCATTTCAGATTTGCTTTACTCATTATCTGATAATGCCAAACTGGCCATTCAGCAAATAACAGAAAGATCAGACCGGGAGATTTTAGATCAGAAATTAAAGGAAACGGGGGAGAACTGCATGAAACTGCTTTTATCATGGGCAGATGGCTATCCAGATAAAGAAATAGCGGCACTGCTGGAATATAAAAATGCAGATGTGGTAAAAACCAGCCGCCTGCGGTGCCTGGAAAAACTCAGGCAATTGTATAAACAAAACCAAAACAAAGAATGACTGATAACCTGGAATATATTGACAGGTTTTATAAAGGTGAGCTTCCGCCGGGTGAAACAGAAAAGTTTCAGCAACGTATAGCTGAAGACAGCGCTTTTGCCGAAGAAGTGGCTTTTTATTTTCTTACCCTTCAGTCATTAAAAAATGAAGCGGCGGTACAGGCAAAAAACAGGTTCCGCGAAATTTATGAGCAGCAAAAAAGAGATAATAGCATTCCCCAAAAACCTGTGCGGAAGCTGTGGCCTTATTGGGCTGCTGCGGCTGTTCTGGCCGCTGTGGTACTGGGCTGGTATTTGTTTTTTTCAAGCCCGTCCCTTTCCCCCCAGCAGCTTGCTGACAATTATATAAAAAAAGAACTGGAAAAGCTTGGGGTGATGATGAACAGCAAAGAAGACAGCATGCAGAAGGCGATGAACCTCTACAATGAAGGAAAATTAAATGAATCGCTGCAATGGCTTGAAGATATGATAAAGGCTGACACATCAAATTTTGATGCAAAGAAAAAGGCGGGAATTGTTTGCCTCCGCCTGCAACAATACGACAAAGCTATAGGCTACTTTAAACAACTGGAAAGCTATACCTCACTTTACGCCAACCCCGGAAAATTTTATCGTGCACTTACCCTGATGAAGCGAAACCTGCCCGGCGATGCAGGCATAGCAAAGCAACTGTTGCAGGAGGTGGTAGAAAAAGATCTTGAGATGAGTGAAGTGGCAGAGGAGTGGTTGAGGGAGTGGT
>JANRKT010000118.1:0-5845 GCA_033763355.1 Chitinophagaceae bacterium | reverse complement strand
ATAAAGTTCTCCCACACCATTTTTGCAATGCCATTCGCAATGATTGGTTTTTTTTTAGCAATAAACTATTCATTTAATGAGAGAGACATAACTCAAATGGTGGAAGGCTTTTCACGGAAAGAGACTTCTTTAGGTGTGGTTAGGAAAATTAACTTGCTCATTTTATTACCTAAGCTCATCCTAGTTATCCTCTGCATGGTCTTTGCCCGCAGTGCAGCCATGGCATTTAACCGTTATCTCGACAGGAGTTTTGACGCCAAAAACCCAAGAACAGCCATCAGGGAAATCCCGGCAGGCATCATTTCGGCCAACAGCGCTTTGCTGTTTACAATCGTTTCCTGTTTGCTATTTCTTACATGTTGTTTCTTTATCAATAAACTTTGCTTTTACCTGGCGCCTGTTGCATTGTTTGTGGTGCTGGGCTACAGTTATACCAAGCGTTTCACCCCGCTTTGTCATTTAATACTCGGTTTGGGTTTATCGCTTGCGCCCATTGGCGCTTATCTTGCTGTAACAGGAAAATTTGCTCTATTACCCGTTTTATTTTCATTAACGGTAATTTTCTGGGTAAGCGGCTTTGATATTATTTATGCACTGCAGGATGAAGAGTTTGACAAAGCCAATAAATTGTATTCCATTCCCGCTGCACTGGGGAAGAAAAAGGCATTGCGTGTTTCTGAACTGCTGCATGTACTTGCCGCTGCTATGGTTATTACGGCAGGTATTTATGGTGGTTTTGGATGGTGGTACTGGATCGGGGCAATCATTTTTATTGGTATGCTTGTTTACCAGCACACTGTTGTAAAACCAACCGACCTCAGCCGCGTAAACCTTGCGTTTATGACAGCCAACGGCATTGCAAGCATCGTTTTTGCTGCATTTGTAATTACTGATTTATTTATGTCATATTAATTATATTATCCTGTATGTTATTATCAACTTTAAACTCCCCCTTTAGGGGATAGGGGTATGGCACGAATCATTTGTATTGACTATGGCCTCAAACGCACCGGGCTGGCAGTTACCGACCCGCTTCAAATTATTGCCACGGGTTTAACAACTGTTGAGACCCCGCAGTTAATTATTTTTTTAAAGGATTATTTTAAAAAAGAAGAAGTGGAGCTGATCCTGATTGGCGAGCCCAGGAATTTAGATGACAGTGACACACATGCTACGGGGCCGGTTCAAAAATTTATCAGCAGGCTGAAAAAGGAATTCCCCAAAATACCCGTTCAAACCATTGATGAACGTTATACTTCAAAAATGGCAACCCGTGCCATGCTTGATATGGGTTTAAAGAAAAAGCAAAGGCAGAACAAAGCGCTGGTAGATGAAATTGCTGCAACCATGATGCTGCAGGAATACATGAATAAACCCCTGACCCCCTGAAGGGGGAATTTTGAACAGCTTGATGTAAATTTGCAACTTTATAATATTAAAATAATTACTCTCCCTTCAGGGGAGCAGGAGGGTTTATGATTCTACCCATAGTTGCCTACGGCCATCCCATATTGCGTGAAGTAAGCAGGGATATTACGCCAGATTATCCCCAGCTGGATAAACTCATTGAAGACATGTGGGAAACCATGTATGCTTCAAACGGTGTAGGTCTTGCTGCGCCGCAGGTAAACCGTTCCATCCGCCTTTTTTTGGTTGACAGCACCCAGGTTTTCAGTAACCAGGATGAAGATGAAAAAGGCCGTTACCCCGATGAGCCCGGTTTAAAACAGGTTTTTATCAATGCAAGGATCCTGAAGCTTAACGGGAGGGAATGGTCATACAACGAAGGCTGCCTGAGCATACCCAAAATAAGGGAAGATATATACCGGAATGAAGAAGTAGAAATGGAATACATGGATGAGGAATTCAAAACCCATACGGGATCCTTTAGTGGCATAACCGCAAGGATCATTTTGCATGAATACGATCATATAGAAGGCAAACTTTTTATTGACCGCATCTCTGTTTTGAAACGAAAACTCATTAAAGGCAAGCTGGATGATATTTCAAAGGGCAAAGTAAAGGTGGATTACAAGATGGCTTTTCCCAAATAGCCGGAACATGCATGAAATGACACATTCACCTGTTTTAAAATCAACATCATTTTTTGTTCTCTTATTTATTACACACCTGTTTTCATCTGCACAGGACAGCACCATTTCCTTTGAAGGGAAGACCATAACGCTTACTGAAGTTATTGTGCGCAGCAATATCAATGTGCCCGCATTTATTGAAAGGGTAAAAGCGGATACCACTTTTTACAAGGCTTTCCGCAACCTGAGGGTGCTGGGGTTTACATCCCTCAATGACATCCGCATGATGAACAAGAAAGGCGCTGTAAAAGCCTCCCTTGAAAGCAGGACAAAACAGCATGCTTCTGGCGGCTGCCGCATAACGGAAGTGCTGGAAGAAAAAACAAGCGGCGACTTTTACAACAGGAAACATGAATACAATTATTACACTGCAGAATTATATGCCGGCCTTTTTTTTGCATGGGATACTGTTTGCGGCGAAACCAATATTGTAAAAGGCACTGAGCTGAGCACAAAAGGTAAATCGGGTATGGCCAGGCATAAGGAGCAACTGAAGATGCTTTTCTTTAACCCCGGTAAAAAAATACCCGGCATACCTTTAATGGGAAATAAGGTGGCCGTTTTTGATGAAGAAAATGCCGCTTTGTATGATTTTGTTATTGACATGGAAGAAAGGCAGGGCAAAACCTTTTATGTGTTTAAAGTAAAGGCAAAGGAAGGTTTAAGCGGCGGAAAGAAGAATAAAGTTGTAATTGATGAAATGACCACCTGGTTCGATTACAGAAGTTTTGAAGTGCTGGCCCGTAATTATTCCATGAGCTATGATGCAGGTGTATATGATTTTGATGTGCAGATGGAAGTGCAGATGACAAAATACGTGGATTACCTTGTGCCATCGCTGCTGCGCTATACCGGTAACTGGGATGTGATCTTTAAGAAAAAAGAAAGAGGGGTGTTTACGGCCACACTGTTTGATTTTGCGGGGGATTGAAACGGGGGGTATTTAAAAAAACCGGCCATTAGGGGTATTTTTAAGTTGGCTGCTATACTTAACTACTAAACTTGCTTATGTCAATCAAACAAATTCGAAAAGTTCGAGACTTTGGAATTTTTAAAAAGCTCGATTGGGACAATACAATCCCAGATTTCAATCATTTCAATTTAACCTACGGATGGAATTACTGTGGCAAGACAACAATATCAAGAATTTTCCGATGCTATGAAATTGGAGCAAAACATTCAGACTATGAAACTGCGACTTTTGAAATTGAAGACACAGAAGGTAATAGGTATTCGGAACTCAGTTTTCCTTCAAAGCTTAATATTAGAGTCTTTAATACAGATTTCATTTCCGACAACTTAAAGTGGAACGAAGGAATTGAGCCAATTTTTATGTTGGGTGAACAAAATATTAAATTACAAGGCGACCTTGATGTCGAAAAAATAAATCGTGGAAAAGTACTGGAAAAATTACAGAGACAAGAGGAAAACGAAAGGGGAATCGCTAATAAAATTTATTCAGCCTTGTCAAATAAGGCAAGTGAAATAAAAAATACCCTAATCCTTACAACATTTGACAAAAGACATTTTGAGCCTAAAGTCATTGCGGTATCAAAGGATAAAACAACAAGCCTTTTATCTCCTACAGAAGTTCAAAATTTAATTGAAATATATAGAAGTACCGAGAAAAAAGCAGAGCTTGTTCCACTAATCGCCAAAGCGCCAAATATTCCAGCGCTGCATAAGGAAATAAATGACCTATTATCCATCATTGTAACTGCGAAAGTCATTGAGCGACTTAAAACCAACTCGGAACTTAACGAATGGGTTAAAATGGGAAAAGAATTGCATAATGACAAGGCTAAATGTGAATTCTGTGGAAATGATTTGCCATCAGATTTATTAGAGAATCTAAATAAACATTTTTCTAAAGATTATGATGAGCTTTTAATCAACCTAGCGAAAAAAATAAAAGAGACAGAAAGTCAAAAAATAAATTTATCTCTACCGGACTCAGCTAATTTTTATACTGAATTTCAATCGATTTATCAAAAACTAAAATCTGACGCAGAAAAGGAAATTGCAATCCTAAACAAGACGTTACAAACAATGATGGAAAAGCTTGAAGGCAAAAAAACAAAAGTCTTCGAAAGGGTAGAAGTAGGTGCGGTAATAGATAATGTAAATATTGTTTCATCGATTATTGCAAAAATAAACGACTTAATTAAAAAGCATAATCAAAAGACATCAGAATTCGACAAGCAAAAGGTGGCTGCATACGAAAAACTAATTACAAACTATTCATTGGAATTTGCACGAACTCAAAAATATGAGGAAACACAAAATGCAATCATCAACCTTTCAATTGAAATAGAATCAACGAAAGCCGAAATTATTCAAATCGATAAAAAGATTACTTCTATAGAAGAAAGGTTGTCAGAAACTGTGAAGGGCGCCGAAAAAGTAAATGAATATTTAAGTCAATATTTTGGGAAAGAGGATATTAAAGCTAAAGTGACGCCAGATAATAAATTCCAATTGCTAAGAGCGGGTCATATAGCGAAGAATCTAAGTGAAGGTGAAAAAACAGCAATTGCGTTTGCTTATTTTATAACAAAGCTAGAGGACAAGAATACTACCCTTGCTGACACTGTCATATACCTTGACGACCCAATATCAAGCTTAGATTCCAATCATCTATTCAATACGTATTCCTTTATTAGAACAAAATTCTATGACGAACCGACAAGAACATTAAAGTGCAAGCAATTATTCATATCAACACACAATTTTGAATTTTTTAATCTGATTAAGGACTGGTTTATGAAGGTCAAGGAAAAATATAAATCTTTTTATTTGGTGGAGCGAACTACCAATGACACAAAGGATGAGTCTAAAATTATCCAACTGCCTGGCCTTCTTTTGAAATTCAAATCAGAGTATTGTTATCTTTTCTCATTAATCTACAATTTTAAACAAACACCAAGTAAAGATTTTGAACAGTTGTATAATCTGCCAAATATAATCAGAAGATATCTGGAAGCATTTGCAGCATTCAAATATTTATCTACCAGAAATGTGGATGAAAATTTGGACCAATTAATTACTGATACTGTTAAATGCGAAAGAGTTAGGAAGTTCATTCACTATCATTCTCATAGTCTTTCAACCAATAGAATTATGCAATTCTCTGACATAAAAGAGTGTGCTGATATTGTTGACATTGTTTTAAAGGCAGTTGAAACAATAGATAAAGATCATTACAATTCTTTAGTGACGGAATTGACACCTCTTGCCATTTCTGCTACAACCTCTTAAATACAATGAAATAGAAGCAGCCAACAAAAGCAGGAACTGGAAGCTAAAGGCATATTCATCAATAAAGGGACAAAAGGCTCAAGTTCAAAATATGAACTCAAAACAAAGGTTGGCTCATTGATGGCTGATTTATGGCGGAAATGTGGCGGTTATGGCGGAAATATGGCGGATATAAAATTTGTCGAATTGACCACCAAATGACCATTAAATGAGCGTAAAATGTTCAATTAGAATTGGCTCAGTTGGCTGAAGAACGACCCATGCAGGACTCAAAATTGCATCATTATTAACTGATGGCTTTCACCTTTACATAATCCCTCCATTTATCAATTACCGCCTGCATATCAGGTGGAATTTCGCTGTTGAACCACATTTGCTGCCTTGTACGGGGATGGCGGAAGCCGAGGGTTTTGGCATGTAACGCATGGCGGGGGCACAGGGCAAAACAATTTTCAACAAACTGTTTGTATTTGCTGAACACTGTTCCTTTTACA
>JANRKT010000117.1:0-5728 GCA_033763355.1 Chitinophagaceae bacterium | reverse complement strand
GGCGCATGGAATTTTGACGCCAAAGTAAAACAGGTATTGGGGAAACTGAACATCCACCATTTGCAACAGGTTGTGGGTACGCTGAGCGGCGGTCAGCGAAAAAGGGTGGCGCTGGCCAAAACACTTATTGATATTGGTTTTGAACATAAACATGTGCTGCTGATCATGGATGAGCCCACCAACCACCTTGATGTGGAAATGGTGGAATGGCTTGAACATTATCTTAACCAGGAAAAAGTAACCCTCCTGATGGTAACCCATGACCGCTATTTTTTAGACGCAGTTTGTGAAGAAATATGGGAGCTTGAAAGGAGTGATTTGTATGTTTATAAAGGCGATTACCAAAACTACATAGAAAAGAAAGCGGCAAGGACAGAAAGTGAAGCCGCCAGTATAGACAAAGCCCGCAACCTTTACCGCCGTGAACTGGAATGGATGCGCAAACAGCCCCGTGCACGTACCACCAAAAGCAAAAGCAGGCAGGATGCTTTTTATGAAACAGAAACAAAGGCAAAACAACGCATCGAAGACCAGCAGGTGCAATTGCAGATGAAAATGAACCGGCTTGGCGGTAAAGTGGCTGAACTGAAAAAAGTATATAAGAGCTACGCTGATAAAGTAATACTGAAAGGTTTTGACTATACATTTAAAAAGGGTGAAAGGGCCGGAGTAGCGGGAAAAAATGGCGTGGGCAAATCCACCTTTATCAATATAATTCTTGGGACGGAACAGGCCGACAGCGGAAAAATAAACATTGGCGATACAGTGGTATTCGGCAATTACTCGCAAACCGGTTTACAGTGGAAAGAAGACATGAGGGTGATAGAATTTGTAAAAAATATCGCTGAAAATTTTCCGCTGGCGGCAGGTGGTTCATTAAGCGCTGCGCAGTTCCTGCAGTTGTTTTTATTTGATCCTGACAAACAATATACCTACATCAGCAAACTGAGCGGTGGTGAAAAAAGAAGGCTGCATTTGCTTTCCATTTTATTCCGCAATCCCAACTTTTTAATACTTGACGAGCCCACCAATGACCTGGACCTTCCTACACTTGGCGTATTGGAAAATTTTTTAAGCGAGTTTAAAGGTTGTTTGCTTATCGTAAGCCACGACCGGTATTTTATGGACAGGCTTGTTGATCATTTATTTGTTTTTGAAGGAGATGGGGTTATCAGGGATTTCCCGGGAAATTATTCACAATACAGGCTTTCGCAGAAAGAAGAAGCGGAGTATGCATCCGTCAGTACACAGTCCGCAGTTGGCAGTGTGCAACCTGCAAATACAGAAACAAAGGATAGGAAACGTCTTACCTATAAAGAAAAACGTGAATTTGAATTACTGGAAAAAGAGATTGCAGGGCTTACCGGTGAAAAGAAAATCATTACATCAAAACTCAGCGAAGGGAACCTGCCTTTTGAAGAACTGCAGCAACTATCCCAACGTATAGGCGAAGTAACCCGCTTACTGGATGAAAAAGAAACGCGCTGGCTGGAGCTGAGTGAATTTTCAGAATAGGTGCAATCTTAATTTTGACAGATTCCGGGACATCGTTTACCTTGCGTCCACTCCAACCCCCATCCAAACCAACTTGCCGTATTCTGCTGTTTTTATTTTCTTAACACTCAAAAACAACAAACTTTATGAGAAAGTTTCTCTCTCTTGCAGCGGGATGCCTCATCTTCGTTGCATGCAACCAAGGCACTGATCAGAAAGCCGATGAAACAACTGTTGCCCCCGCAACAACTGAAGCAAAACCGCAACCTGCTGAAATTGCCGATGCCAAATATATGGACATGGGCAAAAGTTCAATCTCCAGCATGTCAGCCGGGAATGTTGAAGGATGGCTGGCCAATTATGCCGACAATGCCGTTTATGTATGGAATAACGGCGACAGCCTTGCAGGTAAAGCCGCTATTATGGATTACTGGAAAAAGAGAAGAACAGACGTTATTGATTCAATCAATTTCACCAATGACATCTGGCTGCCGGTTAAAGTAAACCAGCCACAAAATGATTTTCACCTCCCGGGTGTATGGCTCCTCGGCTGGTACATGACCAGTGCCAAATACAAAACAGGCAAAAGCATGACACAATGGATACATACCGCCATGCATTTTAACAGTGAAGATAAAATTGACAGGGCTATTATGTTCCTCGACAGGGAGCCGATAGCTAAGGCTATGAAAAAATAATTTTGTTTTTGATGTTCAAACCATCCCTTCCCGGAGGGATGGTTTTTTTTATTCAGGTAACGCAGCAATAATACCTGCCAGAAAACGGTTCACATCAAAATAATCGCCTTTGGTTAAACCCAACCGCACCACAACAAGTTTTTTCGAAGGAATAATAAAAACAAACTGCCCTTCGTACCCATCAGCATAAAAAAGATCTGCAGGCACATCAGGAAGAAGCCTTTTGGTTTGTGTTGAATCCGTAAACCCATTCAGCCAGAACTGGTAACCATAATTTCTCCGCGGGTTGGCTTTATCTGAAGCGGTAATCCGCCTTACCCAATCTTCAGGTATCAATTGCTCCCCGGCCCAATTGCCATTGCGTAAATAAAACAATCCAAACCTTGCCCAGTCCCTTGCTGTGGCATAGGAGTAAGATGAACCCACAAATGTCCCCGATGCATCGGGCTCTATGATCATACTGTACATGCCCAGTTTATGAAACAGGGCAGTATAGGGGAATGCATGATATTCTTTTTCGCCTGTGGTATGCCGTACAATACGTGAAAGAATATTGGAATTGCCGCTGGAATAATAAAAACTGGTTCCTGGCTTTTCTTTCAAAGGAAGCTGCGCAGTATAAGCCGCCATGTCGGCGCTTTTAAAAAGCATGTTGGTTGCCTCGCTTGCACTGCCATAATTTTCTTCAAAATCCAAACCACTGGTTTGCTGCAATAAATTTTCAAGTGTAATGGCATGGCGGGGGTCTTTCGGGTCTTTCCATTCAGGCACTGGGGCAGGCCCGTCAACCTTTAGTTTTCCCTGTTTTACAAGCATTCCGACTAATGTGCCTGCTAAACTTTTGCTCATTGACCAACCCATCAGCCTTGTATCTTTTGTAAAACCCGGCGCATATTGCTCTGCAACCAGCTGCCCGCCGTACAACACCACTACTGCACGGGTACGTTTTAATTTTGTCGTATCTGTTTCAGTAAATGCGTTTTGAACAGCGGCCTTAAGCTTATCCAATTTCAACCCTGTTATTATTGTATCATAAACGCGGTTTCCCATTGGCCAGTAAGAAGTATCGGCGTGTGATGCAGGAAAAGATAAATCCGGGAATTGCTGTGAACGGATTTCCTTTTCGGTTAAACCGTTTACCAATGTGCAACCGAACCCGTTCCTGTAGATGGCCTTTTGCTCAGCTATGCCCCATACCTTACCGGTAACAGATGAATCCTTATAATTTACTGTAAAGCTGCCAAGTGTTAACGGGAATGAACCAAGCTCCTCCTGCTTTACCTGTCCTTCATTCCTTCCTGCCACAAAAACACAGGAACAAAGATTTTTTGCTCCATAGCCGCTGATGATGGGAAATGAAACCCATAAATAGTAAATGCCATAGGCCAGTGCACTTAGCAAAATCAATAAAGCTATTCTTTTGATTATTTTCTTCATACAAACAAATGATTGGTTCAGTAAATGAAATTACCGGAATATAATTTTACCTGCAAACGGTTAACCAAAAAAAGGAACTCCCTATTTTTAAAAGCATTTCACAATTACCTTTGTTCTATGGCACGCACCCCGTCTCTTATGGTACCGCTGGGCAAAACTGCTTCCGCTTTTACTTTACGTGACACCATCAGTAACCAAAACCTTTCATTACAGCAATTAAAGGGAGATAAAGCCACATTGATTATGTTTATCTGCAACCATTGCCCTTTTGTAAAGCACGTAAACACTGAACTGGTAAAACTTTGCAATGACTATCAAAACAAGGGGATCGGCTTTGTTGCCATCAGTTCCAATGATGCCATTCAGTATCCTGACGACAGCCCGCTTCTGATGAAAGAAACCGCAAAACAACTGCGCTATCCTTTTCCCTATCTGTACGATGAAACCCAGGATGTGGCAAAAGCTTATGATGCAGCATGCACTCCAGATTTTTTTATTTATGATAAAGAGCTGCACCTTGCCTACCGGGGGCAGTTAGACGATTCAAGGCCGGGAAATGATATTCCTGTTACAGGAAAAGACATCCGCAATGCCCTGGACTGTCTCATAAAAGGAGAGCCGGTTCCTGAACGGCAAAGACCCAGCATCGGCTGCAACATCAAATGGAAACCCAGTTAACCTGAACAACTTTTTTTATTATAGTATTACTGCTACAGCAATCTTATTTTATAATCATGAAACAATACCTCTTCAGCCTTCCTTCAAAATCAAAAGGCGTGGTAGCCTTTGTAATGTCTTTAATCACAGAAGCTTTTATTTTTTCCTCATCCATAACAAACTTTGTGTAGTTGGTGCTGAAATAAAGAACCCCTCCTTTCCCCAATGTTCTTAAAGTATCATTTATAAGTTTTACATGGTCACGCTGAATATCCAGGAAATCCTTCATCATTTTACTGTTGCTGAAAGTGGGGGGATCAAGTATTGCCAGGTCAAAATACGTGTCAGGCAATTTCGGGAGGTATTGCAACACATCAGCTTTAATGAAGTGATGCATTGCCGGGTCGTACAGGTTGTTCAGTTGCAGGTTATCTTTTGCCCAGTCAAGATAAGTGTTGGATAAATCAATGCTTACGGTTTCGTTTGCCCCTCCCGCCGCCGCATAAACGGAAAAAGAACCGGTATAGCAAAAAAGGTTCAGTACCTTTTTATCTTTTGATTGTTCTTTCACCATTTGCCTTGTAATGCGATGGTCAGTGAACAAACCGGTATCAAGATAGTCAGACAGGTTAACCTTAAACTTCAGCCCGCCTTCATCTGCAACAAAATATTCTTTCTCCTCTCCTATTTTCCCGTATTGATCAAGGCGGCTGGTTTTACGTTGCCGCTCACGGATATAAATATCTTCTTCCGGTACCTGTAAAACTAAACTCATTATTCCCAGGCATTCATTCAGCCATTTTTCGTGTTCAGCTCCGGCCATCTCAAATTTTCTTTTGTATTCGGCTACAGAAAGTTTGTTTTCATACCGGTCAATACAAAAAGGAAATTCAGGAAGGTCATGATCATAAATACGGTAGCAGGTAATATGCTGCCGTTTCGCCTGTTTTGATAAATGACGGGAAACCTTGGTGAGGCGGTTACTGAACATTACATACTTTTCCTGCTGCATGAAAAATGCCCTTGTAAACAGGCGCTGCAAATATTCGGCTATTTTTTAAAATAAAACCGGTAAGAAGTTATCTGAGCAAGTCAGGCCGGGGTCAGAAATCATAATCCGCCTCTGCAACAACCAGCAGCGCCATACTTTCTTTTTCAGCCCGTATGGGTTCGTGGTCGCTGCCCTCTTCGGCATGCAGAAAATCGCCGGGGCCAAGCTGCCTGCCCCTTGTTGTGATGGAGCCTTCAATTACATAACATTCCTCTGCGTGGCTGTGATGGTGTGATGGCAATATGGCGCCGGCATCCATTTTAAGCAAAAAGGTAACGTATCCGGCTTTGTTATTTTTAGCAAGGGTTTTAAAACTTATACCCGGCAACTGGGGCAGGTTTATCCATGTGCCCTCTTTTGCCATAACAAACATAAAATCTTCACGGGCTTT
>JANRKT010000116.1:0-8405 GCA_033763355.1 Chitinophagaceae bacterium | reverse complement strand
GTTTTAACAATCCGCCTGCGGTCAACCTGGCTGTATTCGTAAAAACTGGCAAGGCCATCAGCAGCTGCAGCCGGAACAACAGTACCATTGTCTTTGCCCATTGGCATTCCTATCTGAATAGCCGGATTGGTGGAGCCATTGGCAACAGTTTGTGTTGGGCCGGATGTTGCACCCACGTAACGTATGGCAATAGCCTGTAACCGCGGGTCATTTGTATTTTTCAGATAGTCAACAAATGGTTTGGTAAGATAAAAATTAGCTGCTTCAGTACCGTTAAGCGTATTGCCAATGGGGTGCTGGTAATTGGCGTCGTGCCTCATTAAAGCATTATCTGCATTGGCGAGTATTACACCGCCAGCTACTGCAGCGGTTACAGTTGCCTGTGCTTTTGTTGCATCAATCTTGCTGAGGCGCATACCCGCCCTGAGCAATAATGAATAGCCAAATTTTTTCCATTGTGCAATGTTTCCGCTGTACAATATATCGCTGCTTTCTATTTTTCCGGATGCATTTAATGCAGCGGATGCTTCGGTAAGTTCTTTAATAATATTGTTATAAATGTCCTGCTGCGCATCGTATTTGGGAAAAAACACCTGTTCGGTATAACCTGCACCGCCTTCAGTAAAGGGAACATCACCGTAACTGTCTGTAAGCACCATATAAGTATAGGCCTGAAATATCCTGGCCATATTATACAGGTTGGCCCTGTCGGCAGCGCTTTTGGTTTTTACAATAACATCATTTGTATTCCTGATTACATTGCGGTAGTAATTTACCCATGTGGGTGCGCCAAGGCCCCTGTTGTCCTGGTTAAAGTTAGCCCCGGCAAGTACGCCGCCATTGGGAGATATTACCTGCTGTACAATACCAATTTCATAAACCAATGTGCCCACCGGGAAAGAGATGTTGATTACAGCATTGTTGAGCTGAAAAGCCGGGTCAATAGCAATAGGGCTGGTCCTGTTTACATTCAGGTCATCGAGGTTTTTATCGCATGAAGAAATGAATGTTAACACAAAAGCAGCCAGGATATAATTAAGTATTCGTTTCATAATTCGCCGTATTAGAATTTAATGTTTAAATTAAAACCCAGGCCCCTGGTAGAAGGAAGGCCGGGTGATTCCAGGCCAACGAGATTATCGGAACTGTAACCGAAAGTTTCGGGGTCAATGTTATCAATCCATTTTTTAATGATGGCCACATTATTGGCAACAAAATCAAGCTTAACTCCCTTGATAGGCCATTTTGCCGGAACAAACCTGCTGAAATCATATCCGAGGGTTATCTGGCGCAACTTCCAGTACCCGCCGTCGTAAACAACTGCCTCAACAAGCGCCTGCGACCTGAGGTGTTCCCAATAGGTTTGAACAGGGGCTACTGCAGTGTTTGTTCCGCCGCTCAGGTTTACTCCTTTGCCGGTTACTCCGCCTTCTCTTCCTTCCAGTGTCATCTTATGCAAACCATGACGAACAGCATTAAAGTTGGTGCCGGAAAGCACTTTATTGCCCAGCTTATAATCAATAAGTACTGAAAGGCGGATGCCCTTATAAGTAAACGTATTTAAAAAACCACCTACCCATTTGGGCAAAGCGCTTCCAAACAAAACAAGGTCAGGCGTACGCTGTGGCAAACCATTGGCAAGAAATATCCTCTCCCCTTTTGCATTCCTGTTATAACCAAAACCGGCTATCTGTCCCATCTCCTGCCCCACAACATGCCTTACTTCACCATTAAATACATGCGTGCCGGTTGTAATCCTTTCACCGGCTTTAGAAGTTATTATGCTCAGCACTTTTGTTTTATTATAAGAAGTGTTGGCTGTAAACTCCCATGAAAAATTTTTGCCCTGTACAGGAACAAGGCCAAGCAGTACTTCAAAACCGAGGTTGCGGCTTTTACCGCTGTTTATATTTGTAGTAACAAATCCTGAAGCATCAGAAATCTGCGCCTGTACAATCTGGTCGCTTGTTATTTTTCTGTAACCGGCAAGGTCAAGGGTTACCCGGTTGTTAAACATCCTTAATTCCAAACCTATTTCTGTTTCAGCAATGCGCATGGGTTTCAGGTTGGGATTGGGTACTGTTGTTCCGCTTGGCCCGCCAACAGGAACCGCCGTTCCTGAAGGATTATTAATAAGATTGGAATTGATACCATAGAACAACTGGTCAGCATAAGGCTGCACATCAGAATCACTTCCCACTTCAGCATAACCTATCCTTAGTTTGCCAAAGTTCAGCCATGAAATATTGGGCAGCGTTTCAGAAAAAATATATGCGGCAGATACCGAAGGATATAAAATACTCCTGTTTGCAGGCGCCAGTGTAGAAAACCAATCGTTCCTTAATGTGCCATTCAGGTACAAAGTCCTGTTCCACGATACTTCTCCTGAACCATACAGAGAATTTACACCCTGCTCAACAAGTGCATAAATGGGGTCTTTGGCCCTGCCGTTTTGAACAGTATAAAGCCCCCGTATAACAAAATCTGTTACCTGAACACTGTTGAGGTCTGACCGCCTTTTCATCTGGTTACCGCCCCCTGTAAGTGTAGCATCAAAAGCGCCGAATTTTTTTGTAGCAGACGCCAGAAAATCAAGATTGGTTTCCCTGAAACGGCGGGAGTCCTGCGTGTAAACACCATTTACAAAACCAGCAGGCGCTGCAGGCCTTGAAGCATGACCAGTGGGGAAATTATTATAATCTTCATCACGAGACCAGTAATCCTGTCCGAACCGTCCCTGTACAAAAAGCCATGGAAGGATGTTATACTTTACTGAAATGTTTCCAAAAATCCTGTCACGTTTTACATTGTGAAACTGTTCTGCCAGTACCCAATAAGGATTGGTACGGTTCATAAAGCGTGAATAGATGTATTCGTTTCCTGCAGCATTGTATTTGTTTGCATTCAGCACACTCAATGGCATTGAATTGGCAAGTGCCATTATAGTAGTAGGAATGGAGTTATCCTGGTTGGCTATATTGGGCGGGTTTTTGTTTTCCTCCCTTGTATAGTTAACATTGCCCCTGAAACTGAATTTCTCCGACAGATCATAACTGAAACCGAGGTTCATGCCTTTGCGGTTAAAACTGTTATTGGGCACAATACCTTTGCTGTTCATGTTACTCAGTGAAAGATGTATGCCGCCTTTGTCGCCGGCTGCTTCCATGGTTACGGTATTGGTAAGATTTTGGCCGCTCCGGTAAAATTCTTTGATGCGGCTGCCCTGCGGTACATACGGAACCGTAAGGTTAGTAAATAATACATGCGTCATACCCGGCGCAAACTTTTCACCAAACGACCATTGGCCTGAAGTGGGATTGGGGGTTGTGGGCCTGATGCCATTTTCACCCTGGCCGTATATCTTTTGATAATCTGTAAAATCAAGCGGGCTTTCATTGGTGTAATTCACATTGTATGTTACGCCAATTCCTTTACCACGGCCTTTTGTTTTTGTTGTTATCATAATCACACCATCTTTTGCCCGGGCCCCATACAATGCCGCTGCAGGGGCGCCTTTTAAGATGGTCATGCTTTCTATATCATCGGGGTTAATGCTTGATAAACCATCACCTCCGTCTGAAGTAACGCCGCCACCCCTTAATGCAATAGCGCCGTTATCATTGCCTACTGCGCCGCCGGCCGATGTATTTACCCCAAAATTGGTATTGTCAATTGGCACACCATTGATAACAATCAAAGGATTGTTTTGCCCTGAAATAGAAGACTGGCCCCTGATACGTACTTTAGAAGTTCCGCCCGGGCCTGTACCCAGCCCTGATATATTTACACCCGCAACTTTTCCCTGCAATGCATTCATCAGGTTGGGTGAACGGTTTACGGTAAGTTCATCTGTCTTTACATTGGTTGCTGCATAACCCAGCCTTCTTGATTCTTTGGTAATACCCAATGCAGTTACCACCACTGCATCAAGGTTCCTTGAATCAATGTTCAGCACCACATCAACCACCTGTCTTCCTGATACAGGTATTTCCGTGGTGGCATAGCCAACACTGCTGAATACAAGCGTGGCATTGGAGGCCGCTTCTATGCTGAATTGTCCTGAAGCATCTGTAATGACGCCCCTTGAAGTTCCCTTAACCATTACGTTTACAGCAGGCATTCTTTTACCGGCCATATCTGAAACAGTTCCTGTTACAGTTTGGCTGTAAGCCCACGAAGAAAAAAACAGGAAGGAAAGAATTGAAAAAAATGATTTGAGGAGCGACGGAAAATATTCCGGCGTAGGTTTTACTTTCATATAGCAGCTGGTTTTATAAATGAAACACAATCGTTAAACTGACACAAAATATCCAATCCCCCGGCCAAAAACTTCCAAAATATACCAGCGATGAATTTTGAACAACCCCTATGGTTAATTGCAGCTATTCCTCATAAAAGGGGCTCTTATTTTCATAATGCAACAGTTTGTACATTTAACCATCAATGATGTATTGAATGAACCAGTTTTTTTTACAACAGGGCCGGTCAGGGGAACTGCAGTTGTTTCCTCACATCGTTGAATTTGCACTTAAAAAAAATTATTCCATACAACTCAATTCGCTGCCCCCTGCTGCAACTGAAAGCATACGCATCTATTGCATTACGGAAGGGAAATTTGAATGGGCCATACAGGACCGGCATTTTACTTTATACCCCGGCGACATCACCATGATATTACCCGGGCAGAAGTTCGGCGGATCAAGAGGGTTCCTTGATATTGGCACACTTTCATGGATACACCTGCAGGTTGAAAAGTTTGACCCCCTTTCTAAGACATTGTTATTCGGTAAATGGAGCAGCCTTTCTAAAACCGAAAGTTTTACCATCGCGAAAATCCTCATGATGGACCATGCCCCGTTTTTGTTGCGGCTGAGCGAAGCAGAGAACATCTTACTTGACATTAAACATGAAATTTTAAACCAGGAAATTGGTTATGCCACAAGGGCCAATCATTTAATTGATGAGCTGTTTATTTTGCTTACACGGCAACTCACCCGGCAAAACAACCCCGGCAGGGATTTTCCCCAAACCTTCATGAAACTGGAACAAACACTCCGGAAAAATTTAAACCACCAATGGACGGTTGAAGAAATGGCGGCGCTGGTAGGTTTGGGCACTACAGCTTTTAATGAAAGGGTAAAAAAATACACCGGCTTTTCACCGCTGAACTACCTGATCAACATCCGCATATCCGAAGCCATTAAAATGCTTAAAAGGGAAAACTGCAATGTAACGGAGATTGCACTGGAAACGGGGTTTTATTCCTCACAGCATTTTTCAACCACTTTTAAAAAACTCACCGGGTACACGCCCAGCGAGTTCAGGAAAAAAAATATACTCAACGATTAATGTAAATCTTATATTATGGAATGTATCATTACCATAGAACTGGGCACCAATGCAGTAAGGGTTTTTGCTTTTGATTTAAAAAGCAACATCATTGGTTCCATGAAAGGGTCCTACCCTACTTTTCATACCGAACCTGATTACAGCGAGCAGGACCCCGAGCAGATTTTCATTACCATGCTGTACGTGCTGAAAAATTTTCTTACTGAAAAAATACACAGTAAAAAATACAAAGTGCGCAGCATTTGCTTCAGCGCTTCCATGCACAGCGTTCTGGCCATTGATAAAAAAGGTGTACCGCTGGGCAATGCCATTACATGGGCCGACAACAGGGGCAAAAAAGAAGCGCAGGAATTAAAGAAACATCCTTTGGGTAAAATATTGTACACAGCTACAGGCACTCCCATACACCCCATGTCGCCATTGGTGAGAATTGCCTGGATAAAAGACCACGATGCCCAAAAATTTAAAGCTTCGGATAAATTCGTTGCCATTAAAACCTACATCATACAACAACTTACCGGGGAGTATGTACTTGATTACAGCCTTGCATCTGCTACCGGCCTGATGAATATCCATAATTTAAAATGGGAAAACGATGCACTGTATTTTGCAGGCATTACTGCAGGCAGGCTGCCTGACCTTGTGCCCGTTTTTTATTCGGCCGGTAAACTGCGAAAAGAATACCAAACCTCCCTTGGATTATCTGCCTCAACAAAAATTATTACCGGCTCAAGCGATGGCTGCCTTGCTACATTGGGCGCAGGCGTATGGGGCAAAGGAAAAGCTGTTATTACTATTGAAGACAGCGGCGCAGTAAGGGTAGCGGGCAAACAGGTGTTGCAGGATGAAAAGCAACGTTTCTTCAATTACCTGCTTACGGAAAAATTTTATGTTTCGGGCGGGCCGACCAACAATGGCGGAATTATTTTTGACTGGTTTACCAAACAGTTTGGCGATTTTAAAAATCGTTTTGATATCGAATTCTGCATGGAAGACCTGATACATGAAGCGTCAAAAATCCATGCAGGTTCGGATGGTTTATTGTTCCTTCCCTATTTGCTGGGCGAAAGGGCGCCGATATGGAATGCAAATGCAAGAGGCGTTTACTTTGGCGTGAACATCAAACACGAACGTTCACATTTCATCAGGGCCACCATTGAAGGGATACTGTATGAAATTTACAGCATTGGCAAAACGCTGCAGGAACACCGCACCATTAACAGCCTTTCCATAAACGGTAGCTTCGCTTCTATTCCTTTCTGTTCACAGATGATAGCTGATATTTTTAATAAACCGGTTAACCTCAGGAAAAATTCAGACAGCATAGGCCTTGGTGCATTTTTATTGTGCGCAACTGACATGGGAATTTATAAAACCCTTGAGGAAGCGGCGCAAACTGTTACGTTACCCGATTCATACAAACCCCAAAAAGCAGACCATGAGATGTATATGAAATACTTTCCCGTTTTTGAAAAACTGAGCACCAAACTTTCAGATGAATTTGGTGAGATTGCTGGGCTGCAGAAATGAGTTTACCTGTTTGGCCACGAATACACAAAGTTTTCATATGGCTGTGCGAAGTCTCCGGCTTCGCATATAATTATGTTCTACCACCGACTCAGTCGGGAAAGAACATAAGCTTTCCAAAGTCTCCGACTTTGGAGAGCACCTGTTTACTAATTTATTTATTCATCACTTTTTCTAACTCTTCCAATAATTTTAAGATATTTTCTGCCGGCTCTACAACTCCAACTCCTATTGACTCTAATGAAAGAATTTCTGTTCCTGCAGAATCCCTGAATGGGATATTACTTTTACTCTGATACACTTTATTTTTATTAAATCTTCTTTCGACAACAATACCAAGAAATTTAACCTCTCCTCCCAAAGTTGTATCTGTAGTTATATAATTTGGAATACTAAATACCGGACCGCCGCTATTACCGGGGAAAACATTACAATCAATCAAAAACTTTCTCTTAGCCAATTCTGTTTTGGGCACCCACGAAATTATACCTTTCCTCAAAAGAGCCCTAGTCCAATAATTAAACCCCACAGCACCCGGATATCCTAAAACAATTATATCAGCACCTTCATAATAATAATTCTTAGTGGGAAAATATCTGTATGGGACTGCGGCAGGAACACTGAAATTAACACTAGGCTTAGAGTCAAAAATTAAAGGAATAGCGACTAAGTCAATTGTCGAATCTGGAAGCATAAAAAAATTTATACTCTTCTTATCTTTCAAAGTTATTCTGTAACCCCAAAAATCAAACACAGATAAATCATCGTCATTTGAAAATCGTATCCGAATGGAATCAATAAAATTATTATTACTGTCTTGAATAACATGTTTTGCCGTAACCAATACTGGTAAAACACCAAGCTTATCTTTCACATAAAATATTACTCCGGTTCCAATAATATTGTAATATTTAAACCATTTATTACTTAGCCTTCCTTTGATGCTATCTAAACAACCTATTGAAACTGTTCCCGCTTGTAATTGTTCATACCATGAATCTTGTCGTTCGATTTTTTTCTGTGCAAAAAGAGAGGCTGTATTTAGGCATGCCAAAACGAATATTAAGAAATAAATAGTGGTAGCAATTTTAATATTTCTCATATATCACGTTTGATATTTGAGATTCAAAATCAATATAATTCCATAAATCTTTAATCACACTAAAATTTTAAACTTACACCACCACATTCACCATTTTGTTTTTTACGTAAATGATTTTCTTGTGAGGTTTTCCTTCCATCCATTTCTTTACCACGTCATTGGAAAGTACCATCTCTTCCACATCCTGCTGCGAAGCATCAACGCTTATGTTAAGTTGCGTCCTCACCCTTCCGTTAACGGAGATGGGGTATTCTTTAGAAGATTCTGCAACATGCTTTGCATTAAACACAGGATATGTTGCATCTAAAACTGAACCGTTGTTGCCCAGTTGCTGCCACAGCTCTTCACTTACATGCGGTGCATAAGGTGCAAGGAGAATAAGGAGTTGTTCCAGTATTTCTTTTTTATGGCATTTTAAATCGGTGAG
>JANRKT010000115.1:0-4765 GCA_033763355.1 Chitinophagaceae bacterium | reverse complement strand
GTCTTCCAGTACAATGCCTTTGTCTTCCCAGCTATGCCCGCCGTTAACTGACTTCATAATACCGATACGGCACACCGCAGCAGGCGACTGCGGCCCCGTTAAACCCTGGGGCCACCGGTAATCAATATAGCCAATACCGGTTGCGCTGTCAAAAGGTAAAGTGGAGGGATAGTTTTCGTTATGATATAAAGCATATAAAGTTTTACCTGTTTTATCTTCGGGCAGCTGGTAAACGGTTTCAAACCATACAGCGCCATGCAAACCGCTTTTGCCTACAGGGGCATTGGGCGGCATAACGGGTTCTTTGAATTCTTCAAACCGCCTTAAGAATGCTTCATCTGCATTTTTCCCATCAGCAAATTTTAATTCATGTGAATAACCCCATACTGGGTCTTCGCCATATTTGCCGGGAAAGATCCGCAAGGTATCGCCAATCCATGCTTCAGCCATATTGCAATCAACAAATGATTTAAAGTAGAAAGTATCAGAAGGCGTCAGTTGAAACTTTGGCCCTTCTGCAAGTTGTTGTGAAGAATTATTATCACATGCAGAAATAAACAGGATAACCAGGCAGGCAGTACAAAATTTAGCGTTGATGAAACTCATACCATAAAAAATTTAATAAAGCAAAAATCAGGAAAATGTGACAGATTGAGGAATCCTGTTTCAGGGAATTGCAACTTTTATGCAACACGGCAAATATTGCAATACAAAATTTCATTAACATTTCCGGCATGATGGTAAACTTCAAAACCTTATCTTGCCGTTGTGTCAAAATTTTCAGTTAATAAAAATATTGCCAAGGCTAAAACTATCACCACTGATGTATATACCTCAGCCGAAGCGTATGAATTATTTAAAGAAAAAATATTTGCTTCGTCATGGCAGTTTGCAGGCGATACGGACAGGATAAAGGGAAAAGGGAGTTGCCACCCTTTCACTTTACTGGAAGGCTACCTAAATGAACCTTTGCTTTTAACAAGGGATGAAAAAGAAAAAATCCATTGCCTTTCAAATGTGTGCACCCACCGCGGCAACCTTCTTGTATATGAACCCTGTAAAGTAACCAACCTCCGTTGCAAATACCACGGCCGCCTGTTTCAACTGGATGGCAGGTTCAGGTCAATGCCCGAGTTTAAAGAAGTAGAAGACTTCCCCTCAGAAAATGACAACCTCCATCAGTTGCCTTTATTTAAATGGGGCAAGCTGTTGTTTACATCGCTCAATAAAAAATACAGGCCCGAAATGTTTTTCAGGGACATGATGCAAAGGACAGCTTTTCTTCCATTGGAAGAATTTCATTACAGGCCCGGTCTTTCAAAAGAATATTTCATTAATGCCAACTGGGCTTTGTATTGTGAAAATTATCTTGAGGGCTTTCATATTCCCTTTGTTCATTCAGGGTTAAATGCAGCAATTGATTTCAGCGATTACGCTACTGAATTATTTTTCCCATTTTCAAGTGTGCAGATAGGCATCAGTAAAACCGGTGGTAATTATTTTGATCTTCCGGCCTCATCACCTGAATACGGCAAGAAAGTAGCCGCTTATTATTTCTGGGTGTTCCCCAACATGATGTTTAATTTTTACCCCTGGGGTTTATTGGTAAATGTTGTTCAGCCCCTTGCGGTAAATAAAACAAAAGTATCTTTTCTGACTTATGTGTGGAAAGAAGAACTGCGTGATGCCGGGGCCGGCACTGATCTTGATAAAGTAGAACATGAGGATGAAGAAATTGTACAGCAGGTGCAGAAAGGCATTCATTCACGCTTTTACAAACAAGGCCGGTATTCTGTAACCCGTGAAAAAGGCACACATCATTTTCACCAGTTGCTGGCACATTTTTTAAAACCCGGTAAAAAGTAAGTAACAGGAATTATTTTTTAGCAGCGTTTTAATTCCCTCCGCCCATCCTGAACATCACACGGCCGGGGTCGCCCTGTACGTCTTTAAGGGGTTTAATATCGTAACCTTTCGGCACTTCAAAAACAGTATCGGCAATATCAGTCTCCAATTGCACTTTGGTTACCTGCATGTGAACCTTCATGCCATTCCGCCTTTCAGCCTGGTATTCCATGGGGAAGCCTTCTATTTTATCAAGTCCGTTTACGCCGAGCATGCCCATCATTCCGCCCCTTCCGCCGCTCATGCTGTAACCTTCGCCCATTTTAAAATCGGGGCAATACCACACTGTTGTTTCATTGGTTACCTCACCATTCCTGCCCTTTGTTCTGATAACAGCTTTTTTGCAGGTGTAGCCTGCAATCTTTTTGGTTTCATCGCTGTATTCAATATCGGGCTGTACGGGTTGGGCAATGGGCAGGCCAAGTTTCTCAAGCGAATCCCTCCTTGCTTTTCTTACCGAATCCATCCTGGCCTCCATTTGTTTCTGGTCTTCATCAGTTGAATAAAAACCGGTCTTGCGCCCCATGGCTTCAATAAGCGTAGTGGTTTTTTTATTTTTTTTATCGGTGATGATGGTGTTGTTCCCAAAATCAGAAGTGCTTTCTATTTTGGTCATATCAGCTTTATAATAAATGGTAGTGGATGCTTCCATGCCGCCGGGGCCGCCAATCATCACCATCCTGTCGCCTTCACCGGGTGAACCGCCGGTATTCATGTTGTCCGGAAAAGTAATTTCTGTTTTAGCTTTTACAATAGCCTGGTTAATTACTTTGGGCTGTGCAACAATGGTAAGGGATACAATACTTGTTAAGAGAAACAATAAAAAACGAGATTTCATTTCAGTTTATTTTTAATTGAAGTGCGGGGGCCTGAATTCACAATGTGTAAAGATAATACAATGGCCGCACCAGCAAAAGGTTTTGGGATGAAAGGAATTAAACAAACTACCGGTTATAAAAATGATGCGGCTATTTCCCGCCCGGGAAAGTTGCCTGCAACTTATTACTCATGTATTGCCAGCACAGGAACATGGCTTTGGTAAGCCAGTTTTTTGGTGTGGCTGCCGAATATCTGGCTCCAAAGGCTGTGGTAATGGGGAACAGTTATGATAACATCAATATTTTTATCTTCCACAAACTGGTTAATGGCTTCTTCAACATTGTAAAGCCGGATAAAATGAAATATCGGTTTGTATTCGCTTAAGATGGATTTTAAGGCAGCTTTTTTTTCTTCGTATTCTTCAGTAAGTGAGATGTATTGCTCGCTGTTCACATTTACCACATGAAGATTAGGTTTAAAAATTTCAAGAAATTGTTTCAGGTGTATTGCAGGTGTGGTGAGTTCAACATTCTCAAAATCTGAAGCGAAAACAACATTTTTTATCCCCCTGAAAGTTGCATCGGCGGGCACAATCAGCACAGGACATACATTTTCATCAGCAAGTTTAAGTGTATTGCTGCCAACAAGGACCTGTGCTATGGCGGATTTTCCTGTAATACCCATAATAATAAATGCAGAAGCTTTCTGATATGCAAGGCGGCTCAGGCTGTCAATCAGGTCATCACCCTGTTCTTTTACCCATTCTACATTGGCAACACCTTTACTGTGTAATTCTTTTTTCAGGCTTTCAAGATAAGTGGCGCTTGTGCCGGCATCTTCTTCATTTTCAAACATGTGATACAGTATCACATTCATATCTTTTCTGCCGGCCAGCATCTGTGCGGCATAACGTGCGGCATTAAAAGATGTATCAGAAAAGTCAATGGGTATAATTACATTCTTCATGCTATAATTATTTGCGGAAAGATACAACCTTGTCTGAAAACGGGAAGTCCGTTTTTAAGAAACTTTTACCTGCTTTCGCCTCAGGAAAGGGGGTGTTTTATCAATCAGCCGGGATTACTTAATTTTCGCTTTTAAATATTCAGCTATGAAACTTCATTCAGCGATTGCCTGCTTCATCCTGTGTTCAAATGTCTTCGCCCAGCAAAATACAGTTGCCGTAGTACCCCAGCCTGCGAAGATGAGAATATTGGAGGGGTCATTTACGCTTGGCAATAATTCTTTTATAGAGGTAGCGGGAAACAATTCAGATGTTAAACGGATAGCTGCTTATCTTTCCCAATCTCTTTCTGCCCCTACCGGTTATAAAATTATGGTAAAAGATAACCCGGATGGACCAGGCAATTCAGGCAACATACATCTTATGCTGAATGCCGCCGGCGACCCGTCCCTTGGCAAAGAAGGTTATCAGTTACAGGTGAGCCCCAACTCAGTTATCATGCGTGCCAACCAGCCGGCAGGTTTGTTTTATGCCGTGCAAACACTATTACAGCTTTTCCCGGGGGAAACAGAGGGGAAGAAAAAAGTTGAGAATGTAAAATGGTCAGCACCCTGTGCTGATATTACCGATTATCCCCGCTTTGGCTGGAGGGGGTTGATGTTTGATGTATCCCGGCATTTTTTTACAAAGGAAGATGTAAAACTTTTTATTGACAATATGGTGAAGTACAAGTACAACCTGCTTCACCTTCATTTAACGGATGATGAAGGATGGCGGATACAAATTAAAAGCCTGCCAAAACTTACAGAAGTGGGGGCGTGGAATGTAAAGAAGACGGGCACATTCGGTAATTTTTCACCACCCGCTCCTGATGAACCAAAAAATTATGGCGGTTTTTATACACAGGATGATATTAAAGAACTGGTACAATACGCTGCAGACCGGTTTGTAAACATCCTGCCGGAAGTGGATATACCGGGTCATAGCCTTGCGGCAATTGCATCATACCCCGAACTGTCATGCACACCCGGCGCCGATAAATACCGCGTACGCTCAGGCGAAAAAATAATGAACTGG
>JANRKT010000114.1:0-6563 GCA_033763355.1 Chitinophagaceae bacterium | reverse complement strand
CTCACATTATCCCGCTGCATTACACGCAATATGCGCAGCGGTTGCGGGGCTGAAACACCAATTACATAATCAAGGTGTTCATGCGTACCGCTTTCAAAAATCAAAGCGGCTTCTTTAATAGCATATGCTGTGTTTTGTTTTTTCATCCAGGTTTCACCGTCCCTTATGGTAGCAGGATGAACCAATGCGTTCAGTTGGTTTAATTTTTCCTTGTCGTTAAATACCACCGAAGAAATATAAGAACGGTTAAGCTTGTTACCGGCATAAGCCTCTTCACCAAAAAGCTGAATGATCTGTTGTTTCAGTTCTTCATCTTCATTCATCATCCGCCTGGCGGCTTCATCTGCATAATAAACAGGTATGCCCAGTACTTCAAATACCCTGGCTACAGTGCTTTTGCCGCTGCCTATGCCGCCTGTGAGACCGATCCTGAGCATGAGGAAAAAAATCAAGTTAAGAATAATTATTGTTACAGGTTACAGGGAGGTGTAACCTGTATCATGGAACATGGAACAAGCAGGAATAAAAAAACCGGAACCAATCAACAGTTCCGGGTTTATTAAATGCGGTCCACCTCATACTTTACTTTGCAGCCGCTGCAGCCTCTTTGCTCTGCTGCATGCTCCACTCCATACTGATGGCGCTTTTTTCAATTTTCATGTAGCTGCCGGGGCTTGTTTCCATTTGTATGGTGCCATCGTCATTTACTTTATATATCGTACCATGTATGCCGGCAATGGTTACAATCTTATCCCCTTTCTGCAGGTTTTGCTGGAACTGCTTTGCTTTTTTTGCTTTTTGTGTTTGCGGACGGATCATAAAAAAATAAAACACAAGAATCATACCCCCAAGCAAGAGGAATTGCATTGTTCCGGCACCCCCGGGAGCTTGTAATAAAACTAAATTCAGGTTCATCATTTTTATGTTTTGTTAAATTAATTTTTTGCTGCTGCCGCCACTACTTCCACATCAAATGCCACTGTATGCGTAGCCTCTGGAGTGTTGGCATATACGGTAATGGTTTTATGGTTGTTTCCCACACGGCCGGTGCTGTTAAAGGCTGATTTGATTATGCCCGTTTCACCCGGTGCAATGGGTTTCTCAGGTTTTTCAGCAACTGTACAGCCGCATGATGCCATCACGTTATTAATCACAAGCTGTTTGTCGCCGGTATTTTTAAACCGGAAAGTGATCTCCACCTTCTCTCCTTCTGTAATCCTGCCAATGTTTTTTGAGGAGTCTAACCATTGAATGGTGGTAACGGGTTTTGCTTCTGCCGTAATAGCAGGGGTATTAACACTGGCCAATGCAGGGCCTCCTTCCTTTGCTTTATCTTTTTGCTGACAGGTGGCTATAAAAAATGCAGCTGCCAGAAAAACCAGTACTACGGGAATAATCTGTTTCATAAGTTTTAATGTATAGGGGTTACAAAACTACTGTTTTTTAAAATCCACTTTATGCAGTTTCTTTTCTGCAAGCAAATCTTTATGAATATTATCTAAAATGCCGTTCACAAACTGGCCGCTCTGGGCGGTGCTGTATTCTTTGGCAAGGTCAATATATTCATTAATGGTAACCTTTGTAGGTATGGTTTCAAAATACAGGAATTCACAAACCCCCATCCTCATAATAATCATATCAAGCAGCGCAATCCTGTCCGGGTCCCAGTTTTTTAATTTTGGTTTAATCAGTTCCTGGCAATATTCCTTTTTATCCTGTGCGGTCTGCAGCAGGTTTCTTGCAAACTGCATTTTTTCTTCCCCCACCAGTTGCCTGAAATTATAGGAACCCGGTTTCTGGAGGTAATTCAGCATCAGCAGGTTCAGCATTTCGGCATCATCATCCCAGTGTATAAAGTATTCTTCAATATGGGCAATAAAATCTTCATTGGGCAGCATCAGGTTGCTGAAGATGAATTCAAATATTTTTCTTTCTTCTTTTTTATCCCGGCCTGAGGTATTAATGTAGGCAATGTACTCCGGGCTTTCGGTAAGCTGCTGGTAAATTTTTTTAACCAGTTCATGATCAATCATTGTTTCAGGTTTCCAGGTTTTAACGGCCTGCACATAACTGGGCTCTTCAATAATTTTCCATAAAACTTCATTACCGGCAATTTTGGTATTTACGTGAAGGTCCTCTTCTGTAGGCAGGTGTTTTGCGGCTTTTAACCTTGCATCCGTCTCGGCATAACGTGCCGTTTCAGTTAAAAAGTAAACAAGGTAAACAAACAACTGGGTGGTCTGGCCAAGATGGTTCTCGAGTATTTTTTTAGACTGTTCTCCGTTAAGGTTGTTTTCTGAAGTCTCAAGGGTGTACAGCGTCTGCATCACTTTAACCCGGATATTTCTTCTGCTGATCATCGGAAAGAGCTGGTTTAGCGGCCGCAAACCTATTGAATTTTCGTGGCCCCGCAAAATCACAGTTGCTGTTAACCGGTTACCATGGAGGTCAAACCGGCTTTGGCCATATTGTGAAAAATTGTCACAACAAAATGTGAAAAAGCCTGTGGAAAAGATGGCTGAACTGTCATCTCTAACTATTAAGCTGAAAAAATGGCTTTTGGTATCCATTGGCATAAAAATCGTGTACTTTTGCTGCCCGCTGCCGAAATCTGCATGTCAGATGGCCGGGTGCGGATTCATACTTCTTTTATTTATTTCTTCTAAAAAACAAATACACTATGGCCAAAAAGCTCAACATTACCCCATTGCATGACAGGGTGATTGTGAAACCAGCTCCTGCTGAAGAAAAAACATCAGGCGGTATCATTATTCCCGATACTGCCAAAGAAAAACCCCAACGCGGAACTGTAGTAGCCGCCGGACCAGGGAAAAAAGATGAACCCATGAGCGTAAAAGCCGGGGATACTGTTTTATATGGCAAATATTCCGGAACAGAAATTTCTGTTGACGGCGGCGAGTACCTTATTATGAGGGAAAGCGACATTTTAGCGGTAGTATAAATTTTATACGGCTGATATTACCAGTGGTAAAAACACAATTCAGCAGCCCCTTACTCCCTAAAAAATTCAATTTTCAAATTTTTAAATCATTCACTTATGGCAAAACAATTGTTTTTTAATACCGATGCCCGCAACAAAATGAAGCGTGGCGTGGATATTCTGGCCAATGCTGTAAAAGTAACCCTCGGTCCCAAAGGCCGTAATGTGGTTCTTGAAAAAAAATTCGGCGCCCCTTCAGTTACTAAAGATGGTGTAACAGTTGCAAAAGAAATTGAACTGGAAGACCCCATTGAGAACATGGGCGCACAGATGGTAAAAGAAGTAGCTTCTAAAACTTCTGATGTGGCAGGCGATGGTACCACTACTGCAACGGTGCTTGCACAGTCTATCATTACTGAAGGCCTGAAAAATGTGGCTGCAGGCGCCAACCCGATGGACCTGAAGCGTGGTATTGATAAAGCTGTTGATGTGGTAGTTGAACAGCTCAAAAAACAATCACAAACTGTAGGAAACGACAATAAAAAAATTGAGCAGGTTGCTTCTATATCTGCCAATAACGATGCCGCTATCGGCAAGCTGATTGCCGAAGCCATGCAGAAAGTTGGCAAGGATGGTGTAATTACCATTGAAGAAGCAAAAGGCACTGAAACGCATATTGAACTGGTAGAAGGTATGCAGTTTGACCGTGGTTATATCTCCCCTTACTTTGTTACCAATGCAGATAAGATGGAGTGCGAACTGCAGAACCCTTATATCCTTATCTATGATAAGAAGGTTTCTTCAATGAAAGACATCCTCCACATCCTCGAAAAAGTAGCACAACAGGGCGCACCATTACTTATCATTTCTGAAGACCTCGAAGGTGAAGCGCTTGCTACACTGGTTGTAAATAAACTCCGCGGCACATTGAAAGTAGCTGCTGTAAAAGCCCCCGGCTTCGGCGACCGCAGAAAAGAAATGCTGCAGGACATTGCAGTGCTTACAAAAGGCCTGGTGATAAGCGAAGAGCAGGGTTATAAATTAGAGAATGCTGACCTCACTTACCTCGGTAAAGCTGAAAGGGTAACTATTGACAAAGACAATACCACCATTGTTGGCGGTAAAGGCAAGAAAGATGATATTACTGCCCGTGTTTCTCAGATCAAAGCGCAGATTGAAACCACTACTTCTGATTACGACCGTGAGAAATTGCAGGAACGCCTCGCCAAACTGAGCGGTGGTGTAGCTGTATTGAACATTGGCGCAGCAACAGAAGTTGAAATGAAAGAAAAGAAAGACCGTGTAGATGATGCCCTCCATGCAACACGTGCCGCTGTAGAAGAAGGTATTGTTCCAGGTGGCGGTATAGCTTATATCCGTGCTATTGAATCGCTGGAGAAATTAAAAGGCGCCAACGAAGATGAGACAACCGGTATCGCCATCGTTCGCCGTGCACTGGAAGAACCCCTCCGCCAGATTGTAGAAAATGCAGGTGTTGAAGGTTCCATAGTGGTGCAGAAAGTAAAAGAAGGCAAAGGCGATTTTGGTTACAATGCCCGCACTGAGCAATATGAAAAATTATTATCTGCCGGTGTAATTGACCCCACCAAAGTTGGCCGCGTAGCGCTGGAAAATGCAGCTTCTATTGCCGGTATGCTGCTCACAACTGAATGTGTTGTTGCAGATAAACCCAAGAAAGAAGAAGCCCATGTTCACCCCGGCGGTGGTCCAGGAATGGGCGGAATGGATTATTAAACCCCTATCCCCTAAAGGGGAGTATATAAGTAAATCCCGCTTCATAAGAGGCGGGATTTTTTTTGCCACAGATTACACAAATTAACACAGATTGAAAATAAATGACATGCACTGATCAAGCGGTTGACTGAAATCAATGCACAAGTTTCTTTTTGTGAAAATCTGTGTATTCTGTGGCCCGTATTAATGTACCTTTGCGGCTTCAAAAAAACAGTAATAAATGATCAGTGTAAAAGACCTGAAACTGGCTTATGGCAAAAGGGTTTTATTTGAAGAGGTGAACCTCAACTTTACCAAAGGCAATTGCTATGGTGTTATTGGCGCCAACGGAGCAGGCAAAAGTACCTTTTTGAAAATATTGAGCGGTGAAATTGAACCTAATAAAGGCACAGTGGACATTACACCCGGTGAAAGGCTGGCAGTATTAAAGCAAAACCAGTTTGAGTTTGATGAACATACGGTTTTAAATACCGTAATGATGGGCCATACCAAACTGTGGCAGATCATGAAAGAAAGGGAAAGCATTTATGCACTGGCTGATTTTTCAGAAGAGGATGGCATGAAAGCGGCAGAACTTGAAGGTGAATTTGGTGAGATAGGCGGTTACACTGCAGAAAGCGATGCGGCCACTTTGCTGAGTGAGCTGCATGTGGGGGAAGAATACCATCAATCCCTCATGAAAGAAATCCCCTCCAACCTTAAACTAAGGGTATTGCTGGCGCAGGCATTATTCGGCAACCCTGATATTTTGTTACTGGATGAACCAACCAATGGCCTGGATATTGAAACCATTGGCTGGCTGGAGAATTTCCTGGCCGATTATGAAAACATTGTTTTAATTGTAAGCCACGACCGCCACTTTCTTGATGCAGTATGTACACATGTAGCCGATGTGGACCGGCAGAAAATAAAAATCTTTACGGGCAACTATACTTTCTGGTATGAGAGTTCGCAACTGATGGCCCGGCAGATTGGTGACAAGAATAAAAAAACAGAAGAGAAACGCCAGGCATTACTTGACTTTATTGCCCGTTTCAGCGCCAATGCATCCAAAAGCAAACAGGCTACCAGCCGTAAGAAAGCTTTGGAGAAATTAACAATTGAAGAAATTGAACCGAGTTACAGGAAATATCCCGGCATTATTTTTCAGCCGCTGCGTGAAGTGGGCAACCAGATACTCACTGTTGAAAAACTGGCCAAATCAGTTGATGGCCGCGTATTGTTCAGTGATATAACCTTTACCCTTAACAAGGGAGATAAGATTGCAGTGCTGAGCAGGGACCCATTGGCTGTTACCACTTTCTTTAATATCATTAACGGCGAAGCGGAAGCTGATAAAGGAACTTATGCATGGGGCACCACGGTTACCAAAGCCTGTTTGCCGGTGGAGAACAGTGATTTTTTTAAGACCAACCTTAACCTGATGGAATGGTTGCGGCAGTTTGTTCCCCCTCATGTAACCGATGCTGATGAACCTTTTCTCCGCGGGTTTTTGGGCAAGATGCTTTTCAGCGGAGATGACATCCTGAAAAAATCAAACGTATTGAGCGGTGGTGAAAAAGTGCGCTGCATGATCAGCCGCATGATGCTGCAAAACCCGAACGTCGTTATCCTCGATCAGCCCACCAACCACCTCGACCTGGAAAGCATACAAAGTTTTAATGAAAACATGACCAGCTTTAAAGGCATTGTGCTCATCACCAGTCACGACCACACCTTTATGCAAACTGTTGCCAACAGGGTAATTGAATTAACCCCCCGCGGCGCCATTGACCGCCTGATGGAATTTGATGAATACCTTGAAGATGAAAGGGTGAAGGGTTTGAAGGAAGAGATGTATGGGTAAAGGGAAGGGAGGTATGAAGTA
>JANRKT010000113.1:0-8108 GCA_033763355.1 Chitinophagaceae bacterium | reverse complement strand
TTTGATGAATACATGCGGATACAATCCCGCAAGGCAGAAGCTGATTACTTCCGCAACAGGGCCAATACCCTCAGCTTATTAAACCGGAAGCTGCAAAAACCAAAGCTCAATGCAGGCGATGATTTATTCAACCGGCTTTTTGGAAACGGTAAGATTGATATCCGGCCGCAGGGGGAAGTAAACATTACTGCAGGTTACCAGGGGCAAAACGTAAAGAACCCCACTTTACCTGAAAGGGCAAGAAGGAATGGCGGCTTTGATTTTGATATGGCGGCCAACATCAATGTTATCGGTAATATCGGCGATAAACTCAAAATGCCCATCAGTTATAATACCCTTGCCAATTTTGATTTTGACAACCAGCTAAAACTTGATTACACAGGCACAGACGATGAGATTATAAAAAGGGTGGAAGTAGGTAACACCAATTTTGCCAGCAAGGGCACATTAATACCCGGCGCACAGCAATTGTTTGGTATTAAAACTCAAATGCAATTCGGCAAGTTCTGGGTTACGGGTGTATTTGGTAACCAGCGTTCGCAACGGCAATCGGTGGCATTAAAGAGCGGTTCAGGTGTTACGCAGTACGCCATTAAAGCAGATGAATATGAAGAGAACCGCCATTTTCTTTTAACCCAGTATTTCCGCAAGGAATATAACAATGCCATGAAGAACCTGCCCTTCATCAATTCACAGGTTCAGATTCTTCGCCTGGAGGTGTGGGTTACCAACAGGACAGGGGCAACAACTGAAACAAGGGATGTGGTGGGTTTGATGGACCTTGCAGAAAACCAACCGTATCAGCAACCGCCGGTTATTAACCCGCTTACTAGTTCACCTTTGCCTTTTAATGGGTCTAATGATCTCTATCAGAAACTTGCCGGCGACCCCAACAGCCGTAACCCTGCAGCCATTGTAAACAAACTTATCGGTCTGGGCCTGCAGCCTATCCAGGATTTTGAAAAAACATTTGCCAGGAAACTGGACTCAACACAGTATATATTTAACCGGCAATTGGGTTTCCTTTCACTCAATGTCACGCTTCAGCCTGATGAAGTATTGGGCGTTGCCTTTCAATATACCTACAACGGAAGGGTTTACCAGGTTGGTGAGTTTTCGCAGGATGTGCCTGTGGATTCCACTTCAGGCGTGCAGAAAGTATTGTTCCTGAAATTGCTTAAAGCCACATCGCAACGTACTGCTTTGCCCATCTGGGATTTGATGATGAAGAATGTTTATTCTCTCGGTTTCGGATCATTGGAGCGGCAGGATTTTCAATTTAATATTTTATACCAGGAACCCGGCGGTGGCGAAAAAAGATATGTTACCGAAGGCGACCAGGCAGGTATCCCGCTTATTACTTTATTAAATCTCGACAGGTTAAATAACCAGAACGACCCCCAGCCCGATGGGGTGTTTGACTATGTGGAAGGCTATACCGTTTTCTCCAATCAGAGCCGCATTGTATTTCCCATACTTGAACCATTCGGACATGACCTTGATTACGCTTTTACAACAGACCCCTCATTAAGACAGAAATATTTATACTATCCATTATACGATACCATAAAGGCCATTGCGCAAACTTATGCCAACCTCAACCGCTTTATTATGCGGGGCACGGCAAGGTCAAGTGGTTCAAACGGAGACATACCACTGAATGCATTCAATATCCCGCAGGGTTCAGTTACAGTTACAGCAGGCGGGCAGGTACTGCAGGAAAATGTGGATTACACCATTGATTATGTTTCGGGCAGTGTACGCATCATTAATGAAGCCATTAAAAAATCTGGCATACCCATTAATGTAAACTATGAAAACAATGCTACTTTCGGCGTGCAGCAGCGCACATACCTTGGTTTGCGATGGGATTATCTCGTAAATAAAAAATTATCTTTCGGCGGAACAATTGTAAGGCTGAGCGAAAGGCCCTTCTTTACCAAAATGGAATATGGTACCGACCCCATCCGCAATACCATGATGGGTCTTGACTTCAATTACCAGAATGAATTTCCAAGACTGAACAAATGGCTGGATAAATTACCATTCTATACCCCCAATGGCATGTCATCAATAAATGCATTTGGCGAATTTGCACAAATGAAACCGGGACATGCACCGCAAATTGGCAAAGGCAGCGGCGGTTTGATTTATATTGATGATTTTGAAGGAACCAAGGCAAGCATTGATTTACGGTTTCCGCTTATAAGCTGGACGCTGGCATCAACACCCAAAGGCGCAACAGACGTTAATGGCAATGTTTTGTTCCCGGAAGCGGATTTGTTCAACAGCCTTGATTACGGAAAGAACAGGTCAAAATTAGCATGGTATAATATTGAACCTATACTGCAGGAAAGAAAAAACCCCAATAACCCTTTGCAAAGCAACCTTACTGAATTATCAGATCCCCGTGTACGTTCAGTATCGCAACAGGAAATATTTCCGCAACGAACACCCGATTTCGGACAAAACCAGCTGGTAACTTTTGATCTTTCCTATTATCCTAAAGACAAAGGCCCTTATAATTATGAAGATGGTGTTGCAAATCTTGACGCCAACGGAAAGCTCACCAATCCGCGTAAAAGATGGGGTGGCATTATGAGGGGCATTGACCAGACCGATTTTGAAACAGCGAATATTGAGTTTATCGAATTCTGGATACTCGACCCTTTTATTAAAAATACCAACCCGCAGGGGGGCACATTGTATTTTAACCTCGGAAATATTTCTGAAGATGTGCTGAAAGATTCAAGAAGGTTTTATGAAAATGGAATTGAAACGCCTACCATACCTGCTCCTAACATTACATCAACATGGGGTAAAGCGCCGCTTAACCCCATACAGGTTACACAGGCTTTCAGTAACGATCCCGCCGACAGGCCTTACCAGGATGTAGGCTTCGATGGTTTACAGGATTCAGCAGAAGCAACGGTAAGGGCTGCCTATCTCAGCAACCTGAGAAATAATTTTGGTGCAGGTTCAAAAGTTTACCAGGATGCATTGGCTGATCCGTCAAACGATAATTTCCGTTATTACCGCGATGCTTCTTACAATGAGGCAGGAACAGGGATACTTGGGAGGTACAAGCATTTCAATAACCCGCATGGTAACTCACCTGTTGCAACAGCAGGTTCTGAATTTTCATCTGCATTTACATTGTACCCGGATAATGAAGACCTGAACCGGGACAATACTTTGAATGAAGCGGAAGAATATTTTCAGTATCGTGTACAGATCAAACCATCTGCCGATCCTGCAATGCAGGTTGGGCAGAACTTTATTGTGGACAGGAAACTGGTAAGCGTTACACTGGCTGATGGCACAAAAGAAAGCCAGACCTGGTACCAGTTCCGTGTGCCTGTTAGCAAGTACGATACCAAAGTGGGCAAGATACCCGACTTTAAATCCATCCGCTTCATCCGCATGTTCCTTACAGATTTTGAAGATTCAACTACACTCCGCTTTGCCAAACTGGAACTGGTACGCAACAACTGGAGGAGGTTTACTTACGAATTTGATACAGCAGGAATGTACAAACCTGTTGACCTGAATGGTGTAACCCCCTTTAATGTTTCAGCAGCAAACATTGAAGAGAATGATAAACGCATACCCATTCCATACCGCATACCACCCGGTATTGAAAGGGTGCAGGCATTGAGCAATGGCGGCATCAACATACTGCAGAATGAACAGGCATTGAGCATGGTGATATGTAACCTTGAAGATGGGCAGGCAAGGGGCGTGTTTAAAACAGTTAATTACGACCTGCGCCAGTATAAAAATGTTTCCATGTTTATACATGCAGAAAGTTCAGGCGGCCCGAATAATTTAAATGATGATGAACTTTATGCTGTGGTAAGAATAGGAAATGATTTCATCAGTAACTTTTATGAAATTAAGTATCCCTTAAAAGTTACACCTTTCGGCACAAGCGATGAAAATGTAATATGGCCTGAGGCAAACAACCTTGATATTGATGTGGGTGTATTGGTGCGTATGAAACAATTGAGGAACCTTGCTTCCGCACCGCCGGGAAGTATTTACAGGCAGGTAATTAACGGGAAAACATATTCGTTAGTGGGCAATCCCAATCTTGGCGAAGTAAGGGGGATTTTAGTTGGCGTTGAAAACCTGAAAGAAACAACCGGTACAGGAAGGGCATTGTGCACAGAGGTATGGATCAATGAACTTCGTTTATCAGGTTTAAATGAGCAGGGAGGTTATGCGGCAGTAGGACAGGTGAATATTCAGCTTTCTGATTTGGGTACGTTTTCATTATCCGGGGGTATGCATACTATTGGTTTTGGTACATTGGAGCAAAGGGTTAATGACAGGTTCCGTGATGATTTCATACAGTTTGATGCTGCTGCCAATCTTCAGCTGGGTAAACTGCTTCCTAAAAAGGCGGGGCTTGAAATACCTTTTTATGCCAGCTTTTCACAAACCATCAGTTCGCCTGAGTATGACCCTTATGATCTTGATATTAAGTTAAAAGATAAGTATAAGATTTTCCCAGATAAAAGAGATTCTATCAGGAATGATGCGATAGATGTTACCACCATAAAAACCATCAACTTTACCAATGTCCGCAAATCTGCAGATCCTAATAAGAAAGTAAGGTTGTGGAGCATTTCCAATTTTGATTTCAGTTACAACTATACTGTTACAAAACAGCACAACCCGCTTATTGAGAACAACGAAGTAAAAAAATACCAGGGCGGTATCGGTTACACGTATAACAGCCAGCCCAAATACTGGGAACCATTGAAGCAGGGCATTAAATCGAAAACCAAATGGCTTGACTTTATCAGGGATTTCAACCTTAACCCCAATCCCAACCTGATTGGGATACGCTGGGATTTGAGAAGGCAGTTTGGTGCAATAAGACCAAGAAATGTTGGCGGCGGCCAATACAAAATACCTGAAACCTATGACAAGTATTTTGTGTTTGACCGTATCTATAATATGCGCTGGGACCTTACCCGTTCTTTTAATATTGATTTTAAGGCCACCAATAATTCACGTATTGATGAGCCATTTGGCAGGATTGATAACAAAACAAAAAAAGATTCATTAAGGCAGAATTTATTTAAAGGGGGAAGAAACACATTGTATAACCAGAACACTGATTTTACATATAATCTTCCCACATCCAAATTCCCCTTCCTTGACTGGACAACAGCAAGCCTGGGTTATAAAACCACTTATGGATGGATTGGCGCTTCACGTTTGGTAGTAAGTCTTGGCAATACCATACAGAACAGCAACCAGAAAGTAGCCAATGTAGAACTGAACTTTACACAACTCTATTTAAAATCAAAACTGCTGCGCACACTTGACCAGCAGGCTGCTGCTGTGCCGCCACCACCACCGCCGGTTGCTGCAACAGATACAGCGAAAAACAAAAAAGGAAAAGTAAAGCGGGAAAGAAAAGAACCGCAATTAACCGGTGTTGCCAAAGCATTCGCAAAACTGCTTACATCAGTTAAACGTGCAGGTTTAAATTACAGCGAGGGCGCTTCAACATTTTTACCCGGATATGTTGACAGCACGCAGTTCTTTGGGCAGAACTGGAAAAGCAATGCACCGGGTTTTGATTTTATATTCGGTAAACAGCCAGACAGCAACTGGCTGAAACGTGCGGCAGCAAAAGGATTGATTACAAAAGACCCTTTGCTCAATAATTTATTCCGCCAGACTTATGACCAGCGCATCAGCCTTACTGCGCAACTGGAACCGGTAAGGGATTTAACCATTGACATTAACATGGATAAAACCCTCAATAAAAATTACAATTCATTGTTCAAGGATACAACCGGCAGCAGTGGTTTCAGCGAACTGAACCCCTATTCAGCAGGCGGTTTCAGCATCAGTTATATTTCATTCCAGACCCTGTTTAAAAAATTTGATCCCAACCAGATCAGTGAAACTTTTAAAACATTTGAAAATAACAGGCTCATCCTTTCAAAGAGGCTGGGAGATAAAAACCCTTACAATGGCGGGGCAATAGGGCCGGACGGGTATTATGTAGGATACGGACGTTATGCACAGGAAGTACTGATACCTGCTTTTCTTGCTGCTTATACCAACAAAGATCCCAACAGCGTTAGTTTGCTTACTGGTGGCAATGGAAATTTTGTAAAGGCCAACCCTTATTCATCCCTCAAGCCAAAGCCCAACTGGCGTATTACGTATAATGGTTTAACGAGGATAAAACCGCTGGATAAAATTTTCACCAATTTTACTATCAGTCATGGTTATAACAGTACACTCAGTATGAACAGTTTTAATTCTGCTTTGCTGTACCAGGATTCTTTGTTCCTCGGTTATCCTTCATTTATTGACACCATATCCGGCAACTTTGTTCCGTATTTCCTTATACCCAACATCAGCATCAGTGAACAGTTTTCTCCTCTGATATCAATTGACTTTGCCACAACCGGGCAGTTCTCCGGTCGTTTTGAATACAAGAAGAGCAGGCAGCTCAGCTTAAGCCTGATAGATTACCAGCTCTCAGAAGTACGCGGAACAGAATATGTATTCAGTGCAAGGTGGAGGAAGAGGGGTTTTACATTGCCATTTAAGATTAAGATAGGAAAGAAAGAGCCTACGAATAAATTAGAGAACGACATCAGTTTCCAGCTTGATTTCAGCATCAGGGATGATGTGTATTCCAACAGCCGTCTCGACCAGGCGAATGCCTTTGCCACGGGTGGCCAGAAAGTAATCAACATTCAGCCTTCTATAGATTATGTAATGAGCAACCGGGTGAGATTGAAACTGTATTTCGACCAGCGCCGCGTTAACCCTTACATCTCCAGTTCAGCGCCGCTGGTAAATACAAGGGCGGGTGTGCAGGTAAATATTTCACTGGCGCAATAAAACCTCACCCCCAACCCCTCTCCAAAAGGAGAGGGGGGCTTTGATGTTTTGACTATAAATAAAGTTAATGCTGGTGTTGGCGTCCCCCGCTCATTTTTAAACTGACCCGGCATTTCATGTGCCCTTACAATGATGTCAGATATCCTCTTTACTCTATCAAGTGTAGTTAATGCATTGGGGTAATACTGTCTTACGGTGCTAAGCTTTTCTTTCTTCTTCATGTATTGTTTTTTTGCCACGGAAACACGGAAAAAATTTTACCGTTCCATAGCATGTTTAAAATACATCGCAATCCCTGCCAAACTTATGGGGAGCAACCGGAATTTTCTTGCTCTCATGTGGCAAAGGCACTTTTGGGAACACATCTTCAGAAAACAACTCTTTTAATATCCAGCCTGGCCCTCCCGAAATTGACGATCAGACCCACTTTGCAACCAGGGCATTTAAGATAATTAATCGTTCTTGCCATATCATCGTCGGCTATTCCGTCTTTGGCTTTAACCTCCAGGATAACGTTTCCGAAAATAATAAAATCTGCATAAAACTTATGACGGAGAATAACATCTTTATAATGAACTTCATATTCTTTCTCTCTTTCGTAAAAATGTTTCCGCTGCCCAAGTTCATATTCAATAGCATCTTTGTAAACAATTTCAAGAAAACCAAAACCCAGTTGTTTGTGCACCTCAATGCAGATACCAAGAATGATATCCGTTTCTTCCCTCAATGGAAAATTTTCGTTTCTGATTTCTGACATAGGTTAAATTTTTTGCCCCGGAAACACAAAAGTTATTGTTCTGTGTTTAAGCAGCAAGATTTAAAAATATCTTTCCGTGTTTCCGTGGCAGGTTTTATGCAATGATATATTCGTGTATTTCGTGTTCATTCGTGGCTAACTTTTCTTTTCCTTGGCATCACTACATTAAAATTTTATTCAGAGGGTGGATTGCAGGCGGTAAATCTTTTTCATCCAGCATTTCCCTTAAATCAATTTCAATCGTCCTGCTCAATGCAGTAATGGGCACATCGTTTGCACCGCCTTCAAAAGGGTTCTCTGTGCTTTCGCCTACTTTTTCCATGGCCATAAATATCCAGGCCACAATCACACTGAAGGGTACTGTTAACCACACCATCCATCCGCCCAGTTTATGAAATTCATTCAGCATTCCAAAAGGTATGAGAAATGCAAATAAGCGTATGAACATCTGGTTGATGGTGGCAAACTG